>CADARW010000082.1 GCA_902790405.1 uncultured Bacteroidia bacterium
ACCTTTGCCTGTCCGCCGTTTGCCAGCAGGCTTGTCAGCTTTTCGAAGTTGGAGTTTTGCGATATGCGTGAGAGGAGAGTGTTCATTATTAGTTATTTATAATTCGACAATTGCAATTGTCGATTCTGTAATTGCTTATTTTGGTGCTTTTTTGTATCCAAATTCAATTAAAAGTTCATCTGCAAGGTATTCATCACTAAAGCAATGCATATCAGCTATGCCATTGCTTATTAAGTCGTATGTTTGAGAATCATAAAATTTGCCCAAAGCATCCTCGTAGGACAAGCCTGCTTGTTCGGCGAATATTTTTACGATACGCGCATATTTCATTTGCAATATAGTGGGATTGGCTTGCATAGTCATAATCTTTTTGATGATTGAAAATGTAAATACTTGTCAAGTATATGTTGTGAAGTGATACATACTTGGTGATTAGGTTTTTTGTATTGAAGTTGTGCAAGCGCTTGTTCGCGTGTATAAACTCCTGAAAAATATAAGTCAACAGTATCAAACACCTGATCATCCGCAATACCTCCCTCTATAATGTCGTACACATTATGTGGCAATCCTTTACGGCACGCAGTTATAAAGTCGAGCCATTCTCCATCGTATGCTGTAAAAATTTTGTGGGAACACTCGGCGCGATTTTCATCAAGCAAAAAAACATTGAGAATTGCCTTTTCGCCACGTCTGATAAAACGCTCTCCATAACGTTCTGCCTGTTCACAAATCGGAGTCAGATAAAATCCCTTGCCAAAATCGAGTCGAGGACGGGAATGTAATAAATCAGGTTGACGTATTTCAACTGTCGATGTATGGTACAATATCATGACAATGCCCCTTTCTTTTGCATAAACGAAACCAAATCTTCTACTATGTATTCTTTTGAAAATGTGTGCAATACATCATAACACGGAACAATATAACCATTAATTATATCAGCATCTTGCATCAGATGATATACTTCTTTTGCACTCCTATTCAGATATGCCGCAACATTATTCACACAAAAAATTGTAAAGTTTAAACTATTGAAATCCATAATTATAACCTTTTGTGTTGCACGAATACATTGTTTCTATTCTCCCTTCTTTTTCAACTCTTCAATTTGCTTTTCCAGCATTTCAATCTTCTTTGCCATGTCGTCGAGCTGCTTGAAGCGCACATACAGACGCTGATACTTGTGGGCATCCATTGCGGGAGCTCCCATAAGGACTGCATTTTCCTCCTTTACCGTGCCGGCTATTCCTGTCTTGGCTTGCATCTTGGTACGGTTGGCAATGTTGGAGTGCGGACCTATTCCCACCTGACCGCCGAACATACAGTTTTCGCCAATCTTTGCCGAACCGGCGATTCCGCCTTGTGCAGCCATAACGGTATTCTTGCCAATCTCAACATTGTGAGCCACATGGTTGTGGTCGTCGAGCTTTACGCCACGACGGATTATGGTGGAACCGGCAATTGCACGGTCGATGGTAACAAGCGCACCAAGTTCCACATTGTCCTCGATGACGACATTGCCAATCTGCTCAATCTTCTCGAACTCACCGTCTGGATTGGGCGCAAAGCCAAATCCATCGGCACCAATGACAGCGTTGGAGTGGATTATGCAATTCTTTCCGATTTCGCAATCGTAGTAAATCTTCACGCCCGGATATAATATGGTGTTGTCGCCGATTTTCACATTCTTGCCCACATAGCATAGCGGATGTACCTGAACATTGTCGCCCAGAACGGCATTCTTGTCGATGTAGGCAAACCCGCCTATGTAGCAACCTTTACCAATTTTTGCCGTGCGATGAACCTTGCTGCGCATTTCGCGACCTTTGGGAGTATATTTCACGGCGTAGATGTGGAGCAAATCGGCAACCGACTTGTAGGCATCAGGGACGCGAATCAAAGTAGCCGAAATATCTCCATGAGGCTCAAAGCCGTTGTTTACAATCACAGCCGAAGCCTTGCTTGTATATATGTATTGCTCATACTTGGGGTTTGCTAAAAACGAAATGGCTCCCGGCTCTCCGTACTCGATTCTTGCGAATTTCGAAATCATAACCGAACCGTCGCCTTCTACTTTGCCGCCTAGCATATCGGCAATTTCCTTTGCTGAATATTCCATTGTTCTCAATTTACTTTAAGAAATGCAAAGTTAACAAATAAAATCGGGGAGACAATAAAAAAACCTCCGAAAGCTTGGGATTCTAACGGAGGTTAAAATAAAGTTTGATAATATGAGGGCAATTTAAATAACCAGACGTCATTTTGTCATCTGATTGCGATACAAAAGTATGGACTTTTTTTTTTCTGGCAAGCACTTTTTTGTTCAATTATACAAAAAAACGAAAAAATGTTATATCTTAGAAAAAATTTTATATGAAACAATCGCCAAAAATCTACCAATTACGTGTAATAAAGTATAAAATACACACAAATTTCAAAAAAAACTTCTTCAGTCCAAATCAAAGAATTATTTTTACAACCGAATATTAAAAAATAATAGGGTTATGAAGATTATTAATTTAGGTGGCAAGGGCAGTTTGCTCGACCAGTTTCTATCGGAGATAAGAGACGTACAGATTCAACAGGAAAGGTTGCGTTTCCGCAACAACCTCACTCGAATAGGCGAAGTAATGGCATACGAAATCAGCAAGCGACTGCCATTTGCCGAGGAAGACGTAATAACTCCGCTTGGCATTGCAACAGTACCTACGCTCAAGGAACAGCCGGTCCTGGCAACCATTCTACGTGCTGGACTACCGATGTACAAGGGTTTCCTCAACTTTTTCGACCATGCCGAAAGTGCATTCATTGCTGGATACCGCAAATACAAGAAAAGCGGCAAGTTCGAGGTAAAAATCGACTACATCACATCACCATCCATAGAGGACAGGAATGTAATAATTTGCGACCCGATGCTCGCCAGTGGCAGCAGTATAGAGCTTGCATTCAAAGGATTGCTTGAATACGGAACGCCAAAGCATGTTCATGTTGCAGCTGTGATTGCAAGTCGCGAAGGCCTTGAATATATTGAAAAGGTATTGCCCGAAAGTATGGTTACTGTATGGACTGGCGCCATAGATGACGAACTGACTGTAAAATCGTACATAGTCCCTGGAATTGGCGATGCTGGCGATTTGGCTTTCGGAGAAAAGACAGAATAAATGAATGGACAATTAACAATTGATAATTAATAATTATTAAAATAGGTAAAGACGCAAAATCTTGCGTCTCAATAAAAAACAAATGAAAAAACTCATCATCATTCTTGCATTCGCAACAGCCTACTCACTATTTTCATGCAAGGGGCAAAACGAGAAACCGCTTCCCGAAGTGCTAACTACCGATACACTTGCAACCGTGTACGAATATTCTGTAACCGATACCTTCAACAGTGGAGAAATTCGCCGCATAAAATTCTACGACAAGTCCGATACCACCACAGCTACGTATGAGAAACGTTACTACAAGAACGGCAACATATGCATGGAAGGTCCTCTCGACAGCAACGGATTGCGCGACGGACGCTGGACGGCTTGGTACGACAACGGAAAGGTTTGGAGCACCGGCGACTATTGCCACGGATTGCGTAATGGAGAAAACAAAGTCTATTATGTAAACGGACAAGTGCAATACAATAAAAAATATGTAAACGACACCGCCGAAGGCATCTGGACATTCTATCTGGAAGACGGAACCGAAGTTTTGAAACTATTTTACGAAAAGGGAAAAGTAATTGAACAGGTACAATATGGGGAGGCTGACAGTTTAAGAAATCTTTCACTTTAACGTATGTCTCAAAGAGATAATTTTGCACCCAGAAAATTTAAAAATTAAATACAGATGAAAAAATTCACACTTTTGCTGTTCGCACTATTGCTTGGCATAGGAGCAGCATTTTCGCAGGGAATGGCACTTTCCGACAAGTTGCCAAACGACCCTAAGGTAATCGTAGGCAAACTCGACAACGGGCTTACCTATTATATTAGACAAAACTCAATTCCCGAAAAACGTGCAGAACTCACACTTGCCGTATATGCAGGTTCTGTTCTCGAAACCGAAGAACAGCGCGGTCTGGCTCACTTTACCGAGCACATGGCGTTCAACGGAAGTACACACTTCAGCAAGAACGAACTCGTAAACTACCTTGAATCAATAGGTATGCAGTTCGGTCACGAGGTAAACGCATACACTTCGTTCGACGAAACAGTATACGGAATCAAGGTTCCAACCGATAGCAGCGAATTCATCGACAAGGGCTTGCTCGTACTCTACGACTGGGCTCACGAACTTTCGTTCGACGACGATATGATTAACGATGAAAGAGGCGTTATCCACGAAGAATGGCGTTTGAGCCAGGGCGCACAGGAACGCATCCAGACCGAAATGCTCAATGCTATGTTCAACGGCTCAAAGTATGCCGAACGCCTCCCGATAGGTCTTATGGAAGTTGTCGATAATTTCGACCCGAAGGTTATAAAGGACTTCTACAAGACTTGGTATCGTCCCGACCTTATGGCTGTAATAGTTGTTGGTGACTTCGACCCGGCCGACATGGAAGCTCGCGTTAAGAAGCTTTTCTCACAGATTCCAAAACCAGAAAATCCAAAAACTCGTCCTGTAGAAATCATTCCCGACAACAAGGAAACTATCGTAAAGTTTGCAACCGATCCCGAATGTCCTCAAACTATGATTCAGATTCTCTATAAGCACCCGCAGTCGAAGACTGTTACTGTAGCAGATGCTCGCCGCGATATGGTCTCGATGCTTATGTCGCAGATGTTGTCGGCTCGTTTCGCAGAAATCGCAATGGCACCTAATCCTCCTTTCGTACAGGCTGCCGGCGCATACTCTTCGTTCATGGGTGGAAAGGATGCTTTCATGAACTTCGCACTGCTTCAGAACGACAAGATCGAAAACGCAGTAAGAGTTCTTGCAACCGAAAACCAGAGAATGATACAGCACGGATTTACACAGACCGAACTCGACCGCGCAAAGAAGGACCTGCTGAAGATGATCGACAAGCAGTACAACGAACGCGACAAACAAAAATCTGAAAGCTATATCAACGAATACAAGGCTAACTTTATGCCGCCTCATTCAGCATATATGAGCGCAGAATACGAACATCAGCTCTACAACAAGTACATTCCGGAAATCACACTCGACGAAGTCAACAACTATGCTACCACAATGATTACCGACGACAATTGCGTGGTTTTCGCTATGGCTCCCGAAAAGCCAGGCTCAAAGCTCCCGACCGAAGCACAGATTAGAAAAGCTTTCGAGGAAGCAAACCAGACAAGTACAGAACCTTACGTAGATAAGGTTGCCGACAAGCCTCTTGTAGATGCTCTCGGAGCAAAGGGCAAGGTTTCAAAGAAGGCTACCAACAAGGATTTCGGCTACGAAACCTGGACTTTGAGCAATGGTGTTAAGGTTGTTATCAAGCACACCGACTTCAAGGCTGACGAAATCACAATGACAGCAAAGAGCGAAGGCGGTTACTCAAAGTACAATGCAAATGATGCTCTCACAATTCAGTGCATTACCGATGTAATGGACGAAAGCGGTCTCGGCAACTACGATGCAACCGAACTTCAGAAATACCTCTCTGGCAAAAATGCTCACGTATCGCCATACATCGGTGAAACCGAAGAAGGTTTCGTCGGCGGATGCGACGTTGAAGGATTCGAAACAATGCTCGAACTTGTAAACGCTTATTTCACACAGCCTAAGTTCAACGAAGATGCTTTCAAGTCGTACATCGAAAAGCAGAAGGGTCTGCTCGAAAACGCAAGCCTCGACCCGCAGAGCGTATGGCAGGATTCGATGAGATGGCTCATGGCCAACTACAGCGAATACCGCAAACCTATGACTCCAGCTATGCTCGACGAAGTTAACTTCAAGAATATGAGCAAGTTCTACAAGCAGCGCTTCAACGACCCATGCAACTTCACTTTCTACTTTGTCGGCAATATCGACAGCAAGAAGGCAAAACCGATGATTGAAAAGTACTTAGGTTCACTCGAAACTGTTCAGCGTACCGAAACCTTTGTCGACCTCGGAATCCGTCCTCCAAAGGGTGGAATCGAAAAGGATGTTAGAAAGGGTAAGGACGACAAGTGCGTAGAAATCATAATGTTCCACGGAGATTTTGACTACAACGCACAGAACAACACCGAAATCGATGCTATCTGCAAGATTCTCACCACCAAGCTCCTCGAACAGATTCGCGAAAAGGAAAGCGGCGTATATTCTATAGGTGCATATCCTATGACTTCAAACAAACCTACAGGAAGATATGCAGTCCAGATTTTCTACAGCTGCGACCCAGCAAGGGAACCAGAACTCAAGGAAAAGATTTTCAACGTTATAAAGTCAATCCAGAGCGGTGACATCAACGACGAAGATATCGCAAAGACCATCGAGAAGAAGAGACGCGAACACGAAACCGAAGTCAAGGAAAACAGATACTGGAGAGGCCTTATAATTGACCTTGTAGAAGGCGACATTACCCCCGAAGAAGCAAAGGGTGAAGATGCTCGCATCAACGGCATCAACAAGGAACAGATGACAAAGGCTGCCGACAAGTACTTCAAGTTCAACAGCTACGTAAAGGTTCGTCTTGTTCCCGAAAAATAACGACTTTTTCATATTGCTTTAATATAGGGTGCGTCTTTATGGCGCCCCTTTTTTTATTCATACGCCGCTGGTTTAGCATTAGCAGAAACCAAAGAGAGCAAAGCCCATTTGTAAGTATTAACACCTCACGTTTAATTAAATGCCACTTTCTTCAACAATTTCCATATCAAAACCAATTATTTTTGTGCCCAAAACATAAAATACATACTATGCGGTCAATTATTGCAATATCAATCTACCTGCTATTCCCAATAATTATAGTATCGGCATTCCACAAATGGAAAATACTACAGAAAATAGGCACCGTAATACTTGCATACGCCGTCGGCATAATAATGAGCCTTACTGGATTCGTCACCTTTGACCCTGCTACTGCCGAAGCAGCAACCTTCGAAAGCATACAGAAACTGATAATGAACATATCGGTTCCGATTGCTATTCCGCTGATGTTGTTCAACTGCGACTTCAAGCTGTGGACTCGTTCGCTGCCAAAGACAATACTTGCTCTTGTAGGCGGAATAATAGCAATCGCAACAGCCGTAATCACTGGATTTTTCATCTTCCGCAACTCTGGCGTAAACGACATTGCAAACGTTTCGGCAATGATGACTGGCATATACACTGGCGGAACAATGAACTTCAACGCACTTGGTGCCGCCCTCGGCGTTGACCCCACTACAATTACCTTAGTGCTCACCTTCCAGATGCTGATAACATTCCCGCTTATAATGTTCATCACTGGCGGCGGTTACAAGCTTTTCAGAAAAATATTGCCTTTCCCCGACGAGACTTCGGCCGTATCGACAGCCAACCATAAGAACCTCGAAGAACATGGCATCGAAAACTATGGAAAGATGCTCAACAAGAAAGTCTTTCCAAGAACCATGCTCGGCCTGCTGCTGTCGATTGCCTTCCTTGCTGTTGGCGCGGGACTGTCATTGCTATTCTATAACCTTGGCATTGTTGGCGACAAGGAAGCTGGCACAGGAAAACTCAACGAACTGGTTATAATCCTTACCATAACCACACTTTCGATTATAGCATCTTTCTCGAAAAAAATCCGCGAACTGCCGAAAACTTTCGAACTTGGCATGATTTTCATACTGATATTCAGCATAGTAGTCGCTTCGCAGTTCAACCCGTACAACATCGACATGTCGGCAGTTTCACTCGGACTGTTCGTCCTGTACATAATGCTTGTGTCGGTAATTGTCCACATTATTTTCTGCCGTTTTGCAAAAATCAACGGTGACCTATACACTGTCGCCCAAGTTGGACTCTTCTGCTCACCGCCATTTATCCCGCCTGTAGTAGGTGCAATGGGAAACAAGAAGGTGCTTATCAGCGGTATAGTAATAGGACTTATCGGATATGCAATCGGAACCTATATGGGTGTCGGCATCGCATACCTTCTAAAATTATTCTAGACATCTAAAAATCAAGCTTATGAGGAAAATCATAACACTTACCATCATAGCCCTCATCGCAACAGGTGCAATGGCAGAGACAGAGAAGAAAGACAGCAACAACGTAAAGACTGGATGGAACTTTGGCATACTGCCTAGCGTAGCCTACGATGCCGACCTCGGATTCCAGTTCGGCGCACTGTCGAACATATACTACTACGGCGACGGAAGCCAATACCCCGAATACATACATTCGTTCTACGTAGAAGCAGCATACACAACCAAAAGATACGGACTTTTCCGTTTCTTCTACGATTCGAAATACTTGATTCCTGACCATCGCCTAACTATTGACGTATCGTATCTGCCCGACGCAATGTGCGACTTCTACGGCTACAACGGATACCCTACTCTTTACCACATGGGATGGCACAATGCTAAGAAGGACTCGAGCGAATACATTTCGCGTGCATTCTACAAGTACAAACGCGACCTTGTGCGTGTTGCCGCCGACATCGAGGGTACAATCACCGGTGCGTTGAAATGGAATGCCGGTCTTGGCGTACTGGGATATATGATTGACGAGTGCGACATTGCCATGCTCAACGGCAAACGCCAGCCGACTGACATCAAATACCTCGACCCGTCGGTTCAGGGACTGTACGAGCTGTACCGCAACTGGGGCATAATAAAGCCCGACGAAGCTAATGGCGGTTGGCATCCGTATGTGCGTGGCGGCATCACTTTCGACAGCCGCGACAAGCGCTCCAATCCGTCGCGAGGCATTTATACAGATGCGTTCTTCACCTACTCGGCTGCATTCGGCAAACAGACCGAATACAACAACTTGAAGTTCAACTTCACATTCAGACACTATGTGCCGATATACAAGGACAGAATCACTCTGGCCTACCGAATCGGAACGCAAAACACAATTGTTGGCGAATCGCCTTTCTACATGAACACCTACCTCAACACGCTTTTCATTCAGCGCGTAATATATGAAGGTCTTGGCGGTGGAAATTCGTTGCGCGGAATTATGCGTAATAGGATTCTTGCGAATGGTTTTGCTTACGCAAATGTTGAACTTAGAACAAAGATTGTAAACTTCGACATCGGAAAGCAGCATTTCTACATCGGCTTGAACCCGTTCTTCGACTTGGGCGTTGTTACCCAGCCCTACAAGCTCGACGAGACCGAAATAAGAACAGCCATTACTGCCTACAACGTCGCAACTGGACGCACAGACAAGTATGAGGACTACTTTAACTTGTCGAGAAAAGAAACCTACATGCCTCATTCGGCAGCTGGCATAGGACTGAAAGTCGCCATGAACGAGAACTTCATTCTTTCTGTCGACTGGGCTACAGCCATCAACAAGCAGGACAACGGCAAGATGATGAATTTCTATGTGAAGATGGGATACTTGTTCTAAGGAATGTTCAAAGTTCAAGGGTTCAATGTTCAATGTTCAAGAATTTAAAGATTCAACAAATTCAAACAATCTAAAACAAATTCAAACAACCTGAAACTTAGAAACGGCGACAGCCACAGAAACGCCGCAGGCATAGAAACAAAAAATATAGTAACTTTGCAAAAAATACTTTTATGACAGATAACAAGCAAAAAACCAACTACGGTGCCCTGTCGATACTTATTATAGTATTCTTTTTCTGGGGCTTCATGGCAGCAGGAAACAGCATTTTCATTCCGTTCTGCAAGCATTATTTCAACCTCGACCAGTTCCAAAGCCAGCTTATCGACTTTGCATTCTATCTTGCATATTATGTCGGGGCTTTGATACTTTTCGCTTACTCGGTTGTTAGACGCAACGACTTCATAGCGCGGTTTGGCTACAAGAAATCCATCGTGTTCGGACTGCGATTGTCGGCAGTGGGTGCAGCGGCAATGATTGTTGCCGTTGGTGCAAACAGCTTCATGGGAATGCTCATCG
>CADARW010000083.1 GCA_902790405.1 uncultured Bacteroidia bacterium
AGGAAATAACCGACAATCAGCACCGCAATGGCTATAAAAAAGGTAATCATACTATTTATTTTTTACGGAAATTCACAGTTGAGTTTGCCTGAGCAGCCGGCATCACAATCATATCGTTGATGCAGACGTGTGCAGGACGGGTTACGATGTAGAGGATGAAGTCGGCAATGTCTTCGGCGTAGAGCGGAGTAAGTCCGTCGTAGGTATGGTCGGCGCGTTCCTTGTCGCCATGGAAGCGAACTGTTGAGAATTCGGTGTTGACCATTCCGGGCGAAACCTGCGAAACCTTCACGCCATAGGGAAGCATATCGATGCGCATACCTTTTGTCAGTGCGTCAACTGCGTGTTTTGTAGCGCAATAGACATTTCCGTTTGCATAAACCTCCTTGCCTGCGATGGAATCTATGTTGACGATGTGACCAGATTTGCGTTCAATCATCATCGGAGAAACCTTACGTGTAAGGTAAAGCAAACCTTTCACATTGGTATCAATCATCTTTTCCCAGTCCTCGATGTCGCCGCTCTGAATTGGGTCGAGTCCTGATGCAAGACCAGCGTTGTTGACCAACACATCAATATTTTTCCACTCAGCGGGAAGCGAATCTATTGCATCGCACACCTGTTTGTTGTCGCGAACGTCGAAATTGAGCGTATAAACCTTTGAATCGGTTGCACTTTCGATTTCTTTTTTCAATTCCACAAGTCTCTCGTTGCGACGGCCAGTAATTATTACATTATAACCGTTTTTAGCTAATATTTCGGCAGTTGCCTTTCCAATTCCAGCGGTTGCGCCAGATACCAATGCTATCTTTTTCATTGCAAAATCGTTTTTAGAAATTGAGATGTAAAGATAGATAAAATTTTTGTCGGTACTACCACTTTTAACTGCTAACTTTTAATTTATTAGTCGTTGCTCGCAACGACTCTACATCTCCTCCACCTCAAATATCTCTAACCTGCTCTTTCCCTTCCAATACTTTTCTATTGCCAGACGACGAATTTCGCTCCAATAGACATCCGATTCCAAACCATGCTTCTGTATCAATGCCATAACATCGGAGGCTATTTCGCGCTTCACTTCATCTTTAACCTTGAAAAGCAGCTTACGTCCATTGTAATTCACAACTACCGACGGTGAAACATCCTTATCTGCCGAAATTGTTATCGCTCCATAGCCCAAAGTTGTCCCCGCTCCTATCTGCAAGCCATCGTTGAGGCAACTCAAAGGCGGTTCGGAACCTGCATTCGACACAATTGTAACCTCATCGAGACCAACGTGCAAATATTCCAAAATGCGAAGCCCCATTTTTGCGCCGATTATGGAATAAATTCCCAAATGCGAGTGCATTTCCGAAGTCAGAAGCACCAATTTGTACTCGATATAGCCGTATTTCTGTATGACTTGCTCAACGATTGGCGCAACATCTGCCGACAGCAACGACTTACTTCGTGGCATTTCGGTAATTATTACGCCCTTTTCTGTCTCGGTGGAATTCAGTACTCGCGTTGCTATTACATCGAAATATGAATCTGGCTTAGGCGTAAGCACCGAAATGTTTTGATTTGCCGTCTCGCTGAACAATTCAGGATAAAGTATATAGAACGGTAGCAAGTCATCGTAAAAACGGACTGATGCAAATGTCTGACCCTGATAATATTTAGCGAAAGTTTGTGCGTATGGAGTGTTGATTTCGGGCAAAAATGACAGAAAATCGTCGGGATAGAACACTCTGCCTGCATCCAAAACCTTCAGTTTCAATCCCAATGCAAGAACTTTATCGTATGCCGACTTGTCCATCTGGTAATTGTATCCGCTCGGCTGACCATCCTTTGTACTCGATGCCCAAAGCACATAACTGATTTTCGATGCAAGTTCTGGATGCTTATCAACAAGGTCGGCAAGGTTCGTCAATGGTCCCATAGCAACATATATCACTGGCTTGCGACTATTTGTAATGGCCGTATAAACAGCATCGGCACGAGGTTTTACGGCAACATCTGCCCTATTTTTCCAAAAATCTATGGCTGGCGAACAATTTTTCTTGAAATTCTTGGCATCCAAGCCCTTTCCGAGAAATATTCCCTCGTGGTGAAGTTCGCCAAGTAGAGAAGCCAAATATTGTGAAGATGTTTCTGCATCGAGCACAGCTCCGACCGACTGCACCGCATCGATATTGAAGTCGCGCGATGCCATAAAATAGGTCAAGGCACGGAAATCGTCCATTCCGCAGTCGGTGTCAATTACCACATTGTACTTTGCCCGCTGATGTGCAGAAACCTCATCGACAGGAGCAAAAACCAAAAGCAATATTATCAAGCCAATAATCATGCGATAAATTTGGCGTAAAAATAAATAATATTTGGGATTTACGAAGTATTATTAACTTCGTTATGCAAGGATATTAAAGCAAAGGAGGTCGCATAAAAATGCAACCTCCCTTTGTAACACCCTATAAATCAACATAAATTACTTTACAAGTCGTCAGTAATAGAGGTAAGCGCCCAAGCAGCCTCGGTATGATCTGAATCGAGCGAAGCTGACCAATAATAACCATATTCACCAATTCCATCGAGGATATCATCAAGACGTGCACCAGATGCGGGAAGGAAGAGGCTATTTCCGTTAGTTGCTGTAAACAAACGTCCGACCACCCCGTTTTGAGCAGTCCATTCGTTTGTGCAATTGCTAAACAATTCTACAAACTCATCCTTAGTCGGCATACGCCATCCGTTACCCCAGATTGCTGCTGCAGCATCGGCACTTGCCGGAAGTGTTGCAGGAGAATCGGAATAGGTATATGAAGCATTATCATAGACTTCTTTCGTAGCAGTTTCTCCCCATGCATAGTAGTTTCCATTACCTTCGGGAGTATCGGCACCAACATTGCAAGTAGCCCATAAAGTTCCGCTCGGCAAACCAAGGTCGACGTATGCATGTCCGCCCAAAGGAGCTGAGGGGTCGCCACCAGAAGCTGCATTTTCGGTCCACTGAGCATAGAGCGTCATGTCGGAAACTACAATTATAGCCTCCTCGTCACGATACGAGGTGCCTGTTCCACCCTGAATTGTGTTCCATCCTGCAAAGGTATAGCCTTCGCGAGCAAAAGCATTCTTTGTAAGAGGCTGCTGTTCACCTTCGGTAAATGTTTGCGATACCATTGTACCGGTTCCACCATTTGCGTCAAAAGTAACCGTATAGGTTTCTTTCTTGTCGCATCCACTAATTGCCATCAATCCCATAACAGATACAATAGCAAAGACTAAAAAATATACTTTTTTCATGATATAATTATTAAAAAACACTAACATTCAGTATATTACAAAACACTAACACGCCTAACAGCGACAATAGCAAAGTTAAATATATTATGACAATTGACAACAAAATAATTTTTTAAGTTCTACGTTTTTTCGAACCATCAAATCTTTGATTTGTTGCAAACATTCACTATCTTTGCGCACAAATTTTGCGGGAGATGGCAGTCGAAATAAAAAAAGAATTCTTAGACGAACTTACCGAAGTCATACAAAATCGTGACTCGGCAAGAGCTGCGGAGATGATACAGGATATGCACCCTGCCGACATCGCCGAATACTTCGAGGAAATCGACCTCGACGACTGCACTTTTTTGTTCATGCTGCTCGATGCCGAGACCAAGGCCGATGTGCTTGTGGAACTCGAGGACGACGAGCGTGAAAAACTTCTCGAAACCATCCCAAGCGATGTCATTGGTGAACAGCTCATCGACAAGATGGAATCGGATGATGCAGCCGACATTCTTGGTGACTTGGACGACGATGTGCAGGAGGAAATTCTTTCGCACGTCAAGGACGTCGACCAGGCTGGCGACATTGTTGACCTGTTGAGCTACGACGAAGATACCGCCGGCGGTATCATGGCTAAGGAGCTTGTATCGATAAACGAGAACCTTACCGTGAAGCAGGCTCTCGGCGAAATGCGTGACCAAGCCGAATTGATTGATGAAATATACTACCTTTATGTAGTTGACGACAACAATATCTTCAAAGGTACTGTTTCGTTGAAATCACTGCTTTTCAGTTCCACAAACCAGAAAATCGTAAATCTGCTCGAAGAGGACACAGTTTCGGTAAAGACAGACGACAAAGCCGAAGAGGTTGCAAAAATCATGGAAAAGTACGACTTGGTGGCAATTCCCGTTGTCGATAGCATTGGTCGTCTGATGGGACGAATCACCATCGACGATGTTGTAGATGTCATCCGCGAAAACGCCGAAGAGGACTACCAGTTAAGCGCAGGTATTACCAAAGATGTCAACTTCTCGGACAGCGTATTCAAGCAGACGAAATCGCGTATACCGTGGTTGTTGATAGGAATGCTCGGCGGTGTTTTGTCGTCACAGATAATCGGTGTCTTCGACGAGGAAATGGCATCGTACACCTCGCTTGCAATGTTCCTTCCGCTTATCGCTGCAATGGGCGGAAACGCTGGTGTTCAGTCGTCGGCTATCGTTGTACAAGGTCTCGCAAGCGGCGACCTCGACATACACTCAACAGGCAAAAAGCTTTTCAAGGAATTCCGCATCGGCGCTTGCAACGGACTTATATGCGGAGGACTGATTTTCGCATACAACTTCTTCTTCTCCGACAGCTTTGCCCTTACCTTGTCAGTTAGCGTGGCTTTACTTTCGGTAATCGTGTTCGCAACCGTACTTGGTACACTTATTCCTTTGTTGCTCAACAAGATGAAAGTTGACCCCGCCATCGCAACAGGACCATTTATCACCACTTTCAACGATATTATGGGCTTGATAATCTATTTGCTCATTGCAAAGCAGATGTTCGCAATATTCTAGGCGGACGCCTGTTTCTAAGTTTCAATGGCTACGCCGTTTCTAGGTTTCTTGGGCTAAAGCTCGTTTCTGGGTTTCAGAGGTGAGGCGCTAAATGTCTTAAATATCAGAGGCAAAACATTTCGTGGACATCGCGACTGTTAGGCTGTCAGACTGCAAGACTGTTAGCCGTTTTCACTCAAACATTTTCAACATTCCGATTGCATCGGCATTGCCCTGCGCCGCCGACTTGCGCCACAATTCCATAGCCTTTTCGAAATTGCGTTCCACACCGTGACCATTGTAATAACAAATCCCTAAATCGAACTGGGCATACATATTTCCTTGTTCGGCAGCCAATTTCCACCAACGTGCAGCCTCATCGTAATTCTTTTCCACAGCCTCGCCCTCGTAATAGCAGGCTCCCATCCTATTTTGCGCCTCGACATTACCACTTTCGGCACACTTGCGCCACATTTCCACAGCGGTATTTACGTTTCGCTCTACACCCTGACCATAATAATAGCAATTTGCCAAAGCATACTGAGCCGAAACATTTCCTTCGTCGGCAGCTTTTTTGTAAAAGACAATGGCTTTCTTGTAATTCTGCTCCTTATACAGCTGCTCCGCCCTGCCAAAATCAGAATCATCGGTTTGCGCAAATACACCCGACGCCAGCAACACAAAAACTGCCGTCAATACCATTTTTACAAAACTACTCGCCTTCATAAATTCCACGCAAAATTTTCTGTTCGTTTTCCCAATTCAAAACCTTAGCAGCCACAATGCAATTATTGTGATATTCAATTAATTTGTCAGGATTTTCCAACATTCCAGAAACCAAATTTGCAAGACTTTCAGCATCATGTTCTGCAAAAATTTCACCAACTGCATATTCATCGACTACAGCTCGCATCTCGGGAAGATTGGAGCAAACGACTGGCTCCACCGAGAAGCCAATCTTTGCTCGCGAAGTTAACTTGTGCAATTCATCGAAACGTAAATTGCCTGTAAAAACAACCCTGTCCGAGAAGTTCAAATTGGAAGCTAACTTCTTGAGTTCCGCATCCATATAGCCCTTGCCAGCAATGTACAACTTGTAGTCAGGAAAAAGCTTCATCATTTCAATCAGCAACTCGATTCCGCGTCCCATATTGAGTGCACCTTGATACAAAAGAATGTTTTCTCTGCCTCCGTATGGTTGTATTTCTTTTGATGTCGGCAGATTACGCACAACTTTCATATTAAGGTCATACTTTCCGTTGTAATAATCGGCAATAGAATTGCAAACCGTATATGTTGCCACCGGACGATGAATGCACTTCCTTTCAATCCAAAACCACACTTTTTTCTTAAAGCCTGCATTCTGGAGTTCGGGCACTTCGGTAAAAAGTTCGTGGGTATCGTAGTAAAGCTTTTTTCGCTTCAACCTGGATGCCATCGCATTGGCTAGCAAGGTATCGAGGTCGTTGGCGAGAAGTGCATCACAACCATGGAACAGCAGATAGAAAAAAAGCCTCATGTTGAAGCAGGCATAAAACAGCATTCCTTTGTTGAACAGCAAGCGGAAGCGCTTTACCTTGTACCTTCGCGGCTCAAGTTCTGCCGACGACTTCAGCCTACGGCACAGCACCACCACATCGAACCCCATGTCGCACAAGGTGTTGCACACGCGATTTACGCGCTGGTCGTTTGTCATGTCGTTAGTTACCGATACAAAAATGCGTTTCATACCTTGAAAAAACTTGTCAAAGGTACGAATTATTTTGCAAAAAGCAGAAACCAATTAGTTTTTCGGTTTCTCCTCCAATATGTAATACCTTGTAATCTTGGGATTGTCCAATATGTCGGACGGATAAATTACCATTTCGTCGGCCAACGGGAACTTATGGCAACGACCTTGAGCGACATCGATACCTTGGCTTTCGAACGACAACTGCACGAGCTGGGAGCAGTACAATTTTGTCGTGTCGGACATCAAATAGTCATTATCGAAAAGAATTTTCTTTTTCCACCATCTTATGGCTTCTTGAGCCACCTTTTCGAGCACTTCGGGAGTAGTATCGTAGCGGGCGAAACATCCAGCGCAAGCGCGGTCGGGAGCGAAGAAAAGGTCAAGGTCGTCCATTTTCAAGTACTGTATTCCATCGGTTTCGTCTTCCTCACCAGGAACAGCATGGACAATCTTCCATTTGCCCTCATATTTCACCAACATTCCCGAATGCGAGTATATCCCGTTCTTGTCGGCAATCTCCACCACATAGCTCGAAACGCTAGTGCCTCCGCGGAAAGCAATGTCACCCTCCTGCAGTTTTGATTCGTCAATAAAAAATTCTGCACCGGATTGACATCCGATGCAGAAAATTAATAGTACTAAAATGAATATAAGTGATTTATTCATTATTTAACAAACCACTTATCACCGATCTTCATCAAGTTTTCGGTCTTTTCTTCTTCTTCACCGTTTCCGTAGGTAATCTTTACGTCAACAGTTGCTTCTTCGCCGTTGATAGCTTCGTTGCTGAGTGCGAATTCCTTCATTCCACCCTTTTCGTCCATAGCTGCCTGGATCTTGCTTGCAGTCATATCAAGCATAGCATCAACTGATTCCTTTTCGTCCTTTGACATTTCCTTGTTGTAGTCATAAGTGCTCTGAACTGCGCCCTTGAAATCACCCTTCTTCAACAATTCATAGTAAGCCTGAGTTGCTTCAGTAGGAGTTGCAGCACCCTTCTTTGCGCATGATGACATTCCGAAAGCCATAGCAATAACTGCCAATACAATAACTAATTTCTTCATATTATTACGTTTTTAAAATGTTTAATAATTTATCGCAAAGATAACATATTGAAACGAACACACAAAACATTTTCATGATTTTTTTTCATCTCAAAAATTGCCATTTTTATTGTGAAAAAATAGCAGAACACATCGGATTGTGGATAAAAAATATATCGGGAAACAATCGCAATCGTTTTCATTATTACCTTTGCAGTAAAATTTTCGCAATGACACTTGAAAACGACTACAACTTAAAGAAACACAACACTTTCGGCATAGAAGCCAAATGCAAGACCTTCTTCGAATACAGCACCGACGAGGAATTGTTCGACTTCATCAGACTTCACAAAAACGACAGCGACTTCAAGTTTTTTGTACTCGGAGGAGGTAGCAACGTTTTGTTTACCAAAAACTTCGACGGCACAATAATACATCCCGCAACCAAAGGCAGAAAAATCGTTTACGAAACAGCAGACAACATTTTCGTCGAAGCACAGGCTGGCGAAATATGGGACGAGTTTGTGGAATGGTGCATTACGAAAAAGGCCTACGGACTCGAAAATCTGTCGTACATTCCCGGAACTGTAGGCGCAAGTGCCGTTCAGAACATCGGTGCATACGGAGCCGAGGCTCGCCAATTCATACATCGCGTGAAATTCTTGCACCTCGACTCTGGCGACATACAATACATGAGCAACGAGGCCTGCTGCTTCGGCTACCGCGAAAGCATTTTCAAGCACCTGCTGAAAGGAAAGGCGATAATTCTGTCGGTTGTTTACAAGCTCAGCAAACACCCGGCCATCAACCGCTCGTATGCCGATGTCGAAAAATATCTGACCGACAACAAGATAACTAATCCGTCACCAGCCGACATCCGCTCCGCAATAATCGACATTCGCCGCAAAAAACTTCCCGAAGTCTCGGAAACTGGCAGTGCAGGAAGTTTCTTCAAGAATCCCGTTGTCGATGCCGAAACATTCAAGGCATTGCAGGAAAAATTCCCCGAAATAAAATATTTTGCCGCTGGTGCAAACTTCAAGCTGGCTGCCGGTTGGCTCATCGACCAATGCGGACTGAAAGGCTTCCAGCACAAGGGCGCAGCCGTTCATAAGAATCAGGCACTCATACTCATAAATGCTGGAAACGCCACAGGAAACGACGTTGTGGAACTTTCCAAAATCGTGCAGGACAAAGTCTTCGAGAAATTCGGCACAAAACTTGAACCTGAAGCAATAATAATTTAACGTTACAACAATGAAAAAGGTAATCATAGCCCTCTTACTCATACTGCTTGTTGCAGGTGCATTCGTCGCATACAAGGCATACAACTATGCGTACGCACCAAATGTTACAGCCGAAAACAACACCTATATATATATTCCGACTGGCACCGACTACAACGGATTGCTGGAAATATTGAAGTCGTCGGGCAATGTAACCGACATGGACTCGTTCGAAAAGGTTGCCGACTTCAAGAAACTCGACCAGAAAGTTCTTCCCGGCAAGTACAAGCTCGAAAACGGAATGTCGAACAACGAACTCGTGAACATGCTCCGCAGCGGACGACAGACTCCTGTGAAAGTAACTTTCATAAGCCTGCGCACTCTCGACATTCTTGCAGGAAAGGCTGCCGTGAACATCGAAGCCGACTCCGCCGACATTGCCGCACTGCTCAAGGACGAGGAAACCGCAAAGAAATACGGATTCAACAAGCAGACCTTCTGCTCGATGTTCATTCCAAACACCTACGAGTTCTGGTGGAACACTTCTGCCGAGGAATTTGTGCAGCGCATGGCCGACGAATACAAAACTTTCTGGAACGACGACCGCAAGGCAAAGGCAAACGAACTGGGACTAACGCAGTCGCAAGTGTCCACTCTGGCATCGATAGTGGAAAGCGAAACCCAGAAAAACGACGAAAAAGCCCGCATTGCAGGCGTTTACATCAACCGTCTGAAAAAGGACTGGCTTCTGCAGGCAGACCCTACGGTTGTGTTTGCTGCTGGCGACTTCACAATCAAACGAATCCTGAACAAGCACCTCGAAATCAATTCGCCATACAATACCTATAAATATAAAGGGCTACCTCCCGGACCGATTTGCATTCCTTCAACAACATCGATTGATGCAGTGCTGAATTACGAACATCACAACTATATGTATTTCTGCGCCAAGGAGGATTTCTCTGGTTATCATAATTTTGCAACTACAAATGCCCAGCACGAAGCCAATGCCCGTCGCTACCACGACGCACTACGGAAAGCTGGGATAAGATAATTATGAGAAACATTTTCCTCGCAATTATCATCTTGGCAATCACAGCATTGTCGTTATCCTGCCAGAAAGACAAAAGCATCGACTACCGACAGGAAATGCGGGACTTTGTAGTAAAAATAAGCGAGAATGCAAAATCGCAGAATCCTGCATTTCAGATAATTGCGCAAAATGGCGTAGATTTAATAAGTAGCAACGAAAAATCCGACGGTCAACTCTCCAGCGAGTACATTTCGGCAATCGACGGACAAGGACAGGAAGATTTGTTTTTCGGCTATGTAAAAGACGACAAAGCCACCCCACGCCAAACAACCGAATATCTGAAATCGTACTTGTCGCGACTCCGTGAGGCGGGGAAAACAGTACTAACAACCGACTACTGCTCGTCTGCCGAAAACATTGCATCGTCGCAACAGCAAAACCAATCGGCAGGCTTCGTTTCGTTTCAGGCCACAAGCCGTAATCTAGATATAATTCCCGAAACGCCTATCCAAAACGAGAACTCCGACGATATAACAAATCTTGGACAAGTCAAAAATTTCCTATACCTAATCAATCCCGAAAACTTCCCCACAAAGCATGATTTCATTGAAGCTGTCTGCGCCACAAACTACGACCTGGTAATCATGGACTTATTCTTAAACGAAGAAGAAATTTCCACCAATGAGATCGAGCAGCTTCACAAAAAGGCAAACGGAGGGAAACGCATGGTGATTGCCTATATGTCGATTGGCGAAGCCGAAGACTACCGCTACTACTGGCAAGCTGAATGGAAACGTGGAAATCCGTCGTGGCTCGACAAGGAAAACCCCAAATGGAAAGGCAACTACAAGGTAAAATACTGGAATTCGGAATGGCAAGCGATTATTTTCGATTACCTCACACGAATAATCAATGCTGGCTTCGACGGAGTTTACCTTGATATTATTGATGCGTTTGAATACTACGAAGGCTGAAAGGCTAAAAGGCTGAAAGGCGAAATGAAGACCAGTCTAGCGGAAAACCAGTCGGCCTGTCGGCAAGACTGTTAGCCTGCAAGACTGTGAGACTGCAAGCCTGCTCTACATCTTCATCACCCACAACGAGTCGTTGCCAGTCTGCTCCTTGAGTGCCTGTAGTTCGGCGCAAGCATCGGCAGTAGTAGCAAAGCCCTTTACGCTGACCTTGTACAAACCCTTGTTTAATGGCAATATCTGTGGAGAAAGACCTCTTGATGACAAATCCTTGTAAACATTTTCGGCATTGCTGTAGTTTGCGAAGCAACCAGCAATGATATGAACCTTGTATTCGGCAGCATTAACAGCCTCAACAACAGGAGTTTCAACGTTTGCAACAACAGGTTCTTCTGCGGCAACTTCTTCGGTTGTTATCTCTTCTTCAGCAAGAACTTCATCCGAAGCCAAATCCTGCGATTCTGTTTCTTCTGCAACAACATCCTGAGCCTCAGCAAAATCTGCAGTTTGTTCGTCAGCAATTACCTCTTCGGTTGCTTCTACCACCTGCTCATTGTTTGCGCTAACACCAAAACCAGCAAGCATTGTATTATCGTCGCCATTGCCGAACAACCTGTCGAACCAGCCCATATACAGCGACATGCAGACAAGTCCTGCAATTACTGCCACAGCCGACAGCGACCATGCGATAGCCCTACCCCTGCGGTTCTTCTTTCCGTTCTTGTCGGGACTGCCCTTTATTATTGCGCTTTCGATGCGCGGCTTAGTTGCCGAATGAAGCATCGGGAAATTGAAAGTGGACAAACCAAACGATTCGTCGAGCAGATTGCTTGCATTCGACACAAAGACCAGATTTCCAGTCCTGCGCGAAAACTCACCTATCCCATCAAACGAAACCGTATTGCCCTCAGCCAGTTGCCTGTTCAAATCGGCAACGAACGACTTTACTGCCATATCGGCTTCTGCCCACGAAATATTCTCGGATTGCGACAGATAGTTCACCAGCAAGCCATCGCTCAGCGAAAGGTTTTCGTTGAACGCAACCTTGCGGCATGGCGGACAGAATTCCTGTTTCGAGAAATCAACATTGGCCGAAAAACGATTCATGACAAAACCGCCAAACTCAGGAATTATCACACAGTCGTTTTCACAAACCAACTGATATATAGCATCATAAAGATTCATAAATTCAAAATCAAATCCGACACAAAATTAATAATTTTTAGATAAAAAACATAATATTTTTTCAAAATTCACAATTATACGTTCAAATATAAGATAAGACGTTGCACGCAACGTCTCTACAGAATTCTAATTTCTGAATCTCTAAATTCAGATATTCAAAACAACATATCTCATCCGATTGTACAGACGCAAAATTTTGCGTCTCTATCAATCCCTAAAACTTCAAATGCTTTACCGACGAACCGCCCCTCTTGATAATCCTCAACGAATCTATACCTATTTTTAAATGGTCGTGGACAAACTGCTCAGTAACCTTCTTGTCGCTCGCCTCGGTTTTTACGCCCGACGACACCATAGGCTGGTCGCTCACTAGCAGCAAGGCTCCGCACGGAATCTCATTGGCAAAACCGACAATAAAAATCGTTGCCGTCTCCATATCCACAGCCATTGCACGCGTTTTTATAAGGTATTTCTTGAAACGCTCGTCGTACTCCCACACGCGGCGGTTGGTGGTAAACACAGTTCCAGTCCAATAGTCGTGACCATTGTCGCGGATAGAGGTAGAAACCGCACGCTGCAGCATAAACGCCGGCAGTGCAGGCACCTCGGGCGGCAGGTAGTCGTTCGACGTACCTTCGCTACGGATGGCGGCAATCGGCAGAATCAAATCGCCGAGCTTGTTCTTTGCCTTCAACCCGCCGCATTTGCCAAGAAACAGCACAGCCTTGGGCGAAACTGCACTCAGCAAGTCCATGATTATAGCGGCATTAGGACTTCCCATACCAAAATTTATTATTGTAATGCCGTCAACAGTGGCACTCGGCATATTGCGGTCGAGACCATCTACCGGAACATTGTTCCACTCGGCAAACAAATCAACATACAGCTGGAAGTTCGTGAGAAGTATATACTCGCCGAAACTTTCCAACGTTTTCCCCGTATATCTTGGTAGCCAATCGCTTACTATTTCTTCTTTCGTTTTCATATTCAAAAACTTTTTACAAAGATACAATAATATTTTAGATTGACGACACAATTGACGATTTTTTGAACAAAAACGCCACGCACAACGTTTCTATATTGTTATGTCGCGGCACGCCACGACGCAACAGCAGAAACAGCGTTAGCATTAAACGCCGCAGGCATTTAAACGGCGAAGCCATAGAAACAGCGAAGCGAGAAACAGCGAAGCGAGAAACGGCGAAGCCATTGAAACGTGCGAAGCACATAGAACGGCGAAGCCCTCAACGAAGTTAAACCCAGAAACGGCGAAGCCATAGAAACAACGAAGCCATTGAAACAGCGCAGCGAGAAACGGCGCAGCCATTGAAACGTGCGAAGCACATAGAACGGCGAAGCCATAGAAACGGCTTTAGCCACAAAAACGGCGCCAGCCATTGAAACTCAGAAACTTTCAAACGGCGTCAGCCACAGAAACGGCTTTAGCCATTCAAACGCCGCAGGCATTCAAACGGCGAAGCGAGAAACGGCGAAGCCATAGAAACGGCGAAGCCATAGAAACGGCTTTAGCCACACAAACAGCGAAGCCCCTCTCCCTCAACTCATTAACACCCTCGGTTTAAAATTTATTCACGCAAAAACTTTTTAATTCAAAAATTTGTTAGACCTTTGCGCCTTGAAATTTTAAAAGGCATACATAATGAGAATAAAGAATTTCACAATTTTCACTGCAATTTTTGCAATTATTGCATTAGCAACCCCTCAAAACTCATATTCACAGGTATATCAATTAGAAAACCCAGGCTTCGAAGATTGGCCAGGCGCAGATGACAGTGAACCTACAGGATGGAACTCTTATCCTTCAGCAAATTGTACTTTGGCTTTAGGATGTAGCATGGCAAAACACACCAGACATAAACGTTCTACAGATGTTAGACCAGGTTCTACTGGACAGTATTCATGCAGGATATATGCAACCACCACAAGCCTTATAATTACAACTGTCACTGCTAACGGAGCTCTTACCAGCGGACAAATGCAACTTGTTAGTACAAGTTCATCCAACACTAGCGGCAACGGCAATAGAACATTGCAAAGTAACAATGATTTCAACCATCGTCTCAATGCAAAACCAGACTCAATAGTATTCTGGGCCAAAGTTCACAACGCAAGCAACACCGACGAGGCATGCTGTCACCTTTACATACACGACAACTACGACCTTCAGGACCCATTGGAAGGAAACGCAGACCAAAATGAATACCTAAGACATATAGTAGGAAAAGTTCCGTCATATAACTTCACCAATACCTCTGGTGGTGTAGCTGTCGACAACAGCGGATGGCGTCGTCACTCTTCCCCTATCTATTATGATGGCTGCCAATCGAACGACCCACAATATGTACTTATAACATTCTCCACAAACTTCAGGGCCATGGCTGGCAGCAATAACGACGAACTCTACATCGACGATATCGAGTTCATCTACAATGCAAACCTTTCGTCAATAAAAGTTAACGGAACAAACATTCCGAACTTCAACCAAAATACTACAGATTATTACGTAGATGTACCTTGCGGTGCCACAAACTACATTTCGGCAACTACCGCTTCGCCTCGTGCATCATACTCTACATCGCTTTCTGCTGACGGACAGACTGCATATATCAATGTTACCCACGGCGACAAGTCGAAAACATACACTATTCATTATCACGGCGTAAAGACTAATCCGATAAGCGACCACATCTGCAAGGGTGACTCGTACAGCCAAAACGGATTCACCTTGCCTACACAGGACGTTGCCGGTGTATTCTCATACAGTAACACTTTCCAGTTGGCAAGCGGATGCGACTCAGTTGTTCAACTTAGCCTTACTGTAAATCCTACATACAACACAAACGTTGACCTTACAATATGTTCAAGTGCAACATACAACTTCTACGGACAGATATTAAACCAGCCGGGAACATACTATACGACACTCACAAGTCAGCACGGCTGCGATAGTGCAATTACTCTCAACCTTGATGTTGACAGCTACTACCAGGTCAACCTCAACGAACATATCTGCGATGGAGAAATGTCAACAACTCCTGGATTCGAGGGCAGACTCGATGCAGGAATCGACACACTGCGACTTGTAGCGACAAATAGTTGCGACAGCATTGTTATCCTCCGCCTTGAAGTCGGCAGAATTGATAACGTAGCACTCGTCGACAGCGTCGAAGTCGATACCGATTACTCCAACTATGGATTCGACCTTGCCGCAATACACGACGACGGCGAATATACCTTCACCAACACTCTGGTTAACAACGAAGGCTGCGACTCAATCGTAACACTCACCCTCAAGGTATTGCCTAAGCCAGTAATCCCCGAACCCGAAGTTGTGGAAGTTCCCGACGAAATCACTTTCGATGTTTTCCCGTCGCCAGCATCGGGACAGGTAACCGTGAGAGCCAACTACGATATCGGCAAAACTATAAGTACTTACGAATACATGATCTACGACGAACTCGGCAACTTAACCGACAAGGGCTTAATCAATAGCCAAGACACCATTCTCGACATTTCGAAGTACAACAGCGGATACTATTATATAAAGATATGTTGATATAATTCCTATTGATATTTGACAAAAAAAAAAATTTATATATCTTTTTTTCTCTTGTTGAAGACTTGTATCTTGGGTTTCTTCTTT
>CADARW010000084.1 GCA_902790405.1 uncultured Bacteroidia bacterium
ATGCAGCCAGACGATACGGAGCAACGCAAGTTGGAAGATCTATAATATTGATAGCATCTATATATACATATGATGCAGACGTACCGTGATATGATCGGAAAGCAATTGCCTCTGCATCTGCAGGAGCTTCATTCATATACACGACGAAATTCTGGTAGGTTGTAGTAAGTTGTGTCGCAAAATTATCCAATGCCACAAATTCACCATTCCTGATATAGCCAACCTCGAAAGCCTGTGGAATTGTTGAATAGAATCTAGCTTGGAACGAAATCTGCTTTGCATTGATACCATTCATTGGAGGCATTGCAACAAGATTCTCGCGTGATGTAGCATTATTATATGTATATAATCTTAACGACTTTAGTCCATCATAAGCATAGGTTGTGGAACTATCTACACATGGATACGTGACTGTAGCGGTCTGATATCCCGAATATCTATTCCAACATTGTGGAAGCTTATTTGCTGCTACATTTTCGAAAGACTCGTTGTAATCTTCATTTAGTGTTACAGGATCACAAGTTGTTGTGAAACTTACCGATGTATAGTCGCTGTATTCGTCGTTGCCACAAGCAGTGCGCACATATACATTATATGAAGTGCTACCGGTAAGTCCAGTTAACAAATAGGTAGTATCGGTTACGAGCTGAGGTTCGCCGGTATTTAACATAAGCTGCCATTGAGTAGCACTACCATCGGTACTCCATGCAACCGAAGCTGTTGTATTTGTCACCGAAGGTACCACCACCTCAGTAACATATCCGCACGATGCAGGACGTATTACTACTACGTTGTCGATATTAACATAATATGAGGACAAAGTGCTATATGTACTTGTATATTCAAATGCAAGTCTTGCTCCTGCTGGGATTGGAGATTCGCTAGAAAGGTTGACTTCGTTATGAGTTACCGTTGTTGCATTTGGCAGTTGCACCAAACTAACGAAACCGCCTTCACTCTCCAGATAATATCCGAACGACAAAACGCCATAGGTTGCCGAATTGAATTTCGTATCGAATTTCACAAGAGCTTCGTTAAGATTGCCGTCAAACTCAGGCATTATTGTTATTGATGAATATGTTGTACTAGCATTCATCAAAAGGCCCTTGCCATTTATTGCACCAGATGTCGAAACATGCGGAGAATATGCAGCTGAACCATTAAACACATAGCTCCAACACGAAGGCATAACGCCAGCAGTACTGTAAGCAGTTGCATTGTACTCCTCGAAATTAGCTGAATAAGGCAAATCCAAAACTCCGCATTCGGTAACAAATGAAACATGTGCCCATCTGCTAAAGTTGTCTGTTGCCGCATCGCACACAGCCATTACATAAACATCGTAATCAGTTACGGCCGACAATCCTGTCAAAACCACAGATGTATCATTGACAGCAAGTTCGGTACCTTCGGTTTCAACATCAAAACCAGAAACGCCATACTTTACAATCCATGAAGTTTCGGTGTTACCTGCATGCCATGATACGGTTGCGCCCTCAGATGTTAAGTAACTAACTGTCAAATCAGTAGGCCTTGGGCAATACTGTCCTGAAGGTGCCATACCAAGTTTGATATTACAACGTTGGCTACGCAAAGCTTTATTACCGCCGTACGAACTAAGATTATATGGATCTGGATCGGAAGAATCGCTGTAGAAAGAAACACCCGAATTGTTTACTGTTGTGTACAAAAAATAACGTGTTGAATATCCGCTTGTATATTCATGCATAGCTACCATCAAGTTGCTGTTTCCATCGTAGTCAAACGGTCTATCCAACTCAATGGTTATCCAACCGGTATAATTGGCCGGGATTGTCCATGCCCCCGAATAAACAATATCATCAGCGGTCACAGTTTCATAATCTGAAGTTGTTGAAAATGCATTCCTTGACACATTTTTCATATACAAAGTAATATTGTTGGTCTGTTCTGCTGTATTTGATTGAGCTAGATAATAACTAACATAACCAATTGCCCCGGCAAGACCTATTTCATCGGCTGGATAAACAACTTCTGTGAAAGAGTATCCATACAATGAGTTAAACGGAGTATAATAAGAAGTAGTTGTCGTCTCATTGCCAACTATCACATTCACAATGTTATCGCCAAATGGTGTTCTGAACTGTTCATTTATTATAGTTCCAGGAGCACCCGGCATGCAAGAGCAATCAGTGCAATATGGACGAACATATACAGTATATTCCGTACTTGTACTCAAACCAGTCACCTGATACGAAGGTTCGTTGACAATCGCAGCGTTATCCCAATCGGCAGTGGTAGTGGTAACGCACACCTGCCACTGTGTATTCACGGTATCAACCCATGCAATGTCAGCCGAACTTCCTGTAATATTATCTATTGTAAGATCCGAAGGAGCATAACATGTCGTAAAGCTTGTTGAAACCCAATCGCTCCAAATAGTAGCACTGCAGTTGGTTCTTACATAAACATAGTATGTTGTACCCTGGGTAAGCGAAGTAAACGACTTCTGGGTTTCGGTAACTGTAGACTCTCCAGTAGGCTCAGCATCTGGGTCGGTAGTAATAAACACTGCATAGGAAGCAGCATCATCGCCTCCGCCATGCGACCACGAAACTAGAGCACTAGTCTTAGTCACTGCAGTTACTGCAATATTCGTTGGCTCAAAACAGTTAGAAATCTGCCCTGTGAACACTACATTGTCGAGATTCGAAGCACAACTTGCCGATTGCGCTCCGCTCATAGTAAGTTTTAACCAAACTTCTGCTCTGCCGTTCAAAGCAGCAATCGACGAAAAGTCGGCAGTCTGGGTCACAAAGGTAGTTGACGTAAAATCTGTTACCGCCGTCGATTGCGGAGCATCGGTAAAGTCGACACCATTGAAACTATATGACCAATGATAGTCTGGATAACCTTCGGTCATATTAGGATGGCGCCTAATGTCGTAGGTAACACCTATATTCACATATGGGGACGTCGAAATCTTGAAAATTGCCGACCCACCATTCAAACCTGTAATCTGCAACGATTTAGTATTATCAACGGTATCACACAAATTGGTGTTAGCATTATTGCTTCCAGATACAGAAACCGTTCCTTCCGAAGAAAAAACACAATCCGAAGCTTGAATTAATCCCGAAACACATGTTACGTCAGTAACATTCTGCGGGAACTTCCAAATTGCAATATTTTCCTGCGCTACAAGCCCATCGCAAAATGCAACAAGCATGCCTAACGTTGCGAAAACTACCAATAGAAACTTCTTCATAGTCATAAAATTTAAGTTACTAAACAAACCCAACTAACTGGCATCTAAACCATTTAAAAGTAGAATCGATTACCATTCAGAGGTTTTCCTTTTTACGATTTTTTACTGTTTCAAAATTAAAAAAGTTTTAACAATGAATAGTATATCTATAGGTGTATTATATCTAAACACATATATCGTATACCAAAATATACATTTTTAATACTATAGCAATACGTATAAGCGCGTATAATTATACGCACTTGCACCAACAAATACAATAAGGTTCTAAGATGTTATTTCTTTCTTTTTCTCTTGGCCTTGTCTTTGAGACCGCCAGAATTTGTCTTCTGTCGTTTTGCACTGCGCTCGTGGAATGCCCCGCCCGAATTCTTCAACGACGGAGCCTTGAGGTATATTTTGTGTGTGGCAACAGGTTTTTCCTCCTCCAAAAGCAAATTCGACACCGCAACACCTTCGGGCACATCAAGTTCCGACACATTGTCACCAGCAATCTTGCGCACTTCGGCATAACGATCCTCCTCGTATGGAGCTACAAACAGCAGGGAAACACCATCCTTGTCGGCACGACCCGTACGACCAATACGATGGATGTAGTCGATTGGATTCTCGGGCGGTGACATGTTTATCACATGCGAAATATCGGAGAAATCGATTCCACGTGCCACCACATCGGTAGCTATCAAAATGTTGAACACGCCATCCTCGAAACGTTTCACAGCATTGAAACGATAGTTCTGCGACTTGTTGGAGTGCGTCACTCCTACCCTTTCGGGAAATGCAAGGCTTAGCTTGTCGAACAGCAAATCGGCGTGTTTCTTGTTCTCGGCGAAAACCAGCACCTTGGGAAACTCGTCGGCATCGGCAAGGACTGTTGTCAGGAAATTGACCTTTGTATTGAAATTCGGAAGCATATACACGCGCTGCTCAATCTTTTCGATTGGCGTACAACGGCGAGTAACCTCAATAGTTTCGGGGCTACGGAAATGCTTATGAATGAATGCATTGACCTCATCGGTAAGCGTCGACGAAAACATCATCGACTGGCGCTTCTGTGGTAGCATTTCGAAAATCTGCTCGAGCTGCGGACGGAAACCGAGGCTCAGCATCTCATCAACCTCATCGATTACAAGACGCTTCACCGATGCAAAACGCAGAACTCCAGTAACAGCGATGTCGTAAATACGACCGGGAGTGCCTATCAGCACATCGCAGCCTTCCGAATACAGATTATCTTTCTGCGTATTGATATTGGCACCGCCATAAACGCATTTTATGCGAAAACTCTTGTACTTGGCGAGCTTTTCGGCCTCATCGCGCACTTGCACAGCCAATTCACGAGTAGGAACAAGAACCAACACTCGCGGATTTTTCTGAGAGGAAAACTCCAACGAATTGAGTATAGGCAGAAGATAGGCAAAGGTCTTTCCAGTGCCAGTCTGTGCCACACCAATCACATCGGCACCTGCCGCTATTCGTGGAAAACATTTTTCCTGAATAGGTGTAGGTTCAACAATATCAATGTCTTCGAGAGCATTTACAAGCTGTTTGGATATGCGGAGTTCGTCAAAGTTCATGAGTCAAGAAATTTGCCGCAAAGATAACTAAAAGTTAGATAGTTTCTGGTTTCTGATTTCAGATTTGCTTGCTCGAGCTAAACTTAAAACGTGCGAAGCACATAGAAACGGGAAACCTAGAAACGGCTTTAGTCATTGAAACGGGCGCTAGCCCATCAAACTTAGAGACGGCGTTAGCCACTGAACGGCGAAGCCCTCAACGAAGTTAAACGCCGAAAGGCATAGAAACTATTTAAAACAGAATCCGTTAGGGATTATTCCGACAGTAAACTTATCGATTTCCACGCCAGCGGCATTCAGCCTGTAAACTACGCCCGACTGCATATAGTCAACCGCATCGGCCACATACACATCCGAATTCACTGGATCGACACCAAGTCCGTAATAAGTGCGTCCACCAGGATTTTGGAAGAAAACATTGGCTGTAATATCATCAGAATCAACTTGGAACCGATAAATGTGGTTATTGCAGAAATAAATTGTGTCGCCAGTACCATTGATGGTGATTTCAGAAGGATAGTCGCCGACAGGGAACTCGAAAGTACGCTCAACACGTTGCGTTGCAGCATCTATTTTCACTAGTCCAGGCGTACCGCAGTATTCAGAACCTTGGTAGCCGCCATCGCAGAGAACCCAAATCTTCCCGTTACGGTCGACAACCATTCGGTGAGGCTGCTTAAGCACATCTATCTGCGACACAAGTTCGTCGGTAGTGGCATTTACAACAAGAATCTTATCATCGTACGACCAGCTGTTTACAAAAACATAGTCACCATGCACAATCATCTGCTCCGACGAATGACGGTAATACTCGCCACTACCATCGTCGATGTTTATTGTCTTGTCGACCATGCAAGTCATCGGATTTACAACATATATGCTACGCGAATACATATCGGAAACGTAGGCCTTTGTCGGCGACAAAAAGCATATATATCTTGGCGAAGTCAGCCCTGTAATTTTATTTACATACGTGAATGTATTCTTATTGATGGCATATATTTTTCCACTATTGTTTATAACCAAATATGCAAGCGTATCGTTGATTATAACACTCTGCAGCACATCGCCAAGAGGAATTCCGTTGGCACGCAGAAAGACTTGATTTTCGACTTCGCGCTTATTCTGGTCGTAATACGAAAGAGATGCGTTACCATACATGAAATTGCCCTCACAAGGAATAAAAACCCCATAATTTCGAACGACTCCACCTGTCGTGTCGACATCATGCGAGGTATCGAATGCTGTAATGGGTGCCATGTCGTCTTTCATGCAGGAGGAGAAGAAAACGAGGAGAATGATAATGAACAATGGATAATGGATAATGGACAATGGATAATGGGCAATGGATAATGGATAATCTGTAGCGGCGCAATGCATTGCGTCGCTACAATTGTTCGATTTTATATTTTTCCAAAACATCATCATCTATAACTAACGCTAATTTGGAATGCAAAATTAATTCTTGGCATCGGTTGCCACAATACCGAACGGTAAGATTCGTTAAAAAGATTATTAATCTTGAAATTCAAATCGATGGCAAAATCGGAAATCACAAATTCTTTGCCCAATCCAATATCGCTCATAAAATACGGGTAAATCGACACCAGAATGCCAGTTTCCTCCGCCGATGTGGTAAACCTTTCGCTGAAATAATTCCACTGGTAGAAGAAATAGAATCCGTATGCCGAAATCCGTCCGAACACATTTGCCGAATGCAACGGAATGTAAGCCAACTGCTTACCAATAGACATATCGTTTTCGCTACGTGGTGTCGAAAGGTTTGTAGAATGCGTGTAGGCATAGTTTGCCGTCAGCGAAATCAGGCACGAATCGTGGAATTCGAACGATGTGTTCAACTTTGCATCGGCACCGTAAGCCACAACCTTTTCGAGATTTATCGGCTGCCAGTAACCACGGTTCGTCGGGCACCACATTATCCAGTTTTTCACATGGCTGTAGTTTGCGCCAGCCTCCGCCGAAATCGAGAATTTGCCGTTCAGACTGTTGTATTTCTTGCCAAACGAAATGTCTGCCACATACGCTGTTTCGGGTACAAGGTCGGGATTCCCGCCCGGCACATAAAACAAATCGTTGAGCGTCGGCACCGAATAGTTCTTCGACAGCGAAGAACGCACAAACCAGCGATGGCGGAAATTGTACTCAAGGAAAAGCGATGGCAAGAACGGGCAAACGCTCTTATCATAAAATTCCTGCCTCAATGTAACACCGCAGCGGAAACGCTTAAACGGCTCACCAAACAGCGAAACCAGCGCACCGTAGTCGTGGCGAATGGTATCGTAGCCATTTTGTAAAACAGCATCGTTTGACGCCACAGTATGGAAATTATATTTCAGACGCGCCGACAATTCGAGGCGGTCGTTGAAAGCGTAGGAATAATTTGCTGTAGTGTAAAGCGAATTGGCCTTTGTGTCGGAATCGATGACCTTGTAGAAACCGACACCGCTTATATAGCTTTGCGACATATAGTTCTGCAACTGATAATTGTCGCCGACAGAAATGTCAAGTTTCGACTTTTCGGTGTAGAACCTGTACGACAGCGACGACACGAAACTATTGCCATCCTGACGATTCTTGTTGTTGAGCAGACCGCTTTCGTTGGTAGTAAGTCCAGGCACGCCACGGTCGTAGTTCTGCCACCAGAACTTAAATGCGAGGAACGACCTTTCGGTGGTGCGAAAATACAATTCCTGAATTGCGCCCATCATGCGGTAGTCGGCATTTTCGCGCTTCTGCACACCGCCGCCAGCAATGTCGCTGTTCTTAAACTTGAAGTCGTTGCGCGAACGAGTGTCGTAGAACTTGGTCACAGACTGGAACTTTTCGGTTCCGGCTCGCACCTGCGCCATGTTGTCGAAAGTATGGAAACTAGCCACCGACGATACAATTTTTGCCGACACGCCTCGGTTCCACATCGGACGGGTGTTGATTTCAACAACACCGCCAATTGCCGTTTCCGACTTCTGCATAGATGCCGAACCGCAGAAAACATTCACCTCGTCGGCAATCGACATCGGCACCAGCGACATATCAACCATGCCGAGCATAGGCGAACTGAGGCTCACATTATTCCACGAAACCTTTGTGTGTGAGGCCGTTGTGCCACGAAATGAAGCCGTAGAAAGAGAACCGCGCCCGTATGTCTTCACAAATACCGAAGTATTTTCGGACAGCACCTCCGAAAGCGAACTCAACTCCTTGACTTTGAGAATCATCTTGTCGAGTTTTACAATCGAAGTGCCGGTTTCTAGCATTTCGCGGTGCTCGATAATTTCAACATCAGGCAAAGTAACCGTGTCGGACTGCGAAAAAGCCAATGAAGATGACAAAATAAACAGCAAAAGGAAGATAAGTTTTACCTTTTCTTCCTTCATACTAAGAATCTGTTTAATTAGTCCTATCATTGCATAACTTGAATCTTCTTTACTATGCGGCAGTTGTCAAACACAAAAGCCACAAAATATATTCCAGACTCGAATCCGGAAATATCCATTGCAAAGAAAGTGCTTTTTTCCGAATCGCACAACACTTTCTGCCCCATCAAATTATATATTTCAACCGAGAAATCCCTATCTGCCGACAAGTTCACAAATTCCGATGCCGGATTCGGATAAACATTTGTAGCGACAGAAATATTTTCCTGAATAGAATTCAACGAATGAATAACACCGACTGCATCAAGGTCGAAACCACAAGAATGGAAAGGTGTTGGATACGGGTCGTTGATTATATTGCCTTCGGAATCGTATGTTCCGTACTGCGGGTCTATAGAGCCGACAACATCAACCAGCCTAATGTGATTAATATTGTTTACATCGAGGTTTGGTTCGTTGGCAAGTTCTTCCAAGTCGAACGGATAACCATAGAAAACAGGGAAAACACCAGCAAAATTAGTAAGCAAATTTGCATTTTCGTAGCCGAATGTTCCAACCTGCTCGGTTGTCTGCACATGCGACACTGCCGGAAAACGCACAAAATCCTCGCCATTGCTGCTAACTTCCACAAACGCAAGTTCGTAGAAAACAATGGAATCCTGATTCGGTACTGCATTGGGAATCAATGCATTCTCAAAAACGGCAAAGTCGTGTCCAACACCATTTACTATAGGGCTGTCGAACTGCAATGTTATGCTACCGCCATCGCCCAAACTTATGAATTGACCATTTGCCTTACCCAGACAATTTGCTGTGGTTCCAAAAAATGCGTGATTTGAAGTTATGCCCGAAGGTCCATCGGAATATGTAAAAGTTGTGTCCGAAATCTTAACATATCCGCGCACAACCTCAGCCGAAGTCGCCCAGCCCACGAATGCCGACGAATCCTTGTGCATAGCCAATGGATTAGACAGGTTCTGTGCATAAACCGAGGCTGCAAGCAATACGCATACGGCGACCAATAAATTTCTCATATCTCACAAGATTTCAATTTTTGAGTGGCGGACTTTCGCCCGCCACCAAAAATCTTCTGTACAAACATTACCTATTATTAATAACTTTACATGCAACCATGCCCTTTTCGGTGCGAGCCGAAACGATGTACATTCCGTTTACACCATCAAAAGGCATCGAAACATTATTGTCGTTTGCCGAAACATTCTTTACAAGGCGGCCTGCCATATCGTAAACGCAAACATCAAGTATGCGGCATTCGCAGTTGAGGTTGAGAATACCTGCAGCGTCGAAATATGCATCAATCGAAAGAGCTTCTGCAAAGTTAGTGTCAACATAAACTGGACCTGGATTCGGTGCACCAAAGTCATCCATGCAGAAGTAATTCGGAGTATAATAAGTAGGATCGTTGGATTCGGTTATGAAATTAATGCTATCTGCGCCATTAATCCACGAAAGGTCAACGTATGTCCATTCGTCCATTTTATATGTATTGCCTTCAGAATAATCAGCCATCACAACTTCGCGGTTTCCTAATTCTGTACCATTTGTGAAAGCAGTAATCTTAATCTTGTAATACGAATGACTTTCCGGA
>CADARW010000085.1 GCA_902790405.1 uncultured Bacteroidia bacterium
TACCCTTTTTAGTGATTCTGTCACTTTACATTAACTTAATATTAAGGTCATAATCAATTTATCCGTTATATCTTTGCTTTTGAATTCAAAATTTTAAAAAGATGAAAAGGTTGATTATTTTATGGTGGGTCTGCGCTTTTGTTGGAATTTCATTCTTGCAGGCACAGGATATGACTTTTTATAAGCAGATTATCAAGGAATTAACTTCTGCAAAATACCAAGGACGCGGATATGCGAAAGGCGGTTCGAACAAGGCAGGAAAATTTCTAGAAAAGGAGTTCGCCAAAGCTGGTGCCGATGAAGTTGTTTGCCAGCCGTTCAAGTTGGACATAAACACCTACGTCGGAAATATGGAATTGTCGGTTGACGGTCGCAAGCAAACTCCGGGCGTTGATTTTGTAATGCGCGAGTACTCACCTGGCGTACACGGCACATACAATCTTTACTTTGTCGATACCACCAATTTCGATGCCGAAAAGATGTACAGCGACCTTGCAAAACCTGAAAACAAGGACTGTTTCGTTGTATGCGACTTCTTTTTCTCATACAAGCATAACAAGGACTTCAGGAACCTGCAAATTCCAGGAGCTTGCACAAATGCCGGTTTGATACAGACATGGAATCCGATACTTAAATTTTACAAGGCATACGGCGAAAAGGTGATTGACAAGCCTATCATTTGGGCAACATCGGATTTCCCGAAGGATGCCAAGACCATCACCGCCAACATCGACAACACTTTTCTAAAAGATTACGAGTGCTTCAATGTCGTTGCAAAGGTTGAAGGTCGCAAGCACGACAGTTGCTTCATTTTCACTGCCCACTACGACCATCTGGGTAACCTCGGCAAAAAAGTTTACTATGCTGGTGCCAACGACAATGCCTCGGGCACAGCCGCCATCGTTACACTTGCCTCATATTACTCAAAGAACCGTCCGGAATACGACATGTATTTCGTTGCTTTCGCAGCCGAGGAATCGGGTCTGCACGGTTCGGAATGGTATGTAACCCATCCCAGTGTACCGCTAGAGCAAATAAAGTTTGTCTTCAACCTTGATATGATTGGCGACAACAATCCCGTGCAGTATGTAGAGACCAATTCAGACCGAGGATTTGCCCTTTTTGAGCAAATCAACGGTGAAAAGCAATACTTCAAGGGCTTGAACCGTGGAGAATTGGCTGGCAACAGCGACCATTATTCGTTTGCCGAACGCAATGTTTCGTGCATTCTTTTCGAAAACGAAGAAGGCGATGCCTTCAAGTATTACCACACCGTGTTCGACACCTACGAGACCATGAAGTTCGATACCTACGAGCCAGTTTTCAGATTGGTTAGGGATTTTGTGGAGAGGTATTAGTATTCGATTTTCGGATTTGACTTTATAAAATACATTCCGCCGCGATAAAGAAAGCAATTCTCAATCGCGGCGGAAAAAGTTAGTGTCAACTCCTATTCAAAAAAATGTGCAAATTGTGGTGAGAATAGGAATTTTTAGAAGAAGAAGTCGCAGAAGATTAATGCTGCGTTCCATTCAGGATGATTGCTGTAACATCTGCCGATTTCATTAAACGAGTTTTGGTCTTCGTCGCGGTTATTACGGCAAGTAACACGATCACCGTCGCAGTCGCCCATAATAATGTTACCGCTCGATTTCCTCGATTTCGTGTAAAGGGTGTTGCGCTCTACCTTGCAGACAACTGTGCTGCCTTGTTTGATTTCACCGCTCCATATTTCACCGATTTTGCGGCCCGAAGCATCTAGAATGTCGCCATTCCCCTCGGGAAGTTTGCCGATTTTGTTCTCGTAACGGTCGTAAACGTTGCCGTGGCCGTCAACGTAGCCTACATCGTGAGAACCTTTCTCAACACTGATTTTCTTATCTTTTGGGTCGGTTGATGATGAAGAAGATGATGATGATGATGAAGATGATGATGAGGAGGAGGATGGAAGCTTTGTATATGCAGGAGCCTGTATATTGGGCTGTGATTTCTTTATCTCTTCTGACTTTTGGGCTTTTTTATCGAAATCAGCCTGGGTGAACACTAAGCCGAAGTACACGTATGCTATCAGTAGAGGACTAATGGTTTTATCGCTGACAGTACCATTGTCGCCTAAACGGCGGTCTCTGTAATAGACTTCTCCAATTGCACCAAGCACGGCTCCCAATTTTTCTTCGTTGCGCCATACGTAGAAAAAGTTTGTGCCATCTTGTTTAACTTGAATGGTGCCGAAGTTGGGTGCTTCGACAGTACCGTCTGCACTAATAGAGCCTTTCGGCGTACCTTGGCTGCCAGTAAATTTACCTGTGTTCGCATCGAGTTTATAGACTGCACCATCGTTCATTGTAAATTCGAGCGTGGCAGGATTCCACTTGCCAACTTCTTTGCCGTCTCTGTTGAATGTTACAATCTGACCGTTTGCATCGGGCTTGGGGATTGACAGACTGCCCGACTGTGCCTCTGCGTTGAAATTTGCCCCAAACATGATGACCATCAACGCCACTAACACCTTGAAAATTGATTTTCTGTACATTTTTTAAAATTTTTTTGTTAGGTGCAAACATACAAAAAGAATTTTAATGTGCAAGCAAAAAGCATTGCTTTTCTGCAATGCTGCTTAATTTGTTTTTGTAATGTCGTTGACTTAAGGCATGTTACCGCACGTTTTGTCAAGGATTAAGGCCTATTATTAGCATTTCAAAAAGAGACTGGACGGAATGGCAAAACAACATTTAGTGCAAATAAGAAAATGTCAATTATTTTAACTTGATTTCTTTCCCCTCTTTTATGCTATATATCGCCTTCTGCTTGTTTTTTGCTCCGAACTTTATGGCTGCATCGAGCGAATCTTCAGGGAAAAGCCTTGTACTATCGAAATAGTAAAGGCTGTCGGCAGTATCGAGCCAGCCACCTACATAGCCATCATGATGCATAGCGTGCCTGACAACGCGGTTCAGTTTTTTGCGCGAGTAACAACCCTGTGTAGCCAAATACGAAACAGCAATACCTTCGGTTGGCTCTGTCATTGTACGAATGTCGAGCGTAAAACCATCGGGATGACTTTGGCTATAAGTCCAGATTTTGTCAGATAGGGTTTTAACTTTGCTATTATCAGCAAGGTTGCTGCTGGTTGTGCAGGATGTTTGCAGAACACAACAAAGGGAAAATGCAAATAACAGAGCTAAAAGCCGAACCTTCATAATCATTGTTATTTTTTCAATTCCAACCTCAGCACCCGAATCGGCTTGTCTTTGCCTTGATACTGGTTCTCGTCGATGCATGTTTCACCTGTCGGCACGAAACCGCACTTTTCCATCACGCGGCCCGAAGCAGGATTATCGACAAAATGTCCGCTTATAAGCGACTTGATATCAGTTGTTTGACGAATGTGGTCGAGCATAAGCCGTAGTGCTTCGGTACAAATACCTTGGTTCCAGTATGGTTTTCCCACCCAGTAGCCTATAAGCGGCTCGCCGTCGCGTGCTGGCAGATTGCATTGGCACGAAGGACCATAGCCCATTGCACCGATGGCTTCGCCAGTAGCTTTTAGTTCGATAGCCCAAGTATTTGTAGCATCGTTGAACACAGTGCGGATGATTTCAAGGCTTTCTTCGACGCTTTTGTGCGGCGGCCAGCCTGCACGCGGACCTACATCGGGGTCGGAGGCATATTTGAAAAGCGCTTCGGCATCGCTGTCGCGCCAAGGACGAAGTTTTATTCTTTCGGTTTCCATAATTATTCGCGATAAAACTCCCATTTGTCGGTGTGACCGTCATTATATGTGTAGCTCCACACGAGTTCCTTTTCCGTCAGGCTGGCTAAATGAAACTTTATTTCGCGTGCTATTCCACCACGAACGCCTTCGACAGTCTTTTGTGCAAGCTTCTTGGATAGTTCCTCGTTGCAATCCTCGCAGGTGCTTTCTATAAGTTCCATACGGAAAGTTTCCTCAACGCCAGCAAAATAGAAATCCTCGCCATCGACGTGCCAAAGGCTCGGACTGACATAATTGAACACCCAAGTTGCCTTTCCACCATCGTTAAAAGTCACCTTATAAACCTGACGGGCGGAGTCGAGGGCAGTACTGTCTGCGTAGAAATCCATGGTGCCGGTTTCGTGGACATCAATATTTCCCTCATCGATGTCGTAGTTCCAGCCGTGCTGATAAGTGTAGTGACCTTCAACCTTGGGTTCGTTTTTACATGAAGTAACAGCGAAAATAAGTATCGCCACTGCGAAAATCGGCATTAATTTTTTCAATCCCTTTGTCATATTGTTCTAATTTTCAATTGTAATTTTTCCAAAAATCTCGCTCCATCTCCCCCATCCATCTGCACATGGTGAAACTGGAAAGACACGGGTAAAGTAGTTTTGAACCAGCACTTACGGTACTTGCCCCACATTACCATCGGGTTGAGGAACTTGTCGGTGTATTGGTTTACAACGCAATCGAGTTCGGTCTGTATCATGGCCGAAGTACCGACAATCATGTATCCATCGACGAAACTGCTCTGGCACTCCTTTGCCACTTTGGTGGTCAATTCCAGATAATCGCGGTTGAACTGCTGCAGATCGGCAGAGTAAGGAACATCACAGGAGTTGATGCCACCCTTGCTGTTCCTCACAACCACATTTATGGCAATGCTGTCGTAACGGAAAAGTTTTCCGTTTTCGGGCAACAAAAACAATTCCTCGGTCTCCATCGCTGCCCTGCCAATGCACCAGCACATCAGCGTATTGAACTTTACACCAGTCTTTTTGCTAAGTTTCAGCAATCGACTTACATTCATTGTTTTCACCAATGTCACCATTGGCATGGGTGCGTTCAGCCACATCTCGAAAGCGTAAGCCCGCTTGGTTTCCTGAGGATTAATTTCGGTTTTCATATTTATTTCTCTTTTATCTCATCACCATCTCCTTCAACAATCCGTCCAAATCCGACGAATCGCCTGCATGACTTATTTCTGGACGAAAATCTGGAATCGTCTGCTCGAAATGTTCGGCCAACTTGTGGGCATAGTCAACAAGTTTGGCATCAACTTCCTTGTTATCGTTTTCCTTGCTTTGCCTTTTGAGTGCAATCAGGTTTTCGATTTTCTGGCGAATAACGACATCATCTACAGTTGCTTGCACCAATTCTTCAAAAAGCACTGGTGGCATAGTTTTATGCTGTTCGAGCCAACGGCACGACAATATTCCGCGCAGATAATGCAGGAAGCGCTTTAGCGGATTGGCTGAGTCCTGCAAATAGCGCTTGTCGTGTTTAATATAAAGGCTCTCGTAGTGATACATTGTCTTGATGGGATTGAAATATACAGGTTCCATAGCTCTCATCCGCGACAAAAATTCCTCATCGGCACGATAGATGACAGGCGAATGAAGCCATTCCATCAGCGATGGGTTTGACTTCTGAAACAGACGCAAAGTCTTGCGCAATTCCCAGCCGACCATATCAATGTTATCGTCGAACATTTCTTCAATCACATCGCGGCCTTCGTTCACATTCAGGTACCAGTCGAGCTTGTTTACATAGACAAAACGCACATCCCAGTCGCTCTCGTCGGAAAAAAGTCCCCTAGCCCTGCTTCCCGACTCTAAAGCGAGCAAAACTCGAACATCGTACTGTCGTTCAATATCTTCCAGATGTGAAAGAATGGCTAAACGCATATCACTATCTGTTAATTTCATATCACTTTATTTTTCTCTCAGCGAAATAGCAAAACCACCGCAAGGAGCCATTCTGAGTTTCAATACCGATTTGCTTGTGACATCCTTCTTGGTGATGGTATAAGCTTGTGAATTGTAGTTTTCGGGCAAACCGCTTGCATCCTTGGCATCGGCATAGATTGTTGCTTCGTACTTGACTCCAGGCTTCAAGAAATCCAATTTCACAGAGACATCGCGGGCATTTTCGTCGGTAATACCACCAACATACCATACATCGTGAGGCTTGGCGTTTTCCAAATCATTGGCAGTGGCATTTTCGGGAAGAGCGTAAACGAACTTTGTAGCATTCGAAACCACACCCTTCTTGCCGTCGGCAAGAGTTCCAACGCCTTCGGCAGCCTTGTTGAGCGTCGAAAGTTTAGGATGACGGGCGGTGACAATGTATGCACCCGGCTCGGCTTCAAGATACAGCGACTTGTCCCAATCGACAGCCACATCCTTTATGAACTGGAAGGCATCCATAAACTTGGCGTAGTGTTCGGGGAAATCGGCAGCCATTTGCAAAGGAGAGTAAAAAGTAACATACAATCCAAGCTGGTTGCAAATGGTAGCGCGAATCTTACCGCCCCACGAAACTATTTTGCTTATGTCGGTCTCGAAAATGCCTGGCGTGTAGTCCATAGGTCCGCCCTGCAAGCGTGTGAACGGCAAAATGGTTGTATGTCCGGGTTTTATGCGTTCCTGAAATTCGGTACCCATAGCACTTTCGTTGCCAATCATATTTGGCCATGTACGGCAAAGACCAGTAGGACGCACTGCCTCGTGGGCATTTACCATGATGTGATGTTTTGCAGCTTCAACTATTGCGTAATGATAGTGATTATTAATAGGTTGACTATAATGACCTTCGGCAAAAGGAATGATAGTGCCCACATAACCGCTCTTTACAGCATCGTAGCCATATTGGTTCATAAGGTTGTAAGCTTTCTCCATCCAGCGTTCGTAATTAATTGTGGATGCGGAACTTTCGTGATGCATGATAAGGCGGATGCCCTTTTCGTGAGCATACTTGTTGAGTGCTGGCAAGTCGAAGTCGGGATAAGGAGTCAGAAAATCGAAGACAAAATCCTTTTGCTTTGCATACCAGTCTTCCCAGCCTATGTTCCAACCTTCGATAAGGATGGCATCGAAACCATTTTCTGCAGCAAAATCGATGTAACGGCGTACATTGTCGTTGTTTGCACCGTGTCTGCCGTTTGGCTTGGCGTGCTCAAAATCGGTGAGGCCGAGTTTCACTGATGGGAAGTCGTTGGTATAGGCCCAGGTGCTTTTGCCCGAAATCATCTCCCACCAAACGCCCATGTACTTCACGGGGTGAATCCATGACACATCGTCCAGAACGCAAGGCTCGTTGAGGTTGAGAATCAGTCGCGAAGCAAGTGTTTCGGTTGCCGAAGTAGTTACCATAACCGTACGCCAAGGAGTGGTGCAAGGTGCCTGCAAGCGACCTTTGTAGCCAGTTGCATCGGGCGAAAGCCATGCACGGAAAGTCATGGTTGTGTCGTTCAATTCGAGGTGCATGGTCGGGAAGTCGAGGGTTGCAGCCTCGTGTATATTGATGTACAAACCGTCGTCGGTCTTCATCTGCAAGGCTGTCTGCACGCCTGTAGGCGAAAATCCTTTCCACGGCCAGCCTCCATCCTTGTGGCTTATGTCGAACAAACTGCGTATTTCGGACAAGCGCGATTCTGTATAATTGAACTCCTGAGTATCGTAATCTCCTGGAATCCACCATGATGTATGGTCACCTGCCATTGCAAATTCGGTAAGTTCCTCCTTTATCCAGAAGCATACCAAAGCGTTCTCGATTGGAAATTCGTAACGGAAACCCAGGCCGTCGTCGTACAAGCGGAAATGAATTTGCATGACGGTTGCCTTTTTCTCAGTTGAATGATCCATACTTTCCACGCTGCCAATAGGTTGCTCAAGTGTTACAAGCATTTCGTTGTAGTGGTTGCGGATTTGTGCCTCTTCGCCCCAAACTGGCTCCCATGTCTCATCGAAAGTGCTGTATTTCGTATCTTTCAACACAAAAGCATGGGCAAGGTCGTCGCGCCATTCGAGGGTGAATCCCATCTTTGATGGCTTTACTACTGGTTTTCCTTCACGATTGAGCGAATACTGTGGAATACCATTTACTACTTCGAATTTCAATTCCAATTTTCCATCTGGACTCTTGACTGTTACTGGATTAGCATAGGAAGTTGAGAATATTCCCAGCAGTATGCAAACAAGGATAAAAGTTAATTTTTTCATATTTTAAAAATTAGAGTTGTTTTTTATTCGGTTGCAAATTTACAAAATCTATTCTACTACCAACACTCCGCTTACTGCCCAATGGCTGAAACTTCCAGCCTGTGGTTCGCCCATCGGAATAGCAACGGTTATTGTATGTTTTCCTGACGGCAAATGGCTAAGGTCGAAATATACAGGCTGAGTGGCAGTTCCCGGACACCAGCCGCTGCGCGAATAGTCGCTGCTCGACAGTCCATTCCAAAAGTTTCCGCTTACAGGATTGAACCTACGGTAGCAACCGCAATCCTCGCGCCATGGAGTATGTGAAAATGCTGGTTTTCCATCGATTAGAATGGTGTTAGCCTTGGGATTGAACTCGTCGCCTCCCTCCCATCCGCCGTGACCGGTACTGATGTAACGCAGACGAACACTCTCGGCTTCGGGAATGTAAACCTCAATGGTAAGGCTGTCGGTGGCAAAGAGTTTACCGTAATTTTGTCCAGCCATCTCAAGCACATTGCAGGTGTTGAACAGCGGTATACACCTACTGCCATCGGTTTCATCGTCCCAGAGTTCGCTTTCGGGGTAAGACTTTAGGTCAAGTGTAACTTTATGACCGCCACCATCGTAGTTGCCAATCCACACCCCTATCCACACTTCACCGTGAAGCAACGAAGCAAGGTCGGTAACATCCTGCATGATGCGGTCGCCCGTGGTCTTGCCGATAGTATAGACATTATTATCAGACAGCGCGTAATAATACTCACCGTCCGGAGTGAGCGCACCTATCTCAAACTGCTTCGTGCTCTCATCCTTCATTGTGTAAGTCACCCTGCACTGCGCAAACTTTTCAAGGTCGTATTTTTCCGTGTCTTGCTCAGTTCCATGTTTTCACCCCAGATTTCCGCTCAGGGCGGAGATCAGCGCCTTGGACGGGACGATTTTCCATCCGTCCCCGGTGAGCGTAAGCTCCACCCGGCATCCGACGGTGCCGTAATAATTCTGCGGCTGCTCCAGAAGTTTCATCATTGCCCGGTCATAGGCCATCCCCGCCGCTTCCGGGACATAGTTGCCGGAGGCGTCATAGATGCTCTCACGGTTTATCGTTCTGGCAAGGTCCAGCAGCTGAACTCTCGTCTCCGTCTGCAGGTCTTTCTGCATTTTTGAAAAATCCATCACCCGGAGCTGAATCTCCTGCCAGGCTCGGGTTTTCTCCACACTGCAGTTTCCGAGAAGCTGATGGCCCCAGCTTTGCTGCAGAGCATTTCGCACTGCCGCGTGCATTTCGTCCGTGGCCTCATTCAGGAGTCCGGACTGCGCCCCGTAAGCCAGGCAGGCATCCACTGCCGCCGCATCTCCGCTCTCCAGCGCACGGAAGAATCGGTCCACCGTGACGGGCGCCTCCTCTTCGGAGGCCGAGACAACGCTCATCCCGCTCATTCCCGGGAAACACAGGATCATCGCCCCTGCCGTCAGCAGCACCGCGGCGATTCCGTACCAGAGATTCAGCCTGCTGTTCCTGTGCCGTATGGAGAACCAGATGAGGCAGGCAAGGACACCGGCCGCGATCAATCCCAGCGAGAGGATCGGGCCCAGTGTGAGTTCATGGATCCAGGTGTCTTCTGTTTTGGCCGCGGAAGGATTCTCCGCGCCTGTTTTGACCGTTTCTGTCCGCTGCGCGGTCTCCTGTGCCTCCGCCGCAGCTTCGGCCGCAAGCCTGTCCTGCTCCGCCGCGAGGGCGGCGGCCTGCTCTTCCTCTC
>CADARW010000086.1 GCA_902790405.1 uncultured Bacteroidia bacterium
TACCACGTCGATTTTGCCGTCTTTCAGGGCTTGGATGAGTGCTTGGCGGTCAGATTCGTATTTCACAGACGGATTCCATTTTATACGCGCACCTAATTTTTTGTAATCGTCACTGTTGAAGAAAAGGTGATGCACGCAAACTTCTGCGGTTATCTTTTTGTCTTCCAGTGGTTTGCTGGATAGGAGTGACAATTCTTTTTCGGTGCTGATATGGAAAATGTGCAGGTGAGCGCCAGTGCGTTTTGCGATTTCGGCAGCTTCGCTACTCGACTTGTAGCAGGCTTCTGCGTTTCGGATTTCGCAGTGCTTTTCCATTGGAATGTCATCACCGTATATTTCGCGCATGTGTTGCAGGTTTTGGCTGATTATACCGTCGTCCTCGCAGTGTGCAGCTATTATGGTCGGTGATATGCGCATAATTTCTTCAATAGCGTTCTTGTCCTTTACGAGCAGGCTTCCTGTCGAAGAACCGAGGAAAAGTTTTACGCCAGCGACTTCTGTAGTATCAATTTTTGCAATGTCGTCGGAGTTTTCTTCGGTGGCACCGATGAAAAACGAGTAGTTAGCCATTGAATTTTCGGCTGCTATGTCGAATTTTTGTTTTAGCAGTTCGGCATTAGTGGTAGAAGGATTGGTGTTTGGCATTTCCATGTAAGATGTAACGCCACCGGCTACTGCAGCACGCGATTCGGAATGAATGTCGGCCTTGTGGGTGGCTCCTGGCTCGCGGAAGTGCACTTGGTCGTCGATTACGCCTGGCAACAGGTTAAGTCCTTCTGCATCAATGATATTATCGTATTGCCCGTCTGTGCTGTCGGTAGGAAGTATATCTTCGATATATTCGTCGCGTAGCACCAAATTCTGCTTTTCGATGCGACCTTCGTTTACAACAATTGCGTTCTTTATAAGAGTTTTCATGTGTCATGTTTATATTGGCAAAGTTACCATTTTAATGCTACAGAGCAAAAAAATAAATTTCTTTCTTGCCTTTGCGAAAAATGTATTACTTTTGCGGCCGGGTAAGTCTTATACGACCAGCTCCCTCTGAATCCTCCAGGTTCGGAAGAAAGCAAAGGTAGGAGGTTGTAGCGGTGCGATATAAGTAGCTTACCCTTTTTTTGTGGGCTGAGCAAATTTCTGGTTTCTGGGTTTCTGTGGCTTCGCCGTTTCTGGGTTTCTGTGGCTTCGCCGTTTCTGGGTTTCTATACCTGCGGCGTTTCTATACCTGCGGCGTTTCTATGCCTACGGCGTTTCTGGGTTTCTATGGCTTCGCCGTTTTTTGTTGAGACGCAATAAATTGCGTCTGTACAATGGTCAGTGATTCAAAAATTTGATGATTCAAAGGGATGATGCGGTTTTGCAACTACATTTTTTCTTATTCTATTTTTTTTATACCTTTGTGGACGAAATAGTCATAGTGTTTCAAGTATGAATTGTATAGTGGTTGACGATAGCGAAGTTATTAGAACACAGATTGCTGGCTTTATAAATAAGTCGGGATTCCTTACTTGCTGTGGTACATTCGCCAATCCTGTTGGTATAGAGAAATGTATTGAGGAAAATGATGTTTCCCTCATATTTCTCGATATCGAGATGCCTCAGATGAGCGGATTCGATTTCCTTGACAAGTATAAGAAGGATATCCAGATTGTTGTGATTTCCGCTAGCCGCAAATATGCGCTCGAGGCCTACGACTACGACATTACCGACTATTTGCTTAAACCAATAGCCTACGAGCGTTTTCTAACTGCTGCAAACAAGGCATTAGAGAAACATATCCTGCATAAACATTTGAACGATGAACATATCTCATAGGGAGCTATTCCTTAATTATATAGGTCAGACTTCAGAAAGTCCGTATCTTGTTGAAATTGAGTGTGCTAAGGGTGTATATATGTATGGTCCCGATGGCAAGAAGTATTTTGATTTGATTTCGGGCGTTTCGGTAAGTTCGCTCGGTCATTGCAACGAATTGGTAATGAAAGCCATTCATGAGCAGGTCGAAAAATACATGCATTTGATGGTGTATGGCGAGTTTGTCCAGTCGCCGCAAGTGGAACTTGCTGAATATCTATGCAGTATGTTGCCCGACAAGTTCGACAACGTGTATTTCGTGAACAGCGGGAGCGAGGCTATCGAAGGTGCTACCAAGTTAGCCAAGCGCTATACCCGACGCCGTAAGATGTTTTCGTTTGTGAATGCCTACCACGGAAGTACGCAAGGAGCATTGAGCCTTTGTGGAAATGAAGATTTCAAACGGTCGTTCCGTCCTTTACTTCCCGATGTATACCATTTGGAACTCAATAATTTCGACCAGCTTTCGCAAATTGACGAGGATACCGCTTGTGTAGTTCTAGAGTCCATTCAGGCTGAGGGCGGTGTTATGATTCCAACAGTTGAGTATATGCAGGAATTGCGCTCTGTATGTTCGAAAAAGGGTGCGTTGCTAATTCTTGATGAAATACAGACTGGTTTCGGACGTACTGGCAAGATGTTCGGATTCATGCATTATGGAGTAGAACCCGACATTATCTGTTTTGCAAAGGCTTTGGGTGCAGGTATGCCAATTGGAGCCTTCGTTTCGTCGCGAAAGATTATGTCGTCGTTTATGACCGACCCGGTTCTTGGGCACATAACGACTTTTGGCGGACATCCAGTTTCGGCGGCTGCGGCGCTTGCTGGTGTTAAATATATCAACGAATCGGGCATTGTCAATTCGGTACAGGCTAAGGCCGACCGCTTCATTTCAAACTTGAAGTCGCATCCGATGATAAGCGAGATAAGGGGCAAAGGCTTGTTGCTTGCTGTTGAGATCGGTTCGTTCGACAATGTGTTGAAATTTATCAAGCGAGCAATTGTAAATGGACTTATTTCCGATTGGTTTATTTTCCACGATACGGCATTCCGCATTGCTCCTCCACTGGTGATTACAGATGACGAGATTGACGAAGCAAGCGAATTGATAATAAAGACGCTGAACGAAATATAGTAAAAACGGAGCATTATCCTGAACTATAGGATTTGCTTCGTTTTTATTGTTGATTCCCAACAAAAAAGGCTACCGATTGGGTAGCCTTTTTTATGGAGTGTGTTTGACTTACTTTACGATTGACTTGAAAGTGTCGTTTTCGAAGAGGTTGATGAATTCAACGTCCTTAGCTGCGAAATCCTTCAAGCTTGAATCCTTCTGGCAAGCAGTTCTCAAGTTGTTGAAAACGCCTTCGTTGTCAGCCTTGCGAGCGCAAACAACAGCCTTCAGGTAGAAGTTCATAGCGTCGTCCTTTTCAGCACCGCAGTTGAGAGCAGTCATAGCTGCTTCGTTTTCCTTGTTAAGAACCTTAGCAAGACCTGCGTTGAATGAGCAGTCGTCACCGTAGAAGTTCGATGCGTTAGCATACTGACCCTTCTTTATTGCGATAACACCCTGACCTGCGCTAGCTTCGCTAACACCAGTTGCAGAAGCGTAGTTCGATTCAGCTTCTTCTACATTACCTTCTGAGAGGGCAACATTACCCATGTTGTTGAGAACAGTTGCATTTCCGTTGCTCTTGCTCTTTGCCTTTTCCAAAGCAACCTTTGCAGCCTGGAAGTCCTTAGTTTCGTAGAGAGCAGCACCGAGGTTGTTGTAAGCTGACCATTCTTCAGGGAAGAGTTCGGTAGCCTTAGTGTAGATTTCAACTCTCTTGTGAGCGTCTTCGGTGATTTCGCCGTAGTGCATGATTTCGGTGAATGAAAGCTTGCTAGGATCTTCTTTGTACTGCTTAGCAATTTCTTCGTCGGTCTTACCAATGTTAGTTACGTTGATAACGATTTCAGAACGACGCAAGCTCGGGAGAACTTCCTTTTCGAGTTCGTCGAAAGTGTTCTTCATGTTTCTGATTTCTTCTTCTCTCTTGTCAGGATCCGAGTTCATGTTGATAACTCTGATGATCATATCCTTGTCAGCGAGGTTAGAATTCTGTACTGCAGTCTTGAAACCTTCCCAGTCTTCTTCGGTAACCAAAGTCTTGAAGAAGTTGCCACCGTCAGCTCCGTTAACGCCCTTGAATTCGTTCTTAGCGAACTTTGAAGCGCTGTTCGAACGGTCGTTAGAAACCTTCTTGTTGATGTCCTGAGTACCTTCTGGAGAAGCGTATGACTTAAGTTCAACACCGTCGAATCTTACGCGGTCGTTGTCCTTCGATTCCTTAATGTACTTCTGCATTTCAGCGATTTCGCTCTTCTTAGTTTCCGAAGACTTGATGTCTGATTTGTTCTTGTCGTAGTTGATTGCAGCGATCTTCGAAGCAGTGTTGTCCTTCTTGAAGTTGCTAGCAGCGTTTGACGACTTGCCGCCATTCATCTTAACGAGTTCTGGAGTTGCTACGATACCTTCAGCTATATCTTCTGGATCGAATTCAGCTTCCTTTGTACCCTTAACAGCAGAAATCTTCAAAACGAGTTTCGATCTACGCATTTCTGGTGAGTAGTCGAACTTGTCGTTGTATGAGAAAGCTCCACCTGGTTTGTACTTTATTACCTGTCCGTTTCCGGAAACCTTTTCACCCTGTACGTAAATAGGAGTGAGGGCCTTTTCGCCACCGTCCCATACCAAGGTTGGAGTTAAAGTTGCAGATACTTTCTTTCTGAAGTACTTTTCAGGGAAATTACCAGTAATATTTACAGCTACCTGACCGTTGTGAACTTCGAGAACTTTCGGATTTACAGAGTAGTTGATGTCGTCGGCATTGGCTGCCATCTTTTTCAAGTCGTTGCAAGCACCCATTACAAGGCCTAATGCTACCACTGAAGTTACAAATAAAAACCTCTTCATAATTTATTCCTTATTCTTGTTAATTTTTAATTATTTTATTTACCACTTCCCTTTCGGGAAAAATCTGTGCAAAGATAATACGATGTTTTTGAATTGTAAAGAAAAAAGATTAAAAAGATAAAAAAAAATACCTATAAAATAAGTCTTGTTATTCCTATCTCATAATCGTTGTTGAATATGGCATTTTCAATCTTGTCCAAATCTGCAGGATTGTTTACAAAATCGATGTTATTTGTGTCGATAACAACGATTTTCATTTGATTTTGCTGCTTGAAGAAATTGAAGTAGCCATTTTCTATTCCCTTCAGATATTCGGCCGATATGTTTTTTTCGTATTCGCGTCCGCGTTTGCTTATATTCTTCAACAGCAAGTCGGTATTTTTATGTAGATAAACGTATAGGTCGGGTTTCGGCAACGTACTATATATAATATCGAATAGCTGGCGGTAGAGTTTGTACTCGTCTTCTTGCAGTGTATGTGCCGAGAAAATCAACGATTTCATGAAAAAATAATCAGATACAATCAGCTCGTTGAACAGGTCGAATGACGATATGCTGTTTTTGAGCTGATTGTATCTGTCTGCCAGGAACGAAAGTTCCAATGGGAACGAATATCTCTCAGGATTTTCGTAGAATTTGGGCAGGAAAGGGTTCTCGGCATATTGTTCGAGGAAAAGTTTTCCTTTTTTTCGTTCGGCAATGAGCTTGCTGAGGCTTGTCTTGCCGGCTCCGATGTTCCCTTCGATGACCAAATATCGTATATCCATTTATACGATGAAGTTTTTGCTGATTGACTTGTGGTGGTAAACGTTGTTGATTACTTCGCCGAACAAATCGCCTATCGAGATAACCTTAATCTTGTCGGATGCGCCTTCCTTTATAGGAATAGAGTTGGTTGTGATAACTTCGATGAGAGCCGACTTGTTGATTCTTTCGTATGCTGGACCCGAAAGTACTGGGTGAGTTGCAACGGCGCGAACGCTCTTTGCTCCCTTTTCCATGATAATGTCGGCTGCCATTGTTATTGTTCCTGCTGTATCAATCATGTCGTCAACAATGATTACGTTTTTGTCCTTTACGTCACCGATAACCATCATTTCGCTTACCATGTTAGCTTTTGATCTCGATTTGTGTGAGATAACCATTTCTGCATCAAGGAAATGCGAGTAAGCTTTAGCTCTCTTTGCTCCTCCCATATCAGGCGATGCAATAACGAGATTGTCGAGGTTAAGGCTCTTAATATATGGTACAAACAAGGTTGATGCATAAATATGGTCAACTGGTACGTTGAAGAATCCCTGGATCTGGTCGGCGTGCAAGTCCATAGTCATGACTCTGTTTACACCCGATGCCATAAGTAGGTCGGCTACGAGTTTTGCTCCGATAGCAACTCTTGGCTTGTCTTTTCTGTCCTGACGAGCGAATCCGAAGTAGGGGATAACTGCTACAACCTGTTCTGCCGATGCTCTCTTGGCTGCATCGACCATGAGCATAAGTTCGAAAAGGTTTTCTACTGGCGGGAATGTCGACTGGATTAGGAATACTGTGCATCCTCTTACTGTTTCGTCGATGCTGGTTACGAACTCGCCGTCGCTGAATTTAAGAAGTGTGCTTTCGCCAAGCTTCATTTCTGGGTTATAGCCTTTTACGATTTCTTCGGCTACGTATCTGCTTGCCGATCCTGCAAAAAATTTGATAGGCGAAGCTATCTCGTTGTTTGTTGTCATGGTTAAAAATTGTTTTTATGTTTCGGTTTGCAAAAGTATTTCATTTTTATCTCTGAGTGAAACAAAAAGGATAAATTTTATTAACCTCTGTTTATATCTTGGGAAGATTCCTATAATGCAAAAAAGGCTACCGACGGTAGCCTTTTTATTTTCAAATCAAATAATAAAATTCTGTTAGTATTCCCACATGTCGTGTTCTATCTTGAACATTTCGTCCTGGATTCTTTCGCCTTCTCTGATTGCTTCGATACCGATGAGGTAGTCGGAGATAAGACGGTTGTCGTATGGGTTGGTTTCGGCAACTATGAAGCTCGAGAATCTTCTCTGCAGGAATATGTCGTCGAATGTTCTGTGTTCTGCCTCGTTGTGAGTGTTGAACGACTCGTAAGTAGCGAACAATGGGCGATAGTCATTGTAAGCAATCCAGAATGGCCATACACGACCTTCTGATGTCTGACCGTCGAACGACATAGCCATAATGCGTACATCCATAACAGATCTCTGTCTGTCGAAGAACCATTCTTCCCAAACCCAAAGTTCGTCCATTACACCACGGTCGCTTTCTTCGAGTTCCATTTTCATAGGTACGTCGATGTATTCAGGTTCATCAGGATCTGAATATGGGTCGATAACCTTCATTGTTCCTTCGTAAGATAGCAACGAGTCTCTTGATGGGTCGTCCTTTTCGATTGGTGTTCTCCACCAGTTAGTAATGTCGCCTGCGTCGAGCTTGAACACAGGATATCTGTTGTCAGTACTTTCGTTGTCTTCTATTTCCTGTCCGGTTGCCTTATAGAAAGTTTTTCCTTTGACTCCGATATCATACACAAGATACAGAAGGTTAACCCTACTTCTTTGCGGCTGCAATTCTCCCGGATAAGTCATTCTTGTCTGCGGGTAATATAGTGGGAGATTCTGTTTCTCTTTTAATTCGAGAATTCTTAGAATCTTCTTTGACCACATAGCGTCCGCCTCTCTGATGTATGGTAGGGGAACTACATTTCTCTTCACTGTTGTCTCTCTGGCGAATGCACCGTCGAGTACTTGACCAAACGATGAGTTTGCCAATATAAGCATGAGAGCCAATAATACGGAAAAACTAACTAATCTTTTCATGACTATGAATTTTAATTATTTCAATCTTGCTGCAAAACCTGGAGCGTTTCTTGGTCCTGAAGGTGAGGATACCTTGATTCCAATGAATGAAACAGATGATCCAGAAGCCTTCTTAGAAATGTCTGACAAGATATCGCCAGGGATTGTGTTGCCACTTACAACCTGTGATGATGTTACACCTCTAACTTCCTTCATGTAAGTGAATGATGTAACAGTGTATTTAACGTCCTTGAACGGGAAGAATCCGCCTTCAAGTACTGCATCAAGTCTTGGTGAGCCTTTTATTGCAGCCTTAGGAACGTCATCACCACTCTTGTAACCACCGATTGTAATGGTTGGTGACGGAACATTCATGACTTTGAAAGTCTGATGTCCTACCGACTTTCCGTCTGCGCTTACGTTGATTGTAACTTCCTTGGTCTGGCTGTTTGCCGGGATTGTTACGATATATTCGCCTTCGTATCCAGCAACCTTACCCTTTGATATTGTTGCGCCACCAGTAGCCGACACGTTGATGTTAGTGTAGCCTGATGCAGCAACAGATACTGGGTTCTGCAAACCTTTGTAGAAGATGTTACAAGCTGTAGCCGAAATGGTTGTTGATGAAGTTGCAACTGCGTACGATGATTTGTAAGGGATCCACTGGTCACCAACGTTTGACTTGTAGAAAATCAAACCGCCGTATCCGTGTTCGCCTACACCGCCAACAGACTTGAATGTACCACGACCTTGTTCGTCCAATGGAAGAGTGTCGTATGTTGCATTTGCAAGCTGCTTGTATTCGATTTCACCATTTGGCTTAACTACTGAGTCATAGTAAGGAGCAGTTTGTGTAATATAGATAGTAGGTCTCATAGTGGTATCGCGAGCACCGATAAATATCTGTGCTTCGTATTCGCTACCGCTCATTACGACGCTCTTAGATGTACTTACCAAACCAGTAAGAGATGAGATACGAATATCCATACCTTCGAGGTCGGCAACCATCTGCTGCAATACTTCAGCTTCAACGTTTCTAATATCCGATTGCAATTTTGAGAGCAATGCCAATGTACCAACGAGAGGCATGTGTCTTACAAGACCGAGTTCCCAAGGAATTGTAGCACCATCGTCGATCTTATCTGGAGTAGCGAGGGCAGCTGCAGTTCTCTTGTAGAACGAGCTAGTTGTATCAACTGGGCTGCTTGGGTCCTTCTTGTCGGTTCTGAAGACAGACATCTTGAGAACCATCTCTCTGAAGTTATCCATCCAAGATCTTAAGCTGTCACCCATAACACCGCCAGCTTCCTTATCCATGATTGCAGGAGCTGCGTTGATATCGTCCATTTTCTTAATTACAGCGGTATCCATTTCGATGTTTGTCGGGTCGATGGTTTCATCGCTCTTGTTCAAACACTGAACCTTAATTCTTCTGATACCATTGAATATTTTATTACATTCTGCTTCAAATTCATGAGCTTCCTTCTGCAGTGCGGCGTATTTGCCTGGCTGCTCAGCGGCTTTGCCGTCAATTCTTCCGTATAGTTCTCCGGTCTTAATCGAGAAGTTTTCAGTGGTCTGCTGAATACCTGCGTTTACCGCCACGAACGCGTTCAAAACTTCGTTTGATACGTTCAATGCCATAAGTGCGGTGTAGAACAGGTACATCATACCGATCATTTTCTGTCTCGGGGTCTCCGGACAATTTCCACCTGACATATAACTTTACTTTTTAATGTTAAACAATCAGTTAATAATTCACTATGCGGAAATTAATTCTGCTTGAAATTCATTGCAGCCAACATATTTCCATAAATAGTGTTCATTGCTGCCAA
>CADARW010000087.1 GCA_902790405.1 uncultured Bacteroidia bacterium
TGTTATGTCGATTACAACATCTTCAACAACAGGCACACAAAACGGTCACGACTGGGTTGACCTCGGTTTGCCTTCAGGTACTCGCTGGGCAACTTGCAATGTAGGTTCCGATACTCCCGAAGGTTATGGCAACTACTTTGCTTGGGGCGAAACGACCACAAAGACTACCTACGATTGGAGTACTTACCGCTATTGCAATGGAAGTTATAATACCCTAACTAAGTACTGCAACGATACAAGCTATGGCAACAACGGTTTTACCGACAATCTTACAACCCTTGAAGCCTCCGATGACGCTGCCACTGCAAATTGGGGTACTGGCTGGAGAATGCCGACACAGACGGAAATGATCGAGCTGCTCAATAACTGCACTCACATTTGGACTACTCAGAACGGAGTAAGCGGGTGCTTGTTCACAGGACCTAATGGCAACTCCATTTTCCTGCCCGCTGCTGGCTGCCGCTACGATAGTGAGCTCTTCGGTGCCGGTTCCTCCGGCCTCTACAGGTCGAGTTCGCTTAACTCGGTCAATCCGTTCGACGCGTGGCGCCTCCGCATCCATTCGGACGATTACTACGTGGGCTACAGCACCCGCGACTATGGGTTTACCGTTCGCGCTGTCTGCCAGTCACAGAACTAATCTATTGTTCTCTCCAAAAACGCGCAAAGCGGCGGAAACATTGCAGTGCGGTGCGTTCGCGGTAGCGCACACAAGGGCACCGCAGGGCAAGGTTTCCGAGGGTGTGGGATTGTTGAATTCTTGATTTTTTGAATATTTGAACCTTCAGCTCAACGAAGTTAATTATTAAATCATTGTGAAAGCCCAGCAGGTTTAGGCAACGCCTCAAACCAATAAAAACACGAAACACTACGCCCAGAAAGGGCAAAAGCGAAGGAATTTCGAATTATGATTTACGGCAGTCGGCAATGATCGGCTGTCGTTTTTTGTGTGGAGGCGAACAATGAAAAAATGTTGTTTTTTGTTGGCATATTTCCTTGTTTTGCTTATTTTTGTAGAAATTTGAATTTATGACCAAACAACAGGCAGTACAGCTATTCGAAGAAAAGAAAATTCGTTCCGTCTGGGACGATGAGCAGGAAAAATGGTATTTCTCAATAAGCGATGTGGTGGAAGTGCTTACGGAAAGTACAAATCCCACGGATTATATAAAGAAAATGAAAAAACGAGACCCTATGTTAGCCAAAGGGTGGGGACAAATTGTCACCCCCCTTTCATTGCAAACTGCAGGCGGTAAACAAAGGGTAAATTGTGCTTCTCTTGTTCTTTCGGATTTGTAACCTTTAGCTCGCTTCAGTTGTGTCGGATTTACTGCTTAGGCAGTGAGCTAAAGGTTGCAATCCGACACGTTCGAATATTAGCATTTGTAATGCGGATTTAAAATTCTTATATTCTATAGTCTGGATTGCTGCCATATGCAGCGAGCTAAAGGTTACAAATCCAGACAACATTGGTGTTATCTGTTAACGTTTTTTGGGTATATAGGTGAAATTGTCGCAACAAAATTGCTTTCTCGTTCCGAATATTCTCTTATCTTTGCATGAAAATTAGTTTTTACTATGACAGTGGAACAAGAAAGAATAATTAGCCTTACAAAGGTTCTCAATCAGCACAACTACAATTATTATGTGCTCAGTAATCCTACAATCAGCGACTTCGAGTTCGACAAGATGCTCGAGGAACTGACCGACTTGGAGAAGCGTTTTCCAGAGTTCCGTCAACCGGATTCTCCGACTTTGCGCGTGGGTAGCGACATTTCAAACGAGTTCAAGACCGTGGCTCACGATTACCGTATGCTGTCGCTGGGAAATACCTATTCGGAAGGTGAAATTACTGAGTTCTACAACCGCATTGTCAAGGAGATAGAGCAGAAGCCCGAAATAATTTGCGAACTCAAATTCGATGGGGCATCTATTTCGGTAAAATACGAGAATGGTCAGTTTGTAAGGGCAGTAACCCGTGGCGATGGCGAAAAGGGCGACGATGTTACCGAAAATATCCGCACGGTAAAGAGCATTCCGCTGTCAATAAATAGTGCAGAACTGCCCGACAAGTTTGAAATTCGTGGCGAAATAATTATGCCACACAAGAGTTTCGATGCCTTGAACGCCGAGCGTATCGAAATTGGTGACACTCCGTTTGCAAATTGCCGCAATGCAACTTCTGGCTCAATAAAGCTGATAAATCCAAAGGAAGTGGCAAAACGCGGTTTGGATTGCTATTTCTACTACATGATGGGGCGAAATCTACCTGCCAAGACCCACTACGAGTGCATGCAGGTGCTTCGTCGTGCTGGTTTCAAGATTTCCGACCATGTGAAACTTTGCCATAGCCTGCAGGAAATCTTCGATTTCATACACTACTGGGACACCGAGCGTCGCAATCTTCCGTTTGATATTGATGGCATTGTGCTGAAAGTCAACTCGTACGCACAACAGGAAATGCTTGGTTTTACCGCCAAGAATCCGCGTTGGGCTATCGCTTACAAGTTCAAGGCTGAGCAGGTAAGTACAAGACTATTAAGTATTGATTATCAGGTGGGAAGAACTGGTGCGATAACGCCTGTTGCAAACCTTGAACCTGTGCAGCTGGCGGGAACAATCGTAAAGCGTGCTTCGTTGCACAATGCCGACCAGATTGCCTTGCTCGACATTCGCGTTGGCGACATGGTGTATGTGGAGAAGGGCGGCGAGATTATTCCTAAGATTGTGGGAGTTGAGTCGCACGATGTTTTTTCGGAAAAGACGCAATTCATAACAAAATGCCCCGAATGTGGAGCCGAATTGGTTCGCGTTGAGGGCGAAGCCAAGCATTTCTGTCCAAATTCCAACAATTGTCCACCGCAGATAAAGGGAAAAATCGAGCATTTTGTTTCGCGCAAGGCAATGAACATCGAGACCATCGGCGAAGAAACCGTTGCTCTGATGTACGATGCTGGACTTGTCCACAACATTGCCGACCTTTACGACCTTACCAAGGAGCAAGTGATGAAGCTTGACCGTATGGCCGACAAGTCGGCGGAAAACATCATAAAAGGTATCGAAAGTTCGAAACAGGTACCGTTCGAGCGTGTGGTTTATGCGTTGGGAATAAGGCATGTGGGCGAGACAATGGCAAAGAAGTTGGCATTTGCGCTTAAGGACATCGAAACATTGTCGAATGCAACCGTAGAGCAACTTATTGCAGTCGGCGACATCGGCGAGGTTATTGCGCAAAGCATAGTCGATTATTTTGCCAACGATGAGAATGTAAAGATTGTTGCACGGTTGATTGATGCGGGGTTGCAGTTCAAGGTAAAGGAGCAGGAAAAGTTGTCGTCGTCGCTGGATGGATTGTCTGTGATAATTTCTGGCACATTTACCCATTATTCGCGCGATGAGATAAAGAAAGTCATTGAATTGCACGGAGGTAAGAATGTTTCATCCATTTCAAAAAATACCGATTTGTTTGTGACTGGAGAAAACATCGGCCCTGCCAAATTGGAAAAAGCCACAAAATTGAATATTAAAATGGTGGACGAGGATGAATTTAGGAGAATGATAGGTGTTTCAGATCAATCAATGAATGATTTATTGAGTGATATAGCGGAGAATATTAGCGGGTATAGAGAGAATCATATCAATAATGACAATGACACGTATAGGTTGGCTGAATAATAATTAAACAAATTTAAACACAGAAATGGCGTAGCCATAGACGCAGAAATATAGAACCATGAAAAAATTTATACTAGTTTTTATAATTGCAATATTGAACCTGACATGTTTGGCTCAGAGTGACAGCGAAAAGGCAAAGATTGCTGAAATTCGCAAGATGTACAACAATGAGATGGAATGGATTAACACCATGCTTGGTGATGAAGCTATTCCCGACGATTACATTACAGCAAAAGTAAGGCACAATCATGCAGGTTCGGGGCAGTCGGACGAAACCATAGAATTTTATTTTTCCGATGATTTTGATGAGGAAATCGGATCTTATGTGTCGAGCATCAATTTTGTAAGAAGAACTATGGTTTATACCGTTTCGGAGAGTAAATCCTACGAGGAATTTCTGTATGATGCCGATGGTTTTCCTGCATTTTATTATACAACCTTTACAACTTATCTAAAAGAAGGTGACGATTTGGTGGAAAAGTTTGTTGAACTTCGTGTCTACTACGACAAAGGTGTGCAGTTTCATACCATTTGTAAGGTGGGGGATGACAAGTCGTCGTTGAAAGAAGTGCCACTTACAGAAGAAATTGAAAATCAACTTTTCTTCGGATTTTTACAATTCGGAAAGTTGAAGGACGCATTAAATGGTATGCTAAATTAAATAGCTAAAAATCAATTGAATTAGCCACTTTTCTGAACAATTCCAGACATTTTGCTTCGTCGCCGTACGAGATGCCAGTGATGACAAAGTATCTGTCCTTGTCGAACAGCACAAGCTGGTAGATGAATTCTGTTTTCAGGAATTTGCTTACGCCGCTGGCATGTATTTCGTAGCCCGAAAGTTTGCCTGTGCTATATTTTTGCGGAGTGAGATCGCTTTTTTCGTCCCAGGTGATTGGATACTGATTTATGCGGTGTGCGCAGATTTCCTTTTTTTGTGCTTCGGTAAATTGTTTGCCGTTGTGTGTTTCATGTATAGTGAGCGATGTCATGTCATTGGTTTTCGAGGGCAGGTTACCGTCGTCGGTGAAGGTGCGAGTGTTGCCCATAGGTGTGCACTCGATGAGTCCGGTTCCCTCGAGGTTTACTTTGTATGAAAAAGCCTCGCTGATGGCTTTGACTTCCATTTTGGGGTCGAAGATTACACTTAACAGCGAGTTTGTGATTTCGATGTTCATGTCGTTTTGAATGGGCTTGGGTGTTGCTCCCATAATAAGAAACGATTCGGTGCAGTTGCCAATTATGAGTATCGATACGGCAAATTCCTTCTCGTTTATATACTGGTCGCCGTCCATCATCATGGCCTCGAAGCCGTTTATCTTGAAAAAAGTTTCCTTCATTACCACAATCCCGGCCTGAAACATAGATTTTTTGTCGAAAGTGTAGAAGTTGCGGTTTACATCGCCATCGAGCGGTTGGACGGAAATGTAGCTTTCGGCAAGCATATTTTCGTAGGTGGTGGCATTGCGACGAGTGAAAGTTTTTGGAAGTTTCAGCCTAAGTTTTGTTGTTTCGATGGTGGTGTAGTCGTCCGAATCAATATTCGTAATTTCTATAGCCTTAGAGTTAATGCCTTGACATACAGCGATTACGCTTGCAAAAATTAATAATATGACGACAAAAATCCGTTTCATTGTCAGAAAAAATTTCCCAAATATAAATATTTTGTGTTACTTCGTGAAAAATTTTATTGCGATGAAATTTCATTTTGCAAGATTGTCGATAGTGCTGCTTTTCGTATTGCTAGGCTTGAAGTCGTTTTCTTTCGACTTCGACCGCGATACCGTCAGTTGCGTTGACCGTGTGTACGAAAAGAGTTTGAAAACCGTTCGCCTGCATCTGCAGGACTGGGAAGTTTCGTCCCCTGTGATGGAACTTTTTGGCGAGGTTGGACTCGAATTTTCGTTCGACCAGGTAGAATCGCAGCCGCAGGATTTCTATTACACCATAATGCATTGCACATACGACTGGAAACCGTCGAATTTGATGTTTGTAGATTATGCCGATGGTTTTGAGGAAAATGAAATCCGCAACTACGAGGAATCGCAGAGCACCTACGTACAGTACACGCATTTTTCACTCAACCTTCCAAACGATGATTTGCAACTTAAACTCTCTGGAAATTACTTGCTTATAGTGTTTGTGAAAGAGCCAGAAGAAAGAATTGTGTGTACGAAAAGGTTTATGGTTTACGAGAACATTGTCGAGGTTGAGGGACGTGTGAATTCCAATGTGCTTGGCGAGTACAAGAAGGAGTTTCAGAAAGTTGATTTTACAATAATTCCGAAAAAATATCCCATATACAATCCGCTTGACGAGCTGAAAGTTACGCTTGTACAGAACAACCAGTGGGACGAGGCCTACTCCGAGATGAAACCGTCGTTTGTTAGCGGTGATGCCATAACGTTTGACTGGGAGGACAAGTATTTGTTCAATGCAGCAAACGAGTACAGATATTTCAGTTTCAATAACTTGGAGCTGAATTCCGAGTATGTTGAAAACATTGAATATCGCAAGCCGTACTATTATATCGACCTTGTTGCGAGCAAGACCAAGTATTTCGAGCCTTATGCAAGTGCAGAGGACATAAATGGTGGTTATGTTATAAAGACTAACCGTCGCAACAACAACAATTTCCCCGAAATTCAGTCGGAGTATGCCATTGTGCATTTCCGCCTGAACAATCCGTCAATGCTCGGCAATGCCAGTGTATATCTTTATGGCGAACTGACAAATTATGAAATTTTGCCGCAGTACAAGATGAAATACAATATGGAGGCGCATTGCTACGAACTGCTGATGTTCCTGAAGCAGGGATATTACAATTATAGGTATGTGGTAGTGCCGGAAGGAGAAGGGGCTGTGCTTGACAGATTTTTCTTCGAGGGAAGCCACCGGCAGACCGAAAACGATTACCAATTGTTTGTTTATCACCGCAATCCGAGCGAATCGTACGATAAATTGATAAATTACACGAAATTCAATAGCAGATAGAACTTTTTTTGGTGGATACAAAAAAAAGTTCTACCTTTGCACCCGCAAATGCCCAAGTGGCGGAATTGGTAGACGCGCTGGTTTCAGGGACCAGTGTTCGCAAGGACGTGCAGGTTCGAGCCCTGTCTCGGGCACCAAAAGACGGTGAAAGCCGCCTTTTTCGTTTTAACATGGAAGTGTTAATCGAATTTTGGCAAGGCTTTTGATAGTTTGTCGGTAATGTGTACTTTTGTAATTTACAATGTTGCCTATGAATAGAATAGTAGCTATATTGACAATCATAACGGTGCTACTGGGTTTCGCATCGTGCACAAAGTACGAAAATGGGCCTTCTGTATCCTTGAAGTCGCCAAAGTCGAGAGCCGTCGGAGAGTGGCATCTTACAGATTTGCTGGTCAACGATAAGCACGAGCAAACCTTGTTTGACAAAGAATTGTCGGCTGTGCTGACACTTGAAAAAGATGGTACATACACCTATACGATACCAAATATAAGGGCAGCTGTCGAAAAGTCGGGATTGTGGTCGTTTGGCGAGGACAAGACCGAATTGCTGTTGATTCAGCTCGACAGCATCAATGGAGACAGTGAACGTACATACAAGATTACTCGCCTTTCGAAAACCGAAATGTGGCTTGTGAATGGGAGCGAGGAGTATGCTGGTTTCGACGACCTTATCGAACGTCATTTTGAAAAGAAACAGGAATAAAAAGATATTGCTATGAAAAGACATATTTTAATTATCGGAATTGTTGCACTTGTGTTGTGCATGGTATATTCGTCGTGCAAGAAGTACGAGGAAGATTATGGTCTGATGATGAAGTCGCCGAAAGGCCGTCTGGTAGGGACATGGAAAATTATGCAACTCGATTCTGATACTGCGTCGTTAAAACTTTCCGACTATGCAATGTTCGGTGAGTTACAGATGATATTCAACAAGGATAATTCCGGGGCTATCAAGTTTAGCGACAAAGGTTTGGGCGAATTGTTGAGTGATATCGACTGGGAAGAAATGATGGGCGATATGCAGGATTCCACCATGAACGCCGACAGCATCCAGGCAGGGCTCGAAGGTCTTGACTTTTCTTCGATGCTTAATGAAGGGTTCAATTTCAACTGGGCTTTCGATGACAAGAAGGAATATTTGAAATTCAAGATGTACGATTCTACATCAAACGCTTATTTTGAGATTGCCAGCATGAGGATTCTCTCGCTCTGCAAGTCCGACTGCAAGCTGCGCTACGAGGAGGATTCTACAAAGGTGGATATTTCGATGCAGAAGTAAGACGATTTGATTAAAAGACATAAAGTTGCATCAATTTTTTGGTGCAACTTTTTTTATATATACCCATTAATCTGGTTTCAAAAGGTATACAGTTTTTCATTGTTGTCCGCTAAAGATTCTAAAAAATCGTGCAAAATGCATAGTGTCAGATTATTACATGGCAATGAAATTTTATGGACTAGTATTTAGAGATACTTAACAACCTCGGAGAGGTTACATATTTATAGAAAAACATGTGCATTTTTGGAGCGCTGGCGCATGTTTTTGCTGCATCGCAATGCAAAAACTGTGACAGCGCACAATTTAGCGGACAATAATAATAGTTTTATAAGCATTTATAGTGATTTCTTTCCTGAAAATCGCCATTTGTGGGGATTGTGTGGCCTTTCCGAATGCAGGAACTTTGCAGTGTAAAAGTTGATAAGAGAGAATAAACAGGAAAAACAATAAAAATACAATAAAATGGATTTGAAAATAGGTGATATTCAGGAAACGGCACTGATAACGCTGGCAATTCGTGCCAGTGAGACAAGCCGTCAGAACGCACGAATCAAGGATTCGATGGCGAAGGAAATTATCGACACGCTTGGCGTGGATGTCAGCAAGTACGACCCGTTTATGTCGCACGAAGGCGTAGTGGCGCGTACCATTATGTACAAGAACCAGTTGGAAGAACTCATCAGCCAATATCCCGATGCGCTATGCATAAATCTGGGCTGCGGTTTCGACGACAAGTTCGTGCAGGTTGACAATGGCAAAATCTCGTGGTTCGATGTAGATTTACCAGACATTATGTCGGTTAGACGCAAGATATACCAGGATCGTGACCGCTGCATTATGAAGGACGGCAGTGCTCTCGATGCAGAGTGGACAAATGGGCTGCCCAAACGCTCCATGACCATCGTGGTGATGGAAGGAGTGCTGGAATATTTCACGAAAGAGCAAGTAAAGACCTGTCTCAATATGTTGTGCGATTCGTTCGAACATGGCTACCTGCTGGCCGAACTGCATCATCCGCTACTTGGCAAGAACACCAAGCATCACGATGCCGTGAAATACACCAACGCCGAGTTCCAATGGGGGACAAAGTCGGGTAGGGAATATATTGAGTTGGAACCGCGTATGAGTTTGGTTTCGGAACGGAGCTACAACGAAGAAATGCGGAAATATTCCGTTCGTGCAAAGTTGTTCGCTCTGTTTTTCCCGCATCTGAACAATAGATTAGCAGTGTATAAGTGGTAGATTTTTAATAAGTTAACGCAATGAAAACAGCATTTAAAATTATTCTTATGGCAATTGCCTATTTTGCCTTGTTTATTGTAGGCGGGGCAAGCGGTATGATTCATCCGATGTGCTATGCGTACATTGGTGCGATTCTTCCCATATTTTTTGCTTTCGTGTATCTTTATTCGGCAAGTCTGTTGTGTTGTTTTGGCGTGGCAACAATTCTCAATGGAACTTTCCTTGTCGTAGCTTTACTGGCAGGTGAGGCCGAAATAATCAGGATGGTATGTGGTTACGATACGCGGAAAGGCGTCCGTTGGAGTTTCCTGCCGTTTGCATTTTCATTTTTTGCCTTCACTGCCCACTGGTGGACAGATACCGAAGGGTCGCTAGCTGCTGCAGTTGAAGAAATGCCGACAGGCTACGACAAACTGATGATGCCTGTCATTGACAATGTGCCTATGCTTATTATCGTACTGCTTCTGACCATACCAATTTCCATACTTGCAATGCGGTTGGCAGAGCGTGTGCTGAAAAAACAAACGGCAGTATTGAAATAACAATTCGTTTAATCGTAATTTTTTAGCAATGGAAAACAAAATTTCAAAAGTGTCCCTTTTATGGGTAATTATTATGGTTGGCTTTATGGCTCATATTGCAGCCGACATTCTTCCTGCATTCTGGGGTGCAAATATCGCAATGCCCGATTCTACAGGTGAAGCCTCGATGGGTATGATAATGTTTATGATGAGTATGGCATTCTTCGTTCCGATGTGCGGATTGCTATGTATGAATTACCGCAAATTCAAGGTTATGCGTGTCATCAATCTTGTTTTGGCAACGGTGATGATGCTGTTCAACATCTTCCACACTAGCGAACTGTTCATGGAGTTCAATCCCGTGCAGTTGCTAATCCTTCTTGCAATGGCAGTTCTTGGTGTATATCTGTTTGTGTATTCGTTGCGTATGGTGAAAGAGAAAGACTAAACTGAAAATTTCAAAGGCATACAAAAATCATCGTAAAAGTGGCTGTGTCGTGAGATACGGCCATTTTTTTTCGTATGCTAAATCAAATGTTTATTAAGCATCTGTACATCGTTCTTGATGAGTTGCTGATATCTCTTGCTGAAATCAATTCGAAGCCGATAAGCTCGTATTTATTAATCTCCAGACAAATATTCGTAGTAGTTGTCAGGACTGATAGTAACTATTTCTGAATTTGGATATGCAGCGATAATTTATTTTTAAAAACATAATATTCGGGGAATAGAATCTCTGAAAATATGGTTTTTGAAAAGCGGTAACGGATAGTTGATGTCAGTTGTAAATTTGCAATGCCTTATATGCCAACGATTTGAAGTGAAAGCCTACTTGTATATATGATGATTTTTACTAATTTGACATATAAAAAAAATACCCGGAAGTTTGATTGCTCAGGGACTGTCGGGACTTAACGATGCAAAGATATACATCTATCACAAATCGGTCGTTAGAAAATATAGAAAGTTGTGGTTGTTCTCGTAAGTTGTTGTTATACAAGTGTTTAAAATTCAATTTTTCTAATGACCGCCATAAGAAAAATTTGCTTGTAATGTTTTATGTGTCAGTTATTTGCAAGTGCGACCACGCATAACAACCTTTTAATGAACGATTTGGGTTTATTGCAAATAATAACTAAAGAACTAGATATAATGACAACAAAAGGAACCCACCGTTTCCGATGAGTTCCTTTCCTTGTATTGCTTAATTGTGCAAGGCGAGACTCTTGTTGTTGCTGCGATGCAATTTCCGCATTACAAATACTGATACTCAAGCCTGTCCTTTGCGATAAAACTAATTTGATTTCGTAAATGTACCATGAGCGAAACCTTCCCCAATAAGTGTTTCGCTATCTTTTATCTCAAACAGCAAATCGCTTTTATCCGTCCTTATTCTTATGTAGTTTTCGTCAACCTCATAGCTTGTTGCGAATGGAAAACCAAAGAAGCCATCAATAATTGTAACAGTCTTTTTGCCTCTAAAAATTAATGCCTTATATAAATGGCAATCGTTTGAGGTAAATGATCCTTGAAGATGAGCGTAGGTTGAGTATTCTTTTCTTTCCGATAAAGGCAAAGCAACATATTCCTTAAGATATTTTATTATGTTTCCTATTTCTTCATTCGCATCTTGAATGTCGTATTTGTCTTGAATATAAAAAGCAAATGGAATGTATTTATCACTATAAGACTTCTGATATTCATCCATATTTAAAATTGAGTCAACGGTAATTGATTTCAATTTGTTATCAGAAAACCTATATGTTCTTTTAATGACAATTTTAGGATTTACTTCCAAAAGAGAATCTATAATGTGACACACAGTCTCTTCTGTCTTAATTATACTATCCAAATCTTGAATATTCAGCAATGTCACTTTTTCCTCAAAAGTTTTATAATTATCCCAATCTGTTTTATTCAGGTATGTAGATTTGTTTATTGCTGTATCTTCATAATAATACATAAAGTCATCAGCAAGATACTGATTCATTTTTTCCGTATCATAGCAATTTTTGGCCTCTATAAAATCGTTTACTATTTCTGGCTTACTCTTATGGCACGATATAAGCAGAACCGCACATACAGAAAACACGCAAAGTAGAATATATTTCTTCATAATAACACTTTTATAATCATTAATTTACTTGTTGTTTACCACCCAAGTCGTACAATTTAGCAAACCGCCTTCCTTGGCAACATCGTTGTAGTCGATTGTTTCAATTATCTTGTTCGGAAATCTCCTTTGTAAGATTTCAAGAACTTGTCTATCTTCGTCCCGATTAAATATCGGCATAACAATCAAATTATTAACTTCCAAATAGTTTACATATATTCCAATCGCACTGCCAGGATGTTTCGGGTCTTTGATGTCAGTTATGAATGGCACATCAATGTAAGTAAGGTTGTATGTGTCAATGACTTTTTGCATTCCTTTCTGCCAATATTTGTATTCGTCTGCCAATTTGTTTTTCTGCCAATATTTGTATTCGTCTGCCAATTTGTTCCCAAGAATAGTGTTTCTGTCCACAAACCTTACCATCCCATCGGCGTGACCTGTATAATCACCATTTTGCGCAGGTATGATAATAATCTCGCATTCAAGCAGTTTCGATAGTTCGTTTATCAGTGAATCCTTTTCATAATTTGGATTTTCTGAAAAAATCCTGTCCGACAATATTGCCCGTCCATCACAGATAAGAACATTTCCTCCGTCCAAGTTTATGTACGAAAATGTAGCGTTGATATTATTCAACTGGCAAATTTCTTTTACATCGGAACGCGAATCTTCCCATTCCTTTTTGCCTTTCAAATAACTTGGCTCGTATCTGAACTGGATAAACTTTCCCGACTCAGTTTGAACCGGCATATAGTCGCGGCACCAAATGTCCTTTGTCCCTTTAATGAACGAGTATTTCACATGGTGCTTTTCGAGAATGGCAATCAGGTTCTTGCAAGTTTCGGGGTATTTGTCCATTAGCAGTTCCGACATATAGACGGTTTGCTCGTTGCTTGGGTTCTTGGCTCGTTGCTTGGGTTCTTGTCTTTCATTTCAAACATAGGTTCATTTTTATAAAATTCGTTACTAGTTGCTGCTTCTGTGGATATTAAACAGACGATAAATCCAATTATTAATCCGAATGTAATTCTCATTTTCTTCTTACTTTACTGGTATCACAACTGCAGATTCATCTAAAAAAGCACCTGGAATCTGTTCGACGAAATCATATATTGTATTAACGATAAATTCCAACTTGTCGTAAGGGTATATTATATTGGCAGACTCCAGATGCTTGTTTATGGAACGACATGTGTCGTCAAAGTCCGCATAGTTGCCAAAACCAACTTCAAAGTCCCAATAGTAAGCGAATCCATCGTTAATGGCATCCCATATTTCATCGGGAAGTTCAAAATCAATCTTGCTTAATACTACCTTATGTAAGACAGGTTCCGTAAAAGCATTTTCCATTAATGGCGATATTATTTCAAGATTTTTGGTTTCCATGGCGGTTTTGTGTTTTATCGTTGTTGGATATTGTTGATTATTTTTCTTCATCATTTTTTTAGTTTAAATTCAAATTGCCATTCCCTCATATCTTGTTTATAGGTTTTCGAACCAGATTTGAAATATATTGGGGTTCTGTTTGTTTTTTTTGCATCTTCAATTTCTGCTTTAAAATCATGATCACTAACTACAACTTCTTCTTTCTCATAATTTCCATTATCATTTTTGATATATTTTTCTGATACATGTACTCTAGG
>CADARW010000088.1 GCA_902790405.1 uncultured Bacteroidia bacterium
CGAAAACTTTGCAAAGCGGTCGAACAGCACATGCTTGGTAACCCTGCGCATACCGACAATCTTCGAGTAAACCATCTTGATTACGGCAAGCAGTACGCCCGACAGCACAATCAGAAGCAAAGCGTCCATGATATTGGCGAAGACAACGCTTACTGCAGTAGGATGTTCATGCACGAAGAACCTATAGAATATCGCCACCCAGAAAGGCTTTGATCCTTGGATGCAAACTTCGGCCTCGATTGCTCCTACCAATATAAGCAAGAACCAACCGAAAGCAATGCTACTGTGCATATAGCCCAGAACAAGATTGCGTCTGAAAACCTTGCGATGGAACAGACATTCCAAAACAGCCTCCCATATAGCAGGAAGGAATTTCCACGAAAGAATATTTTTCTTAACCTTCGAACGCTGTACCCTATCGAACGCCATATACCACCTTATATACTTGAAAACGCATATTCCAAGTAATACTAAAGTGCCGAGAACGAACGGAAGTACAAACGGATTAAAATATTTCATCATCACTTATTCTTTTTCGTTAATATTCTCCGCATGTTTACAATCGAATTCCTAAGATTGACCTCACGCGGACATACCAATGTGCACTTTCCGCAAAGCATACACTTTTCTAGTTGCTTGGCAAGACCATCGTACTGACCTTGCATATACTGAGTTTTTATCTTGCGGATGTTGAAGTCGGAGAACTGCTGTGCCGAACAAGTCGCTGTACATGCACCACAATTCATGCACACCATGAACGACGGCACAATGTTCTTCAGTTCGTCGAGGCGGGAAAAATCCACCTGATCAAGGTCTATCGACCTTGTCTGCGATATCGAAAAACCAAACTGTCTCATTTTTCCTCCTTTAATGTTTTCAACAAGTCCATACCGCCAGTAACCTCGAAAATCTTCCTTACTTCCTGAAGATTTTCCTCGCGTATCTTACGCAATGCTCCAGGTCCGTCACCATGATAGTTGGCACCAAGTTTCGGCGCAACAGCCTCAATGTTATTCACATACCATTCCCAAATCGGTCCCTGCTCCTGATGAAGTTCGGGTTTTACCTTATCGGGGTGAACACAATATCCGATTTCGAGGATATTGTTTCCAACTGTCTCTGCCAGACGCTTCTCCTGCTCGGCAATGCGCTCGTCCATATAGCCAAGCTTGATGGCCACCTGTCTGAGCACGAGTATCACCTCGGCAGGCACATTCTGACGCGGACAGCGCGTCTTGCACGACAGGCACTGACCGCAATACCATATCATATCGGAACGAAGCAAAGCTTCAATCTCGTTTTCGTCCTTGCGCTGCACAATATCGCAGATACGGCGCGGGTCGTACTGGTAGAACTCGGCAGCAGGGCAAATTGCCGTGCATATTCCGCAGTTCATGCACGCCTTGAGAGCATCAGAGAAGCGAGTATCCTGCATTAGCAGGTCATATAAGTTTCCCATGTTTAATCCAATTTTACCTTAAACATACCCATAACCTTGAACAAGAACCTTGGCAACGGCTTTTCGCGGTTGCGGGTAAGCATATTTATGTTCCATCCCAGCTTTTTCATTACTGGAATCTTGTGAGTTTCAACAAATTCTATCAAAGTTCCATCTGGGTCCTCGATATAGGTGAAATGACCGCTTGCTTCGCCCATATCGAAACGCTCGTTGTTGGGACAGCTGTCAACCGTAAACGGGAAGCCCTTCGATTCGCAGAACTTGCGAAGTTCCTGCATATTTGTAATGTCGAAGCATATCTGGATGAATCCAGGGTCGCCCCAGTAGCGTCCATCAAAAATCTTGCGCGGCTGACGGTCCAAAGCAACAACAAGCTCAATACTGCTACTACCCATAAGTTCGGCAAAGGCGCCTTTTGGCTTACGCGATGACCTAAGCAATACACGCCGATATTTCTGGTCTCCGCCGTTCATAAATGCAAAATCATCGAAAACGCCAGTCTCATCATATATAACAGTGTCGTAACCAAGCACATCGCGGTAAACGGAATATGCCCTTTCGATGTCGGTAACGCCTATCATTGCGCCAACCGTACCGCCCGACAAGCATTTCTGGTCGATGAAAACATAATCGTCCTCAACAACCTGGAAATAGTTGTTCCACGGATCCTTCACGATAAAAGTATCTTTTCCATCTGGTGTTTTTGCCACATCGCCAACCTTGTCGTACTTGGCTTTCAGTTCATCGTGAAAAGCCTTGACATTGCGGCTCTTGATCTTTGCGGCAAAAATACCAATGTCGCCCACCTGGACATCAAAAGGTATAGGTTCTGGCTTACGCTGCGAGTACTGCCAGATCTCGAATCCGCCACCTCCCTGCAAGTTTACTGCTATGCAAGCATGACGCTTCTGCGGCTTGTTGCCTGTATATGGAAGCATGCGTTCTGCAACGGTGTCGTCTTCCAGAATCTTAACATTCATCTGAAACATTTCGATGTACCATTTCCACGATTCGTGAAAGTTTTCGGTACCAACACCGACTTGCTGTATTCCTGATATAAAGTAATTTTCCATTTGCTAGTTATTCAAAGATTTGAAAATTCGATGATTTGAAAAATATCGCACCATGAATTAACATACACATATTTCTATTTTTTTTGACACCGCAAAATTACTAAAAATATCAACATAAATGCCCCACAGAAACAGCAAAGCGCATCGCGGTTAATACGCTCGCAAATATGCTTAAGCTGTGAAAAGGTTACAAATACAAAAGGACACGATTACAAACAATAAATTTCCATAGGATATTTTGCAGATAGAAACCAACATTAAATCACATTAAATCAACAATTTAAATAAAACAACAATATCGTATATACTGAGGAAATGCGTAAAAATAAGCAAGATTTCCTCAGTGTATACGAAGTTTTTTATAAATGTTGTGTGGATTTAAGGGATAAGGTTACAAAAAATATTGAAATCAATATAAACAAAAAGGAACTCACCTTTCCGATGGGTTCCCTTATATAATCACGGATTTATAAATCAACTGAAACCTAGGTAATTATATATGGAACATCCTCCAATGATCCAGCAACTTTTTTAGATAAATACCATTTGCCAGTCCATTGAACGGATTCGGATATTTTTGGGCATCAGCACATTTTGTTACCACTTCTTTGTCAAAATTGCTGACACTTGCAAATTGTAGTCCAAGATTTTTAATGAACAGTTCGTAATCGCACCTGCACAACAACAACGAAAGATTTCCATTTTCAAATTTACCCATACGCCACATATATGCATCCAAAATATCATACTGCTGATAGCCATTGAAAAGGCAATTGTTGCCGAACAATAATTTTATAATTTTGTCCATGCTTTTAACATAATTGTCTATGTCTGTTTTCAGAGAAGTGGCATTTATGCCAAGCATCTTGCAAACTTTTGGATAAAATTCTCTTACAAGCTTGTCGTATATTGGAAATCCTAACGGATAATTTGCCTTGTCTTTTATCAACGCATAATAGGCATATTTTGAGAGCAATGATATGGGTTTATCACCGTTAGACAGATTCTTGTGGATTCCATAGTGCTTGGAGAACAAATGTTTAGTGTCATTTTTCCCAAGTACTATCTGGTAAAAATAATACTGCGCATTTTTTTCTGTTCCCAAACTATAAATTGCCTCTGCCATTTCCAGAATTGAGAAATGATTGTATCTTGCATTAGTTGAATAAAACGAATCGATAATTGTGAGACGCTGCATTATATTACCAATATTATAAATAGGAGCATTGAATATATTTTCTATCTGTTTGCGTTGTATGCTATACAAATCGCTTATGCAGAACTTTCTAACAGTATTGACAGGGCATAATAGAGTAGCGTAATTCTTGCCTATTTCATTGCATATTGATTGCATAATTCCAATGATTTGCTTTTTAGCATCAAGAAACATTTTCAACTTTGCAATAATTTGCCTTGCCGTCCACATATTATCGTATTTTAGACCAGTTTCGCGGTAAATTTCACGAATTGCACCCATCACATTACTTTGCACTTCTCCATCTATCGTTACCACATATTTGTCCTTTTCGTCTTTTTCAATTGTATATTCCATAATTTTTCTCCTTTATATCGTTTTTGGGGTTCTTTGGCATGCCCGATTAGTTCTGTAATGAAAATTATCAATAATTGCAAAACTCCGTAAATTTGCAACTTGATTTCGATACAAACTCATGCAAAGTCCGATTGTCCCAAAAGTAGTATAAGGAATAATTGCCGTCTTTTAATTGGGCGACAAAACTGTATCTTGTATCGTCTTTAACCTTGTCTGTCGGTTCGTATGACATTTCTGCACCAGTCTTTATGTATGGGAAAATGTCTTTAAATTCGGCAAATGACATTTTTACTTTACGTTTTCTTTCGTATTCATCAAGTTCCGTCTTTACAATATCAGGAACTAAATCTCTTGCATCCTTATAGTATTTGCCATTGAAAAGATATACATACTGCGATGCTAGAATCTCATTCCACATTTTCAGTCCAGCAGAAGTCGGATTGCCCTTTGCATATTTGAGCCAAATATCTTTAAGTTGGTCATTAACTCCATCTTCTTTTGAATCCATATAATGTCTGACATCCCAATAATCACCAAAGTCTTCCATCCGTACGCCTAACGCATATTCTTGAGGTTGGGCAAGCATAAAGGCTTTTGTGTAATCGTAAAATGCCTTGTCGCCATATTCCTTTATAATGCGAAGGGTGAGAGCGTTTGCCATTGACTCTTCACGCCATTTGCCAAATTCCGTACTGTACATTACCTTGTCATCCGCGCCTCTTCTCCATTCCCTATTGTTCAAATCCAATGCGGCGTGTGACAATTCGTGTATTAGAACTTTTGTAAATAGCCACTTGAAATGGTCGTCATTTCCACAGGTGGATTCCAATATGGGGGTCATAAACAGTTCAATATACGGATTGTCTGCCTTTTTATTAGGATAATAAGCACCCAAGAGATCAATTATTTTACCTTCATCTATTACTTCAGTATCTTCGACATACTTATCCCTCAAATAGATTGGAATTGTATGAAGCAGGTTTGCTACATTTGCATACCCTAAATTCTCAAATGTCCTTATAGGTGATAGAGGAAGCGTAATTTGAGTGTGCTCGTGACAGCAAACAATATCATGCATAGAATCATCCAACAACTTTGTTTCCAGTGGGCGGACAACACTTAAAACATATTCACATGCCTTTTTAAAGTCTATACTTCTTAGACAATCTTCCTTTACATCAATATTAACAATTTTCATATTAATTTATATTTATTTGATTATTACATTTTTATAATATTATTAAACACTAATTGCCATTTGGTGCGCAAACGGGACGAACAGAGGCTCCGATAAAACGTAGACTTATATACATACGGGGACTACTGAACAATTCGAACCTCCAAGCGTGTATGTTCTGGTAGAGCCAACTCGACCAGTAGGCACCGCCACGACCAACATTGCTGAGGTCGCTATCGTAGTACACACCAGCAGCGGGCAGGAATATAGAATTGCCGTTCGGTCCAGTAAACAAGTGTCCGTTTACACCGTTCTGGATTGTACAATTGTTTAACAGTTCATACATCTCCCCTTTGGTAGGCATACGCCAACCGTAGCCCCAGTTTGCGGTGGCTGCGTCATCTGTAGATTCCAAAACACTGAGATGGTCTGTAAAACCATTGTTGCCATACTGAACGTCACTATTGTATTTGGTCAATCTTGGATTGTTATCGGATGTTCCTTCTGCATAAATATATGTTTCCCAAGTATATGTTTCCTTTGGTGTTGTTTCGCCCCATGCATAATAGTTTCCATAGTCTGTCGGGGAGCTTGCGCCCACATTGCAGGTCGCCCATTTTGTGCCAGATGGCAGACCGAGGTCAACGTAGCCGTAGCCGTTCACATAGCCAGTAGGTTCGCTGTACCGGGCCGTAGTAAACGACCTTACTTCACCGTATGCCGTACCAATAGAATTTGTAGCGTATGCCTTATAATAATAGGTGGTTGATACAGCCAGACCTGTGAGCATCTTCGTAAAGTTGCCTGTTCCATGTCCACATTCAACCCTATTGGTCAAATTGCTTGAACTTGTGCCATAGAGGAATCCACGAGATGTAATCGTATTTCCACCATCGTATGTTACATTGCCTGCAAGAGTTGCCGAGGTGTTTGCAATGTTGAATGCAGAATCTGTCTGTACTGTTGCTTTCATACGTATAGGTCGCACAGGCAAACCATTAACTCTAGGACAACTAGATACGTAGCAAGCTCCAGAATTGTTGAAACTGAACATATACGCATCTCTCCCTGCTAACGAACTTGACCAATATAGACCGGTGTTAGAACCAGAACTATTACCCTCAATACGACTTGCAGCAGGAAAGAATATGGAATTACCATTTATTCCAGTAAAAAGAAAACCGTTAACGCCATTCTGCGTAGTCCATTCGTGAGTACAATTGTTAATCAATTCGTACAATTCATCCATTGTTGGCATTCTCCAGTCTTCGCCCCAGTTGACTGTAGCCGCATCATCTGACATCTCCAAAGTGGTCAGGCTATCGACAAATCCATCATTACCATAAAAGGAATTATCGCAATACTTGGTAAATCTTGGATCATTATATGATGAACCTTCTGCATATATATATGTTTCATAATTATAAATTTCCTTAGTAGTTGTTTCACCCCAAGCATAATAATTACCAAAGTCTTCTGGATTTGCAGCTCCTACATTGCAAGTAGCCCAAAGTGTACCAGAAGGCAAACCAAGGTCAACAAAATCATGGCTTTCAAGCGTAGTAAACGACAATCTTGCTCCATATACAGTCCTTACTCCATTTGTAGCGTATGCCTTGTAGTAATATGTAGTATTGTCCATTAAATCTGTAAGGTTGGCTGTAAAACTGCCAGCACCGGAACCACATTCAACATTATTTGAAAGATCGTTTGCATTTGTACCATAGACGAAACCACGGGCGGTTATCCATGAATCATTATCATATGTTATATTTCCAGAAATCCGTGCTCCCGTATAGGATATGTTAGTTGCCTCGCCTGTTTCCACTGTAGGCGTAAATCCTACAGAAGGATAAACTGGTCGAACGGCAAGTCCATTGCAACGCTTACTATCTGGATCACTGTAAAAAAAACAACGACCTCCACTTCCATAACTAAACCACAAATATTCCACTGAAATCCAGTTGCTCGTAGGTGTGTTAAGAGACCAGTATAATCCATAGAAACCGACAGACATTAAGCTGCTACCACTATAATATCCACTAGTCGGAAGAAATATTGAATTACCGTTATTTCCAGTTAACAGCAAACCTTTTATCCCATTCCGTGTTATAGTATCTTTATTGCAATTGTTAATCAGCTCCTGTAGTTCCCCTATTGTCGGCATTCTCCATTCACCGCCCCAATTTGCTGTAGCAGCATCATCGGATGGTTCCAAAGTCATAAGTGTATCGGTAAAACCATTGTATCCATAATTAGCATTATTGCAGTATTTTGTGAATGTTGTCTGACTGCCTTCGCAATAAATGTATGTACTCCAGTCATAATTTTCCTTTGTAGAAGTTTCGCCCCAAGCAAAATAATCGCCATAGCCTTCGGGTGTGGTTGCACCTACATTGCAGGTTGCCCAGCGCGTACCACTTGGCAAACCGAGGTCAACCCATTCGTGGTCGTTTAAGAAACCCGATTCTTCAGGTGTCGTAAACGACATCAATTCTCCGTATGCAGTACCCGCATCACTTGTAGCGTATGCCTTGTAATAATATGTTGTACCAATCGTCAACTCTGCAATATTCGCCAAATAATCACCTATTCCATAACCGCAAGGAACATCCAGAGAAAGATTGTTTTCGCTTGTGCCATACACAAAGCCTCTTACAACCATTATTCCGCCATCATTTATAACGCTTCCGCTAAGAGTTGCTACTGTTAGGTCAATATTAGTCGCTTCATGGGTAACCACTGTCGGCAATAGATAATGGGTAAAATTCAGCGTCATATCTTCACTTGCTGTTTGTACCCTCTCAACGGCAGTACTTGAAACAACTTCTCCCTCGATAGTTGCATATCCAATATAGCGCATATTATCCCCAATATTGAACTCGTTGGTGCTTGTCAACTTTGCCGTAATGCTACCAGAAATGCCAGCGTACTTTATGCTGCTTCCGCATCCTCTGCCCATATTTACCATACGAATGGAATAGGACTTGTCGCCAACAACAGCATTTAATATATAGGTCTGCGGATTAGCCGCCGAAATGTCTAAGGCATGCACACCTGCATCAAGCGAACCACTGTAGTCGGCATACTGTTTTCCAGATGCGTCAAGCAGTTGCATCCGCACATTTTCGCGCTGCGATACCGAAAGTTCCACGCGAGTTTCGCAGTCGAACGGATTTGGGATGTTCTGCCCAAGCCCCTGAGTGGCGGCAATGTTCAGATTTGTTTCCACAGTACCGCCCAGCACTATTATTGTGTCGGGGTACTCGACGGTTTCCGTCCAGTTGCGGGTAAGGTTAGTAACTTTAACACTGTCCAAACGGCAGTAGCTTGTTCCATTTAGTTGTCCTGTAAAGCGGACTGTGATTTCCTGCGAAAAAGCGATTGTTCCTATCACAAATAACAAAAATAGTAAAACTATCTTTCTCATACATTTAGTATTTCCCTGCCCACCAGTACCCAACAGGCAAATAAACACAAATAAAGAAGCGTGGTACTGTGCCACACTCTAATTTGGAGGTCCTGAGAATTACCTGTACTTACTGAATATGGGAATAACAGACCACGCATATAGCGTGAAATCATATTACGCCTTCCCCTTGTAAGTACATTTGAAAATTTCTCAGGTTTCCAAATTACAAGTCAAGCATAAACGCTTCGTTAATCAATATGTAAGGCTTGGTTCATCGCCAAACCAATGGCAAAAATAGGAAAAGGGAATGGAATGGCAAAATTTATTTTGGGGAACAAAAAGAAGAAGAGGCTAAAAGGCAGAAAGAAGACCGGTCTTGATGTCGGACAGTCTAATAGAAGACCTGCCGAGCAGTCTGGCTGTCAGCCTGTGAGACTGTTCGCCCCTTTCACATCGCCTTTATATTCCTTGCTATTCTGGCTGCCAGGCCAGGGAACCAACGCTTGATGTGCACCATTATCAGTTCCTTGCCTCCAACAAGCACTTCGCGTTTTTTACGATAAATGGCATTCACAATCTTGCGGGCTGCCTTCTCTGATGTTATTCCGCCAGCCTGTCCAGCATCCATCTTGCCGTGAGGTGTGCCGTCCTTTTCGAGCGCATAAAGCGAAATGTTGGTCTGCACACGCCCCGGACAAACAAAAGTAACGCGAATATTATCCTTTCCAGCAATGCTTGTCGTAACGGCAATCTGTCCGCCACCATTGGCAATCATCTTTGGAAGAATAGCCTTCGTGATTGCCACCGGAGCAAAATAGTTGACATCCATAACCTTGTCAATCACATCCATCTGCGAATCGACCGTATTGGAACGCTGACTGATTCCTGCATTGCAGAAGAAAATGTCGATTCTGCCAAACAACGACCATGCCTGCTCCGAAACCTGCGCCAAGCTTTCCAAGTTTGACAAGTCGGCAGGCAAAACCTTTGCATCGGCAGCTCCATTAGCTAGGCATTTTTCGCGCACCTTTTCGAGTGCCGACTCGTTGCGAGAGGTCAGCACAAGGCTTGCCCCTTCCATTGCCATACGGTAGGCTGTTGCTTCGCCTATTCCTGATGAAGCACCCGTTATCCATACTATTTTGTCTGCAAAGCGATGTTTCATAAAATTATAGTACCGTCATTCCGTAAGACAAAGCGAACAGGCACAGGGACGAGCCTTGTGAGCCTGTCTATACGGAATCTCCAATTAGTACCCAAAGGAGATTCCGCATAAGCGAACTCACACAACACGTTCCTTAGTTGGTTCGTTCTGCTTTGCGGAATGACGGTCTCTTTCTGTAACATTGTATTTATTATTTATTTTGCATCTACCTCCGCCTTAAAATCCTTGGCTCTTGCAGCACCTTCGCCTGTGTTTATGAGAACGGTCTCGCCATTTCTAATTCGACCTTCCTCGAGAGCCTTGTAGAAGCCAGCAAAGCAAACTGCTCCTGCAGGACCGAAGTAAACACCCTTTTCGTTCTTTGCAATACGTGCATAGTCGGCAATCTGCGATTCCTTAATGCGTACAAAGCAACCGTCACTCTTGCTAACTATTGGAGCCACAATAGGATACATTCCCGGATTACCAGCCGAAAGAATCGAAACCTTGGTCTGCGGATTGTCGATTACTGGATAATCCTTTTCGTAACCTTCTGCAAAATTGCTCTTAACGGCGCGTTCCCAACCCTGTACCATCGGGTCGCAGGTGTCCTGCTGAACCAAAATCATGCGCGGCAACTTGACCTCAGGATACATTCCGCAAATTTCGCGTACTCCCTTGTCGAGTGCAATAGGACCGGTGCCGCCAGCAACTGCCTGAACATAAACATCTGGCATCTGTCCCAACTGGCGCATGAACTCGAAAACCATAGTTTTCTTGGCCTCAACGCGTATCGGGTCGATATTGCCAGCCGAAATCATAACCTTCTGCTCCTTGTGGAAATTGGCTGCCACTTTCTTTGCTGCACCATAGTCGCCTTCGCAAACTACCAAGTTCTGACCGAGCGAACGAATTTCATCGATAGTATCCTTGCAAACGCATTCTGGAACAAAAATATCGAACTTGACGCCAGCCTTTGCCAAGTACTTGCTGTAAGCAGTTGCTGTATTTCCGCTTGATGCAAGGCAATATTCCTTTACACCGTTCTCCTTGAACAGAGATGCTGCCAATGAAGCAGCGACATCCTTGAAAGTATTGGTTCCGCCGTTAAGGTCGTTGCGGTAAACGTATGCCTTGCAGTCGATACCATACTTTTCCTTAGCCAAACGGTCAAGGAAATCCCAATGTTCGACAGGAATTGCACCCTCGCCGAAGCTAACGATGTTCTTTTTGTCCTCGAGAGGCAAAAAGTCGAAGTAATGCCAGAAACTTTCGGGCTTTCCCTTGTAAAGTTCGGGAAGTTTTGTGTAATCGGCATCGTATTTTACCTCCACGTGATTACTACCACATTTTGGGCAAAGCTGGTCATTTTCAAACCATTCTGCGAAATTATTTATTACAGCGCCACACTTTTTGCAAATCAGGTTGTATTTCATAGTCTTAATGCTTTTAAAGCAGGAAAAGCATTCGGAATCCGAACACTTTTCCCCGTATTTTATTATTTTGAATAATCAAACATCAGCTTTTACTTTGTGAAACTAAGCATAGGAGCCGGTGCGTCGTACTGTCCGCTTGCCAACTTTTCCTTAATCTCCTTGAATGCATTCAAAGTATAGTCAACATCTTCGATACTGTGAGATGCAGTGGGGATAATACGGAAAATAATCATTCCGACAGGAATTACAGGATAAGTTACGATTGAACAGAAAATCCTGTAGTTTTCACGCAGGTCGTATGCCATGTTTGCTGCCTGGTTTACACCGCCCATGATATGAACCGGAGTTACACAAGCCTCAGCAGGACCGATTGTGAAACCGAGGTTGCGGAAACCTTCCTGCAAACGACGGGTTACAGTCCACAACTTCTTGCGGAGTTCATCACCTTCGGCACTGCGGATGATTTCGAGACGCTTCAAGCAGCCTTCAACTATTGGCATAGGAAGTGCCTTTGCGTAAATCTGCGAACGCATGTTGTAGCGCAGGAAGTCGATGATATACTTCTTTGATGCTACGAAACCACCGATACAAGCCATTGATTTTGCGTAAGCGCCAATGTAAATATCGATATCGTCCATTACGTTGAAGTGCTCCGAAGTACCACGTCCGTGTTCGCCCATAACGCCAAAGCCGTGAGCATCGTCGATAAGGATACGGAAATTATATTTCTTCTTCAAAGCTACAATCTGGTCGAGAATACCAAGAGCGCCGGTCATACCGTAAACGCCTTCGGTAATAAGCAATACGCCACCACCCTGTTCGTCGGCGATTTTGCATGCAACCTGCAACTTCTTTTCGCAGCTTTCGATATCGTTGTGCTTGTAGGAGAACGACTTACCAATGTGCAAGCGCTTTCCATCGAGCAGACATGCATGAGCCTCAGCGTCGAAAACTATCACATCGTGACGAGTCATAAGGCTGTCGATAACAGAAACTATACCTTGGTAACCAAAGTTCATCTGGAAAGCAGCTTCCTTCTTTTCGAAGTCGGCGAGTTCGCGTTCCAACTGTTCGTGCAATGCAGTGTGGCCAGTAAGCATACGGCTACCCATAGGATAAGCCAAGCCCCACTTTGCTGCGCCGTCGGCATCAGCCTTGCGAACTGCAGGATGATTTGCCAGACCAAGATAGTTGTTCAAACTCCAGCATAATACTTCCTTGCCCTGAAACTT
>CADARW010000089.1 GCA_902790405.1 uncultured Bacteroidia bacterium
CTGTCGGTGATGACTAGGGTATAGTTATCGTTCTGTGCGACAAGCAGTTCTGTTTTCTGACTTTTGCTTACGAATGCGTTTCCGTCGGTGCAAAATGCGTACAAGGAGGCACTTCTGGTGAGAATCAGAAGCGTAAGGCAAAGTGACAATATTTTGAACCAAAATTTCATAGTCAGAATCTTTATTCTGCCCGAACAAGCCTATGGCGGTCACGCATTTCCACGAAGACGAATTTCTGCGACCTTTTAAAAAAATACGAAGCGGAGCGGAGTATACCTTGATTGCCGCCTTGGCTGGTGAGCGTTAAGAAAATCGGAAAAACGGAGCGTAAAAAGTCAGTCTGTTTGAAGTCGGAGTGAAACGCAGACAAGTTTCTGACTTTTAGCGTAGTGTTGCCGATTTTTAGCGAAGCAGACTCAGCGGGCACACTTTTTTTGTTTACTGTTTTTGGTGACAAAAAAAGTAAAAGCCTCCGCGGCTCGAGCGGAATTGATATATTGGAAGTTAGGTTCACTAAAGCTATATATGTATTTGAATAAAAAATGCGGATGGAATCCACCCGCATTTTATATCAGATTACTTTGTAGCATCGTGCTTGTGCTGGCATTCGGTGTGATTTCCGCTGCAACCCGAAGTCTTCTGAGCATCGTGCGAGTGGCTGCAACCTGCGTGATTTCCACTGCAACCGCTCTTCTGCTGCTCCTGCTGTGCATGGCTGCAACCTGCGTGATTTCCGCAGCAAGCTCCGTTCTTTGCGTGTGGGCACTGGTGGCCAGCGTTGAAAACTGTTGCTGTGTAGCCGATTTCCTTGAGCGATGCAATCAGCTTTTCGGTGTCGGTGCGGTCGTTGCGGTACTTAATGTACACTGCGTCCTTTTCGTGGTTTGCCTGCACATCGACAACACCCTTGGTGTATGCCAACTGCTTAGCAACCTTGTCGGCGCAATTCTGGCAGTGCATTTCGGTTGCCAAAATAACTTCCGAAATTTTTTCGTTCTGCTTTGCAGCCTTCTGTCCCTGTGCAAATACGTTGCCCATTCCAAGCAACAATGCCAATACTAAAATCAAAATGTTCTTTTTCATTGTCTTTAGTTTTTTATGCGTTACAAAATTAATTTAAATTGCTGTATTTATTCCGTTTTATATTATTTATTTTTATCACTTTACAGTCATTCCGCAACCTTTAGCTCACGAAGCGTAGCAAGTAAAACAAAGCGAACAGCATAAGGAACGTTGCTTGTGAGCCTGTTTATGCGGAATCTCCCTTGAGTACCCAAAGGAGATTTCGGATAGCCGTCTTCACAACGCTCCACCGTTGGTATCGCGTGTTCAGTCAGACTTCCGAAATGACGGTCTCTTTTTTCCATATCGTTTATTAATAATTTTTAATCTCTATCAATTGCAAATCTTATTCCAAGATAGAATTTCCTGCCGTCAATTGGTCCCCAGATGAGCGACGAGTCGAAGTAGTTGCCAAACGGGTCGCTAGCAGCGATAATCGGGTCTTTCTGCGTGAAGTTGAAGATGTTTTCAACGCCTACATAAATACTCCATTTCTTGAAGAACTTGGTAATCTGTGCGTTGAAGATGTTGTAAGCCTTGAACTTGTCGTCGCGGCGGTACTCTTCGGGATTGCTGGCGGTTGACGGTATTCTGCCCGGTCCATTGAACTGTGCGGTGAAGTCGAACTGCCATTTTTCAAGCTTCGTGCGGTACGAGGTTGTAAGCAAGCCTTTGAAACGGCTCATCAGTGGCGATTCTACAAGGTTTCCGTCGATGGTCTGCTTTACATCGTTGTAGCGGAACGCTCCTGTGATGTCCCAGCCCTTTAGCACCTCGCACGACACTTCAATCTGGTAGGTGTTGGAGAACGATTTGCCCTGCAGGTTGTAGAACTCGACAACGCCCGGAGTTTCAAAATCGGCGACAATCTGCTTTACAAAGTCGGTGCGGTAATATTCCGCCATAATGTTCAGCAACCTATCTTTAATAGGTATGTTGGCCGAGAATGTCGCTCCATAGTTCCATGCTTCTTCGAGGTCGAGGTTGTCGTAGATTACCATTCGGCGCGACGATGCCAGCAGGAACGAGTTTTCGCTCAGCACATTGGCTTTTCTGAATGCACGACCTGCCGATGCCCTCAGCGTAAGGTATTCGTTGATACTATACTTGAGGTTTAACCTTGGTGTAAACAGAAATCCGTACTGGTTGTGGTAGTCGCCTCTGATACCTGCAATCATGTTGAAGTTGCCAAAATGTCCTGTGTATTGGAAAAATGCTCCGGGAACAGCCTCTAAGTCGTTCATTACGCTGTCGTTGAGGTTCTGATGCAGGTTTTCGTACTTCATGTTGAGACCAGTGGTGTATGAGTGTTTTTCGTTGCCACCGAATGCCGATTTCCACAATACATTGGCATATAGGCTGTTCTGACTTGCATCGAAATCATTATGCCCGTAATACGAATCCTGATGGTGAGTTATGAAGTTGGTAATCACAGCGATGCTCTGGTAGTCCTTTTCGGGGAACACGTAGCCGCACTTGAGGAAGGCTTCGCCACGCTGTGAGTGAATTTTTATTTTGTAAAGGTCTGGCTGCAAGGAGTCTATATAGGTAGGATGATCCTTGCTGATTTGTCCGTTTTTGCGTGTCTCGTCGATGTACTTCACTCCGAACCGCATTGTAAGGTGCTTGCCAAAATAGTCCCAGCGGTTGAAAAAGTTGTACTGGGTGACATTGGGCGAGTCGTAGAAGTTGTCGTGGTTGTGGTCCATACGGATGAAACGATTTTGTGCGTGTGCAAATATCTGGGTACTAACTTTTTCACTAACTTTAATGGGCGCATCGATGTTACCTTCTACATTGCCGTGCGAACTTCCCATGAGGTTGAGCGAGAACTTGTCGGATTGGCGCGGTTTCTTGTACTCCACATTTATCTGACCTGTCACAGCATCGTAACCGTTTATCACAGTGGAAGTTCCCTTTGAAATCTGCATTGAGGTCATCCATGGACCTGGGATGTAGCCGAGAGCATACGGCTGCGAAAGTCCGTAGAGGTTGGGAATGTTTTCGGTGAGGAACTGCACATATTTTCCTGCCAGACCGAGCAGTTTAATCTGCTTTGCGCCAGTGGCGGCGTCGCTTGTGCCTGCGTCAACAGAGGCGTTTGTCTCGAAGCTTTCCGAAAGGTTGCAGCAGGCTGCCTTGCAGAGTTCCTGTCCCGAAACATCCTGCACATTGCCGATTTCCATTCGCGAGTAGTGCGAACTTGCAGCTCGTTCGTTCACAGTGACTTCCGAAAGCATTTCACCAGCGGTGAGCACGACTTCTATGTTTTTCTTCTTTTCTGGAATTTCAAGAGTGTCGCTGTTGTAACCGATGAAGCTGACAATCAGTTTGTTGGTGCTGTTGACCTTGTTTATCTTGAAATTGCCGTTCATGTCGGAGATAGTTCCGACGTTGCTGTTTTCCCAATAGACATTTGCACCGAAAAGCGTCTGCTTGTTGCCATCGACAATCTCGAAGACGGTGCCGCTAATCTGGGCTTTGCTTATTGTGGCTATTGCTACGAAAGCAATTAATGCCAATATTTTGTTTTTCATCGTTTTACTTCTTTAAATTATGAATTTGGACTATCGTCCGTTGCTATCTCTTTGGTTTTGAGAAGCAATTCATAATCTGAAGCAGGAGAGGAGAGAACACACTTTGCCCTTGTCGTACAAATGTTCGGCGTTGGATGCCAACAGTTTAGGTTCAATTTCGTTTGTCGTGCAAGTGATATTTGAGCAAGGTGCGAAATTGTTGCTTATGAAAGTCTTTATTGATGGAATTTCGGGCAAAGCCGAGTGTTCATCCTGCTGGAACAAGTCCTTGAGCGACAGGAAAATCACATGGGTGTGCTTCTGGTGTTCCGACTTGTCCTGGCAGTGGCAGTGATGTCCGTCGCAATGGTGGCTGTGGCATTCGTGGTGCGAATGGCACTCGTGGTTGTGCGAAACCTCGCCAAACTCGAAGAGGCTGATTTCGCGGTGCTCCTCGTTGCAGCATTTGCAGAAATAGTGTTCATACACAATGCCGTTCGAAGTAAGCATCACCATTATGGCGGTAATCACGGGCAATATGGCTCTGAATAATTTCATCGTTGCAAAGTTAAGTGTTTTTCCTTTTGCCTGTTCGCGATTAACAAAACATTAAGTTTATGTGGGCTGCGCCCGTTTGAATGGGCTTCGCCCGTTTCTAGGTTTGAATGCCTGCGGCGTTTGAGGGCTTCGCCCGTTTCTAGGTTTGAATGGCTGACGCCGTTTGATGGCTGACGCCGTTTGATGGCTAAAGCCGTTTGAATGCCTGCGGCGTTCAATGGCTGCGCCGTTTCTATGCCTGCGGCGTTTCTGTGGCTGACGCCGTTTTAATGTTTCACGTTTGAATGGCTGACGCCGTTTCAATGGCTGGCGTCGTTTCTGGGATGCAATGAATTGCGCCTGTACAAACGGCTGTTAGCCTGTTAGCCTTCAAGCCTTTCAGCCTCGCCTTCGAGCCTTCTGGCCTTTTTGACTTTTTTGCTTATTTTTGTGCGTTAAATTTTAAATGGTATGATATATGAGAAAGTTGATTGAAATTTTCGGATATGTTCTTGGCGGACTGATGTTTGTGATTCTAATTCCTGCAATAATGTGGTTGGCTTCGCTGATGCCCAGTATTTGTAATGTAGAAGTTTGGCAGATTGTTGTTGCTGCTGTGCTTGCCATTGTGGGGTTGGTTCTCAGCATTTGGTCTATTTTGTACATGAGGCACATAGGTGACGGCAATCCTATGGATGCTTTCGGACACGAAGTTGCTCCACGAACCAAACATCTTATGACCGATGGCCCGTATCGCCTGAGCCGAAATCCTATGCTCACAGGTAGTTTCGTATATAACGCTGCCGCTTGCGTGTGGCTCTGGACATGGCAGTCGCTCGTTGTTTTTGTTGTGTTTGTGGCGATTATGCTGGTGCAGGTGATGACAGAGGAAAAACGGCTCCGTCGTGATTTTGGCGATGAATACGATGCATATTGTCGCAGAACGGGACGATTTTTACCATTTAGCTGTAAAAAAAAGATAGTGAGATAGAATAAAAACCGCAATCTAAAATCAAAAATCGTACTTCGTAAATCGTAAATAATTCTTATCTTTGCAAATTTATTATGCAATGTGCATTTTTGCGCATTTTGACTTAATGTAATGAAAAAGAAGATTATAGGACAGAATCTCGTGATGGTGTCGATGCTTATGCTGGCTTCGGCATTCGTTGCGCTGTACTATAATATAAACTATGGTGAGAAGGATTTCATTCCTTTGCTTGTTCCTTCGCTTGCAACATTTTTTATCGGAGCCGTTCTTTTCCTGCTTGGCAGAAAGACGACAAAGAAAATGCGCAAGGAGGACAATTTCCTGACCGTTACGCTTACATGGCTGATACTTACAGTGCTTGGAATGATTCCTTATCTTATGTGCGGAACTTTCGACAATGTTTCCGACGCATTTTTCGAAACTATGTCGGGATTTACGACCACAGGTGCCACGGTGATGAACAACATCGATTCTCAGCCGCACGGAATACTTTTGTGGCGCAGCATTACGCAATGGCTTGGCGGTTTGGGCGTTATCGTGCTGACGATGGCTTTCTTCTCGCAAAAGAACAAGGCACACGAAACACAATTGTTCTCGGCTGAATCGCCTGGAATCGAGGTCGATAAACTCGGTTCGCGCATCCGCAACACTGCCCAGAAACTTTGGGTTATCTACATTGTGCTTACCGTGCTTTGCTTTGTGGCATACTATCTCGGTCCGATGAACCTTTTCGATGCCGTCTGCCATTCGATGACAACGGTAGCAACAGGCGGTTTCAGCACGCATCAGGCAAGCATAGGCTACTGGGCATCGCCATATATTGAATATATGTGTACGCTCTTCATGGCGATGTGCGGACTTACGCTGGCTCTGTACTACTTCCTGATTGTCGGGCGTTTCAAGGCGTTCAGCAAGAACGAGGAAATGCGCTGGTACTTCGGCATAATATTCATCGGAGTGGCTGTGTTTATGCTATTGTTCTACTCGCTCGAGTACACTACGGTGCTTACTGCCGAACAGCTTTCGTCGTTCCCGATGGGCTTCGAGGAGACATTCCGTACCTCGTTGTTCAATGTGGTGGCAATAATGACATCGTCGGGTTATCAAGCGACTTGCTACGACTATGTTGCTTGGGGACAGGCGTTTATCATACCGACGGTACTTCTTATGGCTGTCGGCGGTTGTTCTGGTTCGACGAGCGGTGGCATCAAGGTTTCACGAATTGCCATTGCTGTGAAAAACCTTATCGCCGACCTCAAGCGTCAGCTTCATCCGCAGGCCGTGATTCCCGTAAAGATGTCGAAGCGTTCGCTTGAGCAGACAACCGTTATGCGAGTTATGGCGTTCATAATGATGTACATAATCACTGTGCTTGTCGCTACATTGTTGCTCACCTGCTTGGGAATGGATTTCACTAGTTCGTTTGTTTCCTGCGTTTCGGCTATGAGCAACATCGGTCCTGCCTACGGAATGACTGGCCCCGCAACGACTTTTGCCGCCATTCCCGACATTGCCAAGTGGATACTTTCAGGCATGATGCTTGTCGGTAGGTTGGAAATCTTCACGGTATTGCTGTTATTTACAAAGGAATATAAGGTTACGAAATAAATGTTGAATTATTGAATTGTTGAATTTTTAAATTATTAAATTTTTAAATATGAGAAACATAACATTACTTTTAGTTTGCGTTCTTTCGTTTTCAGCTTTCGCTTTTGCCGACAACGACAAGCCCGTCAAGGTTGAGGACATGCCAATGACCGCGCAGGAATTCCTACAGGCTTACTTCCCGAAGGTAAAGGTTGCTTCTGCAACTCTCGACGAGAAGGATGGCGATTACGAAGTGCGTCTCGAAAACGGCGTGAAGATTGAGTTCAACAAGATTGGCTCGTGGATGGAAATCGAAGGTCATATCGCTTTGCCAAAGGGTATTGTTAGCAGCAACATTTACGACTATGTTGCACACAACTACAAGAAGGCCAAGATTTTCAAGATTGAACGCGACAAAAACGGCTTCGAAATAGGACTCGACTCAAATGTAGAGGTGCATTTCGACCTGAATGGTAATTTTGTTAAGGCAGAAAACTAATTTTTTATGAAAAACATATTTGTTGTTTTGCTGTTCTTGCTGTCGCTGTGTGCGTACGGGCAGGAGGAAGAATTTATAGGTGGAAATTGCACCAGCATAATGGTCGGCAAGAAGGTTAGTGCCGACGGTTCGGTTATTACTTCGCATACCTGCGACGGACGCTACCGCACATGGATGACGATTGAGCCGGCAGCCAACTACAAGGACGGTGCTACCCACAAGGTTTACAAGGGTACAATGCACACCAAGAGCCGCACCGACACCACGGGACTAACGCTCGCTGGCGAAATTCCGCAGGCAAAGCACACTTACGCTTACCTCAATACCGCTTATCCTTGCCTCAACGAAAAGCAGCTTGCCATTGGCGAAACTACTTTTTCTGGCCCCGATACACTTGTCAACAGCAAGGGAATGTTTCAGATCGAGGAACTTGAGCGCGTTGCACTTATGCGTTGCACAACGGCTCGTGAGGCTATAAAGCTCATTGGAAGCCTTGTCAAAGAATACGGTTATGGCGATGGTGGCGAGTGCATTACGATTGCCGACAAGAACGAGGTATGGCAGATGGAAATCCTTGGCGAAGGTCCCGACAAGATTGGGGGCGTGTGGGCCGCAAAGCGCATTCCCGACGACCATGTTGGCGTGTCGGCAAACATCGCTAGGATAGGGCAGATGGAGCGCAACAATCCCGACTATTTTATGGCTTCCGACAATGTTGAGGAAGTTGCCAAGAAGTACAACCTTTGGGACGGCAACGAGCCTTTTGTCTTCTGGAAGGCTTTCGCTTCGTCGTATGGCGCAGGCAAGAACTTCAAGGAACGTGAGTTCTTCATTCTCAGCAGTTTGGCTCCATCGCTCGGACTTAGCATGGATATGGACGAACTGCCGTTTTCGGTTAAGCCGGATGAGAATGTGGATGTCCGCAAGGTAATCGAACTTTTCCGCAGCACCTACGAAGGCACCGACCTCGATATGACTCGCAATGTGCGTATGGTTACCAAGAAACGTCTCGACGACGGCTCTTTGGTTGATGATACCATTGTAAGTCCAATTGCAAATCCGTGGCTTGGTACAAATCTGCGCAATACCTTAAATTTCATTGCTCCCGAAACAGTAACATTCCAGCGTACTGTGGCTGTGGCTTGGTGCTCGTACTCGCACATTATCCAATTGCGCAGCTGGTTGCCCGACGAGGTTGGCGGCGTTTGCTGGATGTCGGTTGACAACCCAGCTCAGACTCCGCGTGTGCCTATTTTCTGTGGAACAACCGCATTGCCAAAGGCTTACGATGTCTGTGGACAGAGACAACTTGACGACAACTGCGTATTGTGGACTTATCGAAAGGCAAACAAGCTGGCAACCGTAGCTTGGCAATCGACGAGACCGGTGCTCGAAAGTGCTCTCAAATCGTACGAAGATGATGCGTTTGCTGGACTTAAAGATTTGGAACAGAAGGTTGTTGACAACGGCAATGCCAAGAAGTCGGCTAAACTTTTGAATGCCTATACAAGCGACAATTTTGAGAAGTCGGCAAAGAAATGGAAGCAACTTGAGGAAATGTTCTGGCTGAGGTTCGGAATGGGATTTTAAAACAGTTGAAAGTTAAAAGTTAACAGTTATCAGGCAAGATGCAAAAGAAAATATTTGTACTATTCATTATGAGCATAATACTATGTTCAAACAATGGTTTCTCACAATCATTAAACGGGCACGAGTATGTTGATTTAGGATTGCCAAGCGGTACTAAATGGGCAAAATGTAATATCGGTGCTAAAACACCCGAAAGTTACGGCGACTTATTTGCGTGGGGAGAAACGAAGACAAAGGCTAACTATGGAGGGCAAGGATATTGTTTCAATGGCGAAGTTAGTTCTACATTAAAAAAATATTCCTCGGAAACTACCGTCAAGCATGGCGAAAAGCCAGACAACTTACTTGTGTTAGAGGCTGTGGATGATGCAGCTACGGCAAATTGGGGAGAAGGATGGCGTATGCCTACTGATGCGGATTTCGGAGAATTGCTATCAAATTGCACTGCGACTTGGACAACACAAAACGAAATAAAAGGATATATTTTTACAGGTCCAAATGGGAATTCAATCTTTTTGCCTGCAGCGGGCTGGTGTTCGACTGATAACGTCATTGATAGAGGTAGTAGCGGTTGC
>CADARW010000090.1 GCA_902790405.1 uncultured Bacteroidia bacterium
TTCGTTGGTAAAATTAGACACATCTTTGAATATAATTTGGCAAAAGACATATGGTCGCGCCAACTGGAATAATGGAGAACAATCATTCATCGCCCCCTCTCCCGACAACTGCTATGTAATGAGCGGCATATACCCGGTGTGCTATGCAAATAGATTTGAGGATGAAACCAGCGATGCTGCCTGCCTAAGGAAAATAGACGACAATGGCAACCTGCTGTGGGAAAAGGTGATAAAGAACTACTATTCCAATTATTATAATGGACCTGGAATGCATCCTGTAGATTGTACGTACGACCTGTATGTTGATAACGATGGTTATATATATGTAGCTGGGCAAGGTACCATATACACTGGATTTGCTGGATTTCTAACAAAACTTACTCCCGAAGGCGATATAATGTTCCGCAGATATTATACTCCAGACGGCAGCAAAAGTGGTCCAGAACTCTATCTTAACAGTGTAAAGCCAACCCCCGATGGCGGTCTTATTATGGGCGGATACACATACGACCGCTACTATACGGCAGCCGAATTTGGCGACTACTTCCAGCAGCCATGGCTTGTAAAAACCGATATGGATGGTTTGGACGGACTGTGCTATACCGAACTGCCCGAATTAACCTTGGATGTTTTCATGCCAGATACGGTTTGTAATCTGGACACAATTGACTGCGTAGTAAACATCAACGGTCCATCGGCGCCATACCGTCTGGATTTCAGCACGGGACAAGTGATTGATAATATCTATTATCCAGACATATTTGTTCCTGCAGAGATTGGCATAGATACCGTATTGAGTGGCGAACTGCTCTACCAATATACCGAAACTGTTACCGAAGCTACAATAAAGGATACTGCAGTAGAGAACATCATTGCCCGTCACTACAATATCCGTACGCCAAGAGACCCAGGCGAGCATCAGCTTGCAATAACACTCTCGGACTATTACGGCAATACCAAGACCATCTACAAGGACATCTACGTAAATCCCTGCCGACAACATTATGCTGTCGATATACCCGAACCCTGCCACAGAATACATAAACATCGCAGGTGAGAATATTGCAGAAATACAAATCTGCAATTTGCTAGGCGAGGTGGTATATTACAATAGTCGTGTCGTGCCGCGGCGCGACGCCACTATTGTAATATCCACAGAAAACATGTCTGCAGGCAGCTATTTTGTAAGGGTAAGGATGACGGATGGAAAGGTGGTGACGAAGAAGATTGTGGTGGTGAAATAATATGGGGCTAAAAGTCAGGCGGAAGATCAGTCTGGCGAAGACCTGTCTGCAAGCCTGTTAGACTGCTAGCCTGCAAGCCTGTCAGCCTATCATCCATTAAACACAATTCTTGTGCAGAACGCCTGTTTGTCGCCTACCTTGCCTTCTATCAGCGTACTGCGCACAATCGGCTTGCCGTTTATCGAAAGCTTTAGCTCGGCAAGTGGCTCGTCGTACATGTAGAGGTCGAGAGTTTCGCCGGGACGGGTTTCGTGGGCAAATGTTATGAAAACTTCGGCAACCGAAAGCTTCTGCACTTCGGCATAGTCGAAGCAGTTCATTGCATGCTGCATGTAACGGGCGTTGTTGGTGTGGGCATTCATGTCGGTATCGGAATAGCCGAGCAGTTCGCTGCGAACAAGGCGAGGCTCCGCACTGCGCGGCATCATCACCTTAGGCGCTGGCGTTTCTATTGCGTTTTCGTGGCAGGCCGAATCGTCGGGAATCATATCCAGAATATCGTTCATCCTTACCATCGCACGCTTTTCCAAGTCGAGAACCACCCACGAGCTTGTGCCGACAACCTTCTGCGAACCGTCGGCTCCGCTAATCAGAAAGTCCCTGAGGAAAAACGGACCGCCAATGCCTTTGTGCCAAGTAGTTACCTTAATTTCGTCGTTCCACAGCGGAGTATCCATAAATACGAAGTGCATGCGCGAAAGCACCCAGGCCATATTCTTCTTCAGCATATCGTTGTAGCCGAAACCGTATGGCTCGGCAGCGCGGGTAGCCATTTCCTGGGCAACGTTCATGAACGCAACCGGCTTCATGCGGATGTTGGAATCAACGTCGAAGCACGAAACAACATCATTTACAATATATTTACAATCCTTAAGTTCAAAATCCTTTACCATAACTAAACATTATTTATGACGTGGCAAAAGTAAAAAATAATTCCGAACAAGGATACGCCTGAAATATGCACAGACAATTATGAATAAATAATGCACAATAATTTTTCTGCAATCCGATTATTTACATTAAATTTACGACCTCAAAATGTATATTGCATGAATAGGAAATTTTTACTTGTTTTGTTAGCTGTAACACTCTCTGCGTCAGCGTTTTCACAGCAGATTAAAGCCTTAGAGTTCATCTGGAAGGGCAAATACGACAATGCAGTAAAGGCAATAGAGAAAGGTCTGAGCAAGAACATGGACGATGTGGAATTCAACTTCTATAAGGCGTATCTTCTGTTCCAAAGGGGATACGAAGGCTACGACCCGGTTGAATCGTACAAATGCCTGCTCAACTGCGAAACATACTATCCGCAACTCGACGAAAAGACAAAGGAAAAACTGAATACCGTACCTATCAATCCCGAGGTGTTCAACAAGTACATCGACACCGTATGCCGTTACGCTCTGCGCGATGCGTCGGTAGCCAACACCTTCGAGGCCTACCAGAACTATCTGTTCTTCTACCGCAAGGCTCCCGAAGACTACAAGACCGAAGCCCGCATGTACCGCGACATCGAAGCATACAAGCTCGCAATTAAGTCCGACACCGAAGAATCGTACGACTCGTTCATCCGTACCTACCCCGAAGCTCAGCAGATTCCCGATGCAACCATGCGGCGCGATACAAAAGCCATGGAAAAGGCAAAGGCCGGAAACTCTGTGGCATCGTTCGAAGAATTCCTGAAGAAGTACCCGAATTCGGCACTCGCTGGCGAAGCACAAGAACAAATCTACGTTATTGCACTTGCCGACGCCGAAAAGGAAAACACCTCGGCAGCTCTCAAGCAATACATGGAAAAATATCCTAAGAGCTCGCAGTACTACAAGGCCGAAATGATGTACGACGAAAAACTGTACAACGAAGAAACTGCCGATGGCAACTGCGGTTCGTACCTCCGCTTTGCAAAGAAATACCCGAACAGCAAATGGAACAATATGGCTCTCGCTTCGGCAATGCAGTGCGCAGGCGACAATGCCGAGGTAGCAAAATACTGCTTCAAGAAACTCGAGGGCGACAAGAAAAAACAGGCACTCAAGCTGTACTACAACGTAATTGCTGCCGACGGCGAAATGATTTCGCTTAAGGCTTTGTACGACGAACTCGACAACAGCCAGCGAGCAATCATACGCGACAGCTACGTGGCCGACTCGGCAATTGCTGCCATGGGCGACAAGCTGAAACTGCAAGGCAAATACAATCCCAAGAAGGCCGAATCGTACGACGAATACATTAAGCAGGCCGCTCCGAAGGAAAAGGCTTTCGTAGCACTGCAGAAGATGATCGAAACCGACATCGACAACAAAAACTGGGCAGGCGCTGCTGCTACGGTACAGAAATACCGCCAGTACTGGAATGACAAGACAAATAAGATCGACAACCTGCTTAGCATCCTCAACGAGAAATCGCAATCGGTTGTAGCCGAAGCTTTGCCCGAAACGGTAAATACTACAGGCAACGAATACAACCCGATACTTTCGTCCGATGGCAATACCTTGTACTTCTGCGGTGAAGGCCGTAGCAACAACAAGAGCGGCGAAGACATCTTCGTATCGGAAAGGACTGCCGACGGATGGAGCGAAGCACAGATTATAAACGAAGTTTCGACAAAGGCCAACGACTATCCGCAGTGCATCAACGCTTCGGGCAACACCATGTACATTTTCAAGAACGGAAGATTGTACTTCTCGAAGAAGGCCGGTGCTACCTGGGGAAAGCCGCAGAAAATGTCAAACAACGTAAACTCGAGCAACTGGCAGGGCGACGCTTTCCTGAGCCACGACGGAAAGGCTTTGTTCTTCGCAGCTAAGCGCAGCGACATGCTCAACATGTTCAACGATGCCGACTTCGACGGACTTGTATATCACGGAAAAGTTGACGAGCACCAGACAGACCTGTACGTTTGCACTATCAACGCCGATGGCGAATGGGGCAAGCCGGTAAACCTCGGTGGAACAGTCAACACCCTTTACACCGAACGCACCCCGTTCCTTAGCAACGACAACAAGCACCTCTACTTCGCTTCCGACGGACACGGAGGTCTTGGAGGACTCGACATGTACGTTTCTACCCGTCTTAGCGACGACTGCTGGGACTGCTGGAGCGAACCTGTAAACCTTGGCAAGGACATAAACTCCGCTTCCGACGATATGGGCTACAAGATCAGTACCGACGGAACCAAGGCTTACTTCTCGAAGTCGAACGCAGCAAAAGGCAAGAAGGGCAACCTCGATATCTTTATCATCAACCTTCCCGAAAACCTGCAACCAAAGAACATAAAGTAAGCTAAATAGCGGCTTCAAAAGACATGAGTCCATACGTAATAGCGTCAATAGTCGTCGGCTACTTTGCCTTGCTGATTCTTATATCGCACCTTACTTCGAAGAAAGCAAACAACGACACCTTTTTCACAGGCAACCGCAGGTCGCCATGGTTTGTGGTGGCATACGGAATGATTGGTGCATCGCTCTCGGGCGTGACATTCATGTCGGTGCCCGGCTACGTGCAGAGCAGCCAATTTACATACTTCGGAGTGGTCCTCGGATACACAATAGGATACATTGTAATTTCTTTCGTGCTGCTACCGCTATACTACAAGCTTAACCTCACATCGATATACACCTACCTCGACAAGCGGTTCGGAAGCAACTCGCAACGAACCGGCTCGTTTTTCTTCATAGTGTCGCGACTGATGGGTTCGGCGCTACGTATGTATCTGGTTGTATTCGTACTTCACGAATTTGTATTCAAGGCAATAGGCGTCCCATTCTGGGCTCTGGCGCTGTTCTTCATAGTGCTGATACTGATTTACACCTTCAAGGGCGGAATCAAGACCATCATCTGGACCGATACGCTGCAGACCACCTTCATGCTGCTATCTACCATTGTGACTATTGTGTTCCTGCTAAAGGAAATGGACCTTTCGTTCTTCGACATGATGTCGCAGGCTGCCGACGAAGGCTACACACACATGTTCGAAACCGACTGGCGGTCGAACAACTTCTTCCTCAAGCAGATTCTCAGCGGCGCATTCATCACCATAGCCATGACAGGCCTCGACCAGGACATGATGCAGAAAAACCTCACCTGCAAGTCGCTTAAGGAGGCACGGAAAAACATGCTTTCGTTCAGCGTTTGCATAGTCATTGTGAACGTATTGTTCCTCATTCTGGGTGTAGCCCTTATGACATATTCCACGCAGACAGGCTTTGCCCTGCCTGAAAAGTCCGACAGCATATTTGCAGCAGTAGCCCAGAATATCGGTTCGGCAACGTGGATAATCTTCATCATCGGTCTGGTTGCAGCAGGCTACTCGAGTGCCGACGGAACCTTGACCTCGCTCACCACAACCTTCTGCTTCGACATACTGCAGTTCGATAAGAAACCCGACTACGACGAGCAGAAAAAGACGAAAATCCGCAAGAGAACACACATCGTATTTGCTGCAATATACTTCCTTATCATAATAGTTTTCAAGCCGTTCCACACCGATTCGCTCATAAAGATGCTTTTCGACATTGCAGGCTACACCTACGGACCGCTGCTTGGACTTTTCACCTTTGGACTATTCATCAAGAAACGCAACCCAAACGACAAGGTTGTACCGTTCATCGCTATACTTTCGCCGGTGATAAGCTATTTGCTAAACATTTACTCGGAGGAATTGTTCTTCGGCTACAAGTTCGGCTTCGAGATTCTTATTGTAAACGGGCTGCTTACATTCTTGGGGCTGCTGATATTCAGCAAGAAAACCGAAGAAACTCACGTTTAAGCATACCCGTCATCGGAATGGATACAAAAAAGGCACCTCAAAGGGTGCCTATATAATATAAGGTATATCAGTGTTTAAAATAATCCGTGAAGTTCGGCATCGATCTTGTCGATTACCGTGCTGAGGTCCTCGGGCTTGTTGGCGAAGTCGAGATTGTCGACATCGATAATGAGAAGCTTGCCGCTGTCGTACTCCGAAGCCCATGCCTCGTAGCGTTCGTTAAGACGGGTAAGGTAGTCGATGCGGATCGACGACTCGTACTTACGACCGCGTTGCTGGATCTGACGAACGAGCGTAGGAACGCTTGCACGCAAATATATGAGCAAGTCGGGAGCCTGAACAACCGATGTCATAAGCTTGAACAGGTTGAAATAATTGTCGAAGTCGCGGCTCGACATAAGTCCCATCGAATGCAAGTTGGGTGCAAATATATATGCGTCCTCGTATATGGTTCTGTCCTGAATTATGGTCTTGTCCGACTTGCGAATCTCGAGTATCTGGTTGAAGCGGCTATTCAAGAAAAAGATCTGTAGGTTGAACGACCAGCGCTGCATGTCCTCGTAGAAATCGTTGAGATAAGGATTGTAATCAACATCCTCGTAATTCGGAGTCCATCCGTAATGCTTTGCCAGCAATTTGGTAAGGGTTGTTTTGCCGGCTCCAATGTTTCCTGCTACTGCTATATGCATACCTCTAAAAATTTTGCGGTGCTAATTTATAGAATTTTTTACAATTGTAATCTATTTTTCGACTTGAATTTTACAACATTCCAATTTATTGTCGCCGAGCAGATAAAGCAAATCGTGCCTGATGCGGAACTTGTCGGCCTTATTGCCGTCTGTTGGAATGGTAACCGTTTTGTCGTCGGCGACATCGTAAGCTACGATTTCACCATTGCGGCCATAGTACAGAATGTCGTTGTCGATGCAGAAGTCGCTGCATTCGCCTTCGGTTTCGATTGCACGGTAGAAATTACCAAACTTATCGAGAATCAGGACTTTACTGTTGTCGGTAAGCAAAAACAGATAGTTTATCGACTCGCGCATAGCCAGCACCTCGGCATCGCCTAGCCTATCGTATATGTTGGTTCCCTGCTGCGACACTTCGAGGTTTGCCGTCACCCTCCGCACGCACGAATTCTGTTCGTCGAACACCCAGAAGCCACCAAACGACGACGAGCAAACCACCTTAGTATTATATAGTCCAGCATCGTCGAGCATCAAAGGACTGCGCAATTCGGCGAGCTTGCTGTCGAGATAGATGAGCTTGTTGAATTCGGAATAGAAAACTATCACCTTGAACGGATTGGAGACATCGAGCGACGACATGCTGCCTGCCGGATAGTTGTCGTAGGCGCAAACGAAATTCATGTCGGCATCATACTTTGCCACAACATTGTCCTTCAGGAGATATATGTTGCCCAGCCTATCAACTTCGACAGCACTAGCATTCACGTCCTTGCTCCACGGAGCAAAGTCCTGTGCTTCGGCAAAACTAAGCAGCAACATCAGAACCGATGCAACAAACAATTTCTTCATGCCACAAAGATAAGGAAAAGATTAGCTTGAGGGATTAAAAATTAAATGATTTAAAAATTCAAAGATTCAAAGATTTAAGAATTCAAAAATTTGATGATTTTAAGATTTGATGATTTGAGGAGATTATTACAATTTACAACCAGCATCAACATTGTACAGACGCGATTCATTGCGTCTCAACAGAACGGCGAAGCCATTCAAACCCAGAAACGTGCGTAGCACATTCAAACGCCGAAGGCATTGAACGGCGAAGCCCTCAACGAAGTTAAACGGCGTAGCCATTCAAACAGCGAAGCGAGAAACGCCGAAGGCATTGAAACGGCGTAGCCATTCAAACAGCGAAGCGAGAAACGCCGAAGGGCATTGAAACGGCGTAGCCATTCAAACAGCGAAGCGAAAAACACCGAAGGCATTGAAACGGCGTAGCCATAGAAACAGCGAAGCGAAAAACGCCGAAGGCATTGAAACGGCGTAGCCATTCAAACAGCAAAGCGAAAAACGCCGAAGGCATTGAAACGGCGCAGCCATTCAAACAGCGAAGCGAGAAACGCCGAAGGGCATTAAAACGGCGTAGCCATTCAAACAGCGAAGCGTAGAAACGTGCGAAGCACACTGAAACGGGCGTAGCCCACAAAAAAAACCCGCCCGATGACTGAGAATCACCGAGCGGAACCCTATGAAAAAAGCAAATTACTAACCTAATTCAGTATTTCCAATCAAAAAAACAATCTTCAATCAGAAATTATTCTATTTTTGCAATCCTATTGATTGATAAAATCAAAACTTTCGACTGCAAAAATAATAAAAGGTTTAATAACTGATGGAAAAAATTACAATAATTGTTATGATTTTAGGTGGATTAATCTTCTTTAGCCACCTACTAAATAAGCTTTTCGACAAGACAAAAATACCGAATGTATTAATTTTAATTACTATTGGTATAATTGCAGGTTTTTTCATCGACAGCAAGATTTTTTTTGGTGAAGTTGGTCGTGTTTTTACAACAATAACCTTAATAATAATCCTATTCGAAAGTGGCGTAGGTCTGAAACTTCAGGAATTAAAATCGTCAATCCTCTCGGCTACACTTGTAACAATAATAAACTTCATATTTTCGGCAGGCATAGTGGTAGGCATAACAATGTGGCTTGCCGACTTCGATTTCACTACAGCACTTTTCCTCGGTTCCATACTTGGCGGCACATCGTCGGCGGTGGTAATACCGATGGTAAGGCAGCTAAACATGGGACATAAGGCAGGAACCGTGCTGCTTCTCGAATCGGCATTCACCGACGTGCTGTGCCTTGTTGTCGGTCTGGCTGTGCTCGAAAGCATGAAGGCCGGCGACCTCGAGGCGACCTCTATTCTGGGGAACATGGCAAAATCGTTCCTGCTGGCAATACTGCTAGGCCTGTTTGGCGGATTTGCCTGGAGCCTGCTGCTCAATTGGATACGTGGAATAAAAAACTCGATGTTCACCACTCTGGCGCTCGTATTCATAATTTACGGATGCGCCGAACTGCTCGGTCTCAACGGCGGAATTGCAGCCTTGTCGTTCGGAATTGTGCTTGGCAACTCCGAATACTTCGACAAGATGAAACTGTGGAAGCGCATTTTCAAAATCGAGACCGCCAAACTCAACGACAACGAAAAGAACTTTTTCTCCGAAATCGTATTTGTGATGCAGACCTATTTCTTTGTTTACATCGGAATAGTTATTGAGTTCGGCACACCTCTGATATACCTCATTTCCGTAATGATTGTCTGCCTAGTAATAATTGCAAGAATACCAACCGTCAGGCTGCTTGTCCGCAAGGACTGCTCCCCAGACGACAAGCTTCTGATGTCGATAATGATGCCAAAAGGACTTGTCCCTGCAATTTTGGCTTCCATTCCGCTGCAGGAAGGACTTCCATACGGACAGGAAATTGCCGAAATAGGCTACGCGGTAGTACTCACAAGCATAATAATGTGCAGTCTGCTGATAATAATACTCGGCAAAAAGAAGAACAGCAAGGCACAAGCCGACATATCCACAATACTTCCAATAGAAACCCAAACCGAAACATCAAATGAAAACACAACAGAAGCAACCGACACCGAAGTGCTACACGAGCCGGATAACAATTAAGTCGCTCGAAGGTGGCGGGAAGCATATTTTCGTGCAGTGCACAATAATGGGGCAAAAGCAGTTCATGCTGATTGACACGGGCTGCTCCAACACCGTATTCGACAGCAACACGGAAACATTTTCGGGCATTCGTCTGCACGAAATAAAGGACAGCGGAAAAAATTACAGCCTAAATGCTTCGATCGACGATGTGAAAGTTGGAAAAATCAAAGACTTTGCAATCGGCAGGTTCAAGGTAAACATAAATCGAGCAGTGTTTATCAGTCTCGAGCACATCAACGCGCTCTACGAAAGCCTGATCGGGCGAAAAATTATTGGCATTTTAGGCAGCGATTTCCTAAAAAAATACAAGGCGGTGATTGACTTTGGAGCAGGAAAGATGGCATTGAAAAAATAAAAAAAATAATCCCTCTTTCTTTTTGAAAAAAACACTATATCAAGAGTATAAGGATATTCTATCCGCTAATTTTTTTCTCTCTCTCCAAAACTCGATTGTACATTAATTTAGGTAACTATATACAAGTTGACTAAATTTTGTGCTATTAAACTGT
>CADARW010000091.1 GCA_902790405.1 uncultured Bacteroidia bacterium
GCAACGTGGAGGACATGACACGCGGAAACCTCACCATCGGTTTGCTCGACTGCAAGCTGAATCTTGGTGGTCCGCTTAAAAACAAGAAGACCTCGATGCTGTTCTCAATCCGTCGCTTCATGTACGACCTCATTATGTATCCAGCCTCGTCGCTGTTTCTTCATGACCAAAAAATAGCTTATACCTTCTGGGATTTCAACTTCAAGATAAATCATAAGTTCAACGACAAGAACACTTTGCGTTTCGGAACATACATTGGTGATGACATCTACAAAATCGGCAACGATGTATATGGCAGACGTGATGTTTCTCGTTTCCGTATTTCAGGTGGCAACAAGATGGCATCGCTGAAATGGGACCACAAGTTCGACGACCGCACCAGCAGCCGTATAAATCTCAGCCTCACCGACTACCACAGTACTAGCCTTGCAAAGTTCAACGATACGCATAACCGCGATTCAATATCTTCGCTTGTGTTCAAGAATGCGGTAAATATAATGGACTTACGTCTTGCTGTCGACATAAACTGGAAAATGTGGGGAAAGTCTGTCCTTAGGGCAGGCATTACAGAATCGCTGTTCGTATCGATGCCATACAGCACAAAGATGCGAAGTTATGTAAACGACACGCTTCTGTACGAAGATAAAAACCATGCCCCACACATCTATTCCACCGAAACATCGGCATATATTCTTGGCGAGATGCATTTCGGCAAATACGTGTCTTCAAATATTGGATTCCGCATGGTGCACTATTACGATATACGCGGCAGGAAGTCGTACTGGCAGCCCGAACCACGTGCTTTAGTAATGTCCCGTATTCCAAAGGCATTCACAATAAAGATGGCATATTCGCGGATACACCAGAACATACACTGTGTTACAGGCAATGTGATGAACATTTATGCTGACCGATGGATAGTTTCTACTGGAAAACTTCAGCCAGCAAAGTCAGATCAGTTTGATGTTGGCATCGCCCGTAGTTTCCTCGATGGAATGTTCGAAACATCAATCGAAGTCTACTACAAGAAGATGTCGAACCTTGCCATGATGAAGCGTAACATTTCGGTTGAAGGTATGGTCGAAAACATTACCGACCTTGATCTGCTTGCAACCGGAGGCAATGGAAAGGCGATGGGGATAGAATTTCTGCTAACCAAGACACGCGGAAGTCTCACCGGTTTCATGGGCTATTCGCTATCGCGAAACAGAAGGCAGTTCGAAGGAATAAACAAAGGCGAGTACTTCCTTGCCGACAACGACCGCACGCACAGTTTCAGCATTTCGCTCAACTGGGCAGTAAGTGACAAATTTTCAATTTCGGCAAACTGGGCAATAGCAACAGGTGCACCTATTACAGTTCCAGTCGGGTATATATACAACGAAGACGGAAGGTTCTCTTATGTATATGATGGAATTTCTAATTACAGAATGAAGCCTTATCATCGTCTCGATGTCGGTTTCAATTTTGTAAAATCGTTGCACTGGGGAGAAAGAACTTTTACTATTAGCGTAATAAATGCTTATAATAGAAAGAATCCATATCTATACTATATTGATTATGGTGGCAAGATGCACCAGCTGAGCATATTCCCATTTATGCCAGCAATTTCGTACAGCGTCAACTTCAACAAAGTGAGTCTGCTTGAACGCATAAGACCGTACAAGGAGTCGCAGAAGGAGCATCAGGAAATCTTTCACCGCCATTCCATCGGTCTCCAGATAAACCAGTATCTCGGCGATATAAAGAACTACAAACCATTGGTGTTTGCAGGACGATACACCTACGGCATCTTCAATTACCTGTCGGTAGGAGCGGAGTTCTCGGGCTTTTACGACAACGGAAAGCTGAACACCAAAGTTTCGAAAACTACCTTGGATGTCCGCTACGGAGTGTTGTGCCGTGTGAAATACCCATATCTCAAGTATTTCCATCCGTTCATTGAAGTATCGGCATATTACGGACATGTCAAAGAAGAAACAAAAGGCACAAATGCAGGAATTAAAAAGTCGGATTATTTCTCGGGATATGCGGCGCCCGGCATCTCTGTCAATATGTTCCGCAAGCGCATTTCGTTCGATTTCTTCTACAAGTTCTCACCACGCAAAATCATCGATAACAAGTATTATGTGATGACTTGGAGGATGAATGTGAACTTTTAGCAAATAGCAATAATCTGTTCATAAAAAATGTTTGGCGAGGTTGAAAAATCGCTCTACATTTGCGCTCCGAAGATACGAAGCCATAATTTGTGTGTGCTTTTGTATCTTATTGGTAGTTAGTAATTTAAAATTTATTTATATGAAGTGGATTATTTATTTGGCGTTGGCGGCATCAATAATTGCCTTGCTTTTTGCCTATATCTTTTTTAGGCAGATGATAAAGGCCGATGAGGGTACCGACCTCATGAAAAAGATTGCCCGCCATGTAAGGAGTGGTGCTATGGCTTACCTGAAGCAGCAGTACAAGGTCGTGATAATTGTTTTTGTCATCCTTGCTGTTGTATTTGGTGTAATGTCGTTTTTCGGATTGCAGAACGAATGGGTATGGTTTGCTTTCCTGACTGGAGGTTTCTTTTCGGGATTGGCAGGATTCTTTGGCATGAAGACTGCAACATACGCATCGGCACGTACAGCCAATGCTGCACGTAAGTCGCTCAACAGCGGTTTGCAGGTGGCTTTCAGGTCGGGTGCTGTAATGGGTCTTGTTGTTGTGGGGCTTGCTTTGCTCGATGTTTCGGTATGGTTCATCGTACTCGATTATTTCATTCCAGCCGAGAATCACCTTATAATAATAACAACAACCATGCTTACCTTTGGCATGGGTGCTTCTACACAGGCGCTGTTTGCCCGCGTGGGTGGCGGTATCTACACCAAGGCTGCAGATGTTGGCGCCGACCTCGTAGGTAAGACCGAATACAATATCCCTGAGGACGATCCGCGCAATCCGGCAACAATTGCCGACAACGTTGGCGACAACGTCGGTGACGTGGCAGGTATGGGTGCCGACCTTTACGAAAGCTACGCAGGTTCGATACTTGCAACGATGGCTCTCGGTGCATCGGCATTTGCAACATCGGCAGTGGAGGGAATGCAGTTGAAGGCTGTTCTGGCTCCGTCGCTTATCGCTGCTGTGGGAGTTATCCTTTCGCTGTTTGGAATTTTCCTCGTTCGCACTAAGGAAGATGCTGGCATGAAACAATTGCTTTCGGCATTGTCGCGCGGAACAAACACAGCAGCAGTGCTTATCGCAGTGGCTACATTCGGAATATTTGCATGGCTTTTCGGTACCGAAACCAACCAGTGGTGGCAGGTTTCGTTGTCGGTGGTTGTTGGTTTGCTCGCTGGTGTAATTATTGGTAAATCAACCGAATATTATACTTCACAGACTTATCGTCCTACACAGAAGGTTGCCGAAAGTTCGCAGACAGGTCCTGCAACCGTTATTATTTCGGGTTTGGGCTTGGGAATGCTTTCTACGGCAATTCCAGTGATTACCGTCGGATGTGCTATTGTGCTTTCGTATTTGTGTGCAAATGGGTTCAGCATCGATTTTACTGCCGAAAATTTAAGCATGGGCTTGTACGGAATCGGAATTGCTGCTGTCGGTATGTTGTCGACTCTTGGAATTACTCTTGCAACCGATGCGTACGGACCTATTGCCGACAATGCTGGTGGTAATGCCGAGATGAGCGGTCTGGAACCCGAAGTCCGCAAGCGTACCGATGCTCTTGATGCTCTCGGAAATACGACAGCTGCAACAGGAAAGGGCTTTGCCATTGGTTCGGCAGCTCTTACGGCACTTGCTTTGTTGGCTTCGTACATCGAGGAGATAAAGATGGCTCTGATACGAGTAGGAGAGTCGTTGCCAAATGGCGTTGAGGCTGCCAAGGCAACTTTAGTTGACTTTATGGAGGCATACAATGTCAACCTTATGAATCCTATGGTGCTTGTCGGTGTGTTCATTGGCGCAATGATGGCATTTGTGTTCTGCGGTATGACGATGAATGCTGTAGGTCGTGCTGCACAGAAGATGGTGGAGGAAGTTCGCCGTCAGTTTCGTACCATTGCTGGTATTCTCGAGGGCAAGGCCGAACCCGACTACGAGCGTTGCGTTGCAATATCGACCAAGGGCGCACAGCGTGAAATGTTGTTGCCGTCGATATTGGCAATTCTTGTTCCGGTGATTACAGGTTTGGTTCTTGGTGTTCCTGGTGTGCTTGGATTGCTTATTGGCGGTTTGTCGTGCGGATTTGTGCTTGCTGTGTTCATGGCAAATGCTGGTGGCGCATGGGACAATGCCAAGAAATATGTCGAGGAAGGCAATTTCGGTGGCAAAGGTTCTGAAAATCACAAGGCAACCGTTGTTGGTGATACCGTTGGCGATCCGTTTAAGGATACGTCGGGACCTTCGCTAAACATCCTTATCAAGCTTATGAGCATGGTCAGCATCGTGATGGCAGGACTTGTTGTAAGCTATCACTTGTTGTAAAAAAGATTGCTGCACCTGTCGAAGGTGTGGACATACGAATATTTAAAGGGAATGTAGCGGTTTTGTTACATTCCTTTTTTGTTTGTGCGCGTTGTCACAGTTTTTGTATGCTGTCGCGACAAAAACGTGCGCCAACGTTGTGTTTTTATTGTTTCTTTTGTACCGAACCATGACCCCTAACGGGGTCGGGAGCATGGTATTGCGCCAACGCTTTTTTGTTTTACCGAACCATGACCCCTAACGGGATCGGGTGGTGCAATAAACGCTTTCGGACATGTTATTGTTTTTGCTTTGCTGCGACCGAAGCTGTTTTTTTCTGGGCTTTCTTTGCCTTGTGGCGTTCGCGAGCCTGCTTGAAGGTTATGTCGTCCCAGATTTTGCGCATGAGTTCGCCGAAGGTGTCGAACTCTTCGGTGTAGAAGATGCCGGCACCAGTGGTGTAGGGGCCGTATTCGGCTTCGAGGTCGGTGTTCTTGCGAGAGAACCCTTTTATACGTAGCGTACCTTTTTTGTTAAGTTTCCACTGTACTTCGACATCGCCGACGAGGTTTTCGTTGTTGAACCTCTTGTCGCTTATGCCGAGGTTTCCGTTTATAAGGAGTCGGTCGTTGAATATCTGTGTACTTAAGGCGACTTCTATTTCCTGTCCCGACATTTCGGTGCCTGGTTTGTACTTGAAGCCGACATCCACATCTTTTACAATCTGCGAAATCCAGTTGCTTAGCTGGTTCGAAAGCATCTGGGTGGTTGTTACACCGACAGCGTTGGTAGTTGTACCTGTTTGGTTCAGCATTTCGGCGTTGGGGTCGTAGAACTGATTGATTACAAGTACGTACAGCAGCTGCTTGTTGATTTCGTCCTGTGTGAGGCTTGCCAGTTTTGTCTTGACTTTGTCGGGCGCGTTAGGGATGTTTATGCTGAACTGTATTTCGGGCGACATCAGGTTTCCGTTCAGATGCATGTGGCATTCGACGTTGGCCTTCTGGCTGTAGCTGTCGGTAGTATCGTATTCTTCGCGCATGAGTTCCTTGAGCGAAACCGTTGTGGTATATACAGCATCGAGGTTAAGTTTTCCTTCGTAAGGATTGCCGTTCCATGTTATGGTTCCGCCTGCAGGTATTGTAAAACGCTTGTTTATAATGTTTTCGAGTGTGAATAGGTAGTCACCTTTTACAACTTCAATTTCACCGTACATGTAAAGTTCTTCATCGGATGTGTATTCAATTTTCAGCATGCCTTCGCCATTGGCTTTAATACGGTCGCCAGTACGTGGGTCGAAGACAATTTGAACTTCGGTTTCGGGCTGTACGTTGACGTCGAGTTTTATTGAGTATTTGGTTGAGGAGAAATTGTGCTTATTTATTTCGGCATCGTGTTCTTCGGTTGAAATAAATGTTAGGTAGCTGGTGTTTTGGGAATGATAGCTGTCCTCCATAGGTAGAATGAACTTACTTCCGGCCTCGGTAGTAGCACCTGCATATATGGAGAAATTATTTGGAGTCCCCTCTACCGAAAGTCCGCCAGTGGCATATACGGTTCCGTAGAACAGGTTATTGTCGGCAAGTTTTGTGTTCATTACCTTATAATCGTTGAGGTCGGCCAGCAGTTCGAAGCGGAAGTTCTTGAAATTGTCGTGGTATATTCCACCGTTTATGGTGCCTATATTTCCGTTTTCGTCGGTCACCTTGAAATTGTCAAAGTATATTTTGTCGCTGGCAATGTATATTTTGTCTTCGGTTAGCGCTTTTAGTTTCAGGTAGTCGTATACAAATTCGGTTCGCTTTAGGCTGATGCTTCCGTTCATTTGCGGTTGTCTTATTTTGCCCGTTATCGAAAGAATTCCGTTAGCATCGCCTTTAAGATCACTTATTTCGTATTTGTTAAGGTATTTGTCAAATATTTCCAATTTTAGGTTTTTTAGCATAATGCTGGCGTTGACACTATCGATTTCGGTATGGTAGGTTCCCTTCATTTCGATGTATTTGTTGTTTCCGCTCAGCACAAATGCTTTGTTCATGTTGTCCCATTTTGACGAGAGGTTTAGTTTGCCGAGATTTTCCTGGTTTATACTCAGGTCGTTGATGTTAACATTGGCGGTGAAGATTGGAATATCATACAGGTTGGCGATTCTTCCGCTTCCCGATAGTATTCCTCCGAATTCGTAGCCTTGTGGCTCTGTTATGACATTTACGTTTCCAACGTCAACGTTGTCGATCATAAACGACAGTACTTTGTTGGGATCTTTCGAGACATAACCTTTGAGACTCAGAATTTGGTTGGCGTTGGTGAGTTTTAGGTTGTCGATTTCGACTTCCTGATTGTCGTAGTTGATGTTCGATTCGCCTAGTTTCCATATAGTTTCGCCAAAAATGAACTGAGAAGGTGATATGTGTGCTTCGATGCGTGGCATGGAGTCGTTTTCGTTGGGAATGAACTTAGTGCCAAGAGTGAAGAATCCGCTGTTTTGGCAACTGTCGTTTCCTCCCCAGTTTGTATTGAGGGCAATACTGTCGTTTTCGGCACTGACGGCGATTTTTATGTCTTCGAAAGAAAATTCGTTGCGGCTTAGGTCTTTTGTATTTATGTATAAAGTCGAAAGTCCGTATATGCTTGATATTTCTATGTTGCTTTCTCCTATTGAGTATTCGCCACGTGTTATTTCGGGCAGGTTTAGTTTGCCGTATAATGTCTGAGTGTTGCCGAACATGTATCCGTTTGTGGTGTATATGTCGCCTTTGAAGTTGAGTTCAGGATCGTAGAATTTTATGAAATCGTTTATGTTTTTGATGCGGAACGAATATGTGAAATAGCTATTGCTTGTTTTGGTTTTTTCGTATTTGCCGAAGACCGAAGGTATTGTTTTTGCTACCAGGCTGTATATGTCGCCAGGAATCTCGCTTAGCATATATTCTCCGAAAATGTATGCTTCGAGGAAGTCTGATTCTATTTTTATACTGTGGGTTTTCTCGTCTATTTTTTCTGCTGTGGCCGACAATTTGTTTATTTTCAATTTGTTTGCATCTATGTTGAATTCGGCTTGACTGAGTGTTATGTTTCCGACAGGCTGGTTAGCAAGGTCGCCTTTTAGGTTGGCTCCCAGAACAAACTTTATTTTGGAGTCGTTGGCGCTTTCGGGAGCTAAGTGCAATGCCTTGAGGTCGGCGTATACATCGCTAGTGATTTCGATATTGTTGTTTTTGCTCCCAAAGTTGTAGCTTCCAATGAGTTCGGCTGTGATGTTGGGATCGTTGATAGCTATTTTGCCGTCGAACATCTGGTTCGACAGTCTGCCGTTCAAGTTTATGTCGTTGTAGCTGTATCCGTTGAAATCGATGCGGTGTATATTACCGTTTAACTTGTTTTGGGTGCGCGACAGCGAATCTACATTTCCGCTCACGATTATGTCAAATGATAACAGTCCTAAGCCATTGTTGCCGTCGATAATATTTTGAAGGTCGAGATTTGCTGTAGAAACTTTTCCTTCGTATGCCAGCGATTTTTCTTTCCAGTCGGGCATAAGAGCTATATCGGTCTTTATCGTGCCGAAGTTAGTTGTGAGCAGACCGAATGCCATCATATCGTTGAGCATACCCGACAGGTTTCCGTTGAATGCAATGTGGTCTAAATTATTTAGGGCAGAAGGTATTTGTACTGGATTTTCTGGAGAAATTAAACGCAGTATCTTGTTTATGTCGTTTTTGCTGGTGTACATGTCTGATATATTTCCGAAGACGATAGTCTGTTCGACATCGGGGAATCCGTTGACCGACAGGTTTGCATAAAGCCTAGTGTTGTCGTACATTGAAATGCCGAAGTTTTTGAATTTGAAGTCGTCGAGTCGTCCCGAGAAGTTTCCTCTTATATGTAAACTATCGGTAAAGCCTTCGTATTGAGGAAGGAAAGGAGCTAGGTCGGCAACGCAAAATACAATGGTATCGATGTTGACTGTAAGTTTTTCAATCAGCTCCATCGGATTACTCAGGTAGAGCTCGTCCTTGCCCTTTACTGTTATTTCGGAGCATGCAAGTTGCGAATAATCGGTTCTAATTTCAAGATTTTCAAGGTTTATGCCTTTGTCGTAGTATTTTATTTTTCCAGCAATGCGGTTGATGGCGATTCCAGATTTTTCGTTCATCGAGAAATTGTCGATGTTTACATTTAGCGTGTCGTTAAGATATCTGAAGCGGCTGATTTCGACGTTAAAGTCGTTGATGTCGATGTCGTGCGGATTGAATAGTGCAGCTGTGCTTCCGTATCTTTGGTCGGAATATTTTAGATGTCCGTTGGCAATGGTAAATTTCCGGCATATCACGTTGAAGTCTATGCTAGTAGTGTCGTCGGAAGCGAATTTCCGCAGGATGTATTCGTAGTTGGCGTTGCCATGCTGGTCGATGCTGGCGTTGATGTATGGCTTGTCGAGTTTTACCTCCGAAAGCAAGAGGAAATTTTTCCGTATCGAGAATCTTTCTACCGAAGCCTCCATGTCGTCGGCCGAAAGGAGCATGTTTCCGCACGAGTCCTTCATTTCGACATCGTACAATACGACTTTGTTGGGTATTTTCAGGTAAACATCGCCTACAGTTAGCTCTATATTGTAGTGGTCAGCGAAGAATTCTATGCATTTTTTTGCAATTAGGCTTTGCAGATATGGAGAGTTCAGAATGACAATAAGAAGTATTAAGTCCTTGACTATTAGCAAGACCGCTTCTAGCAAAAATTGCTCCAAAATATCCACTTGGGATTTCCATAGCCCAGCCTATATCTATTAAAGAATTA
>CADARW010000092.1 GCA_902790405.1 uncultured Bacteroidia bacterium
TAAAGATTTTGAAACTGCTGTAGATCTTATTATTGCAAATCACTCCAAATTAAAGGAATCTGCCGTTACATATTTTATGAAGTATTATGAAGCTGAAAAGAATTACACAGATTTCTACAATCAATTACAACGTATTTAGGTTTATTTTTCAAGAAAATCCTTGTCAAAATTCACCAGATACAACTTCTCGGTTGCCCTTGTGACTGCAGTATATAGCCAACGCAGGAATTCGTATTTTCCTTCCTCCGTGATTTCTTCCTTGTTAATCCAGCCATGATCGACAAAAACCGATTTCCATTGTCCGCCTTGCGACTTGTGGCAAGTCATAGCATACGCATATTTTATCTGTAATGCATTGTAATACGGATCTTTAAGCATCGCTTCGTGCCGTTTCTTTGAATCTGTTATGTCTTCGTAGTCTATTTCGAGTTGCTGCCATAAATCCTTGTAATAGTCTGATGGCATACCGGCTGAATCTATCGACAAAGTATCCAGCAATGCCTTTACCTCTATTTCAAGTTCTGGGAAATCGACAAATCTCACATCTAGGTCAACATACCGATGTCCGTACAATTCATAATGACGCTTTACTTTCAGCACTTCGAGCATATCCCCATTTGCAATGAAGTCTATTTCAGCATTCTCGGGCAACCACGAATAATTATTTTTAACAACCATAAGCAAGTCTCCATACGAAAGTTCTTCCTCTCGCCACAATATGCGATTACGTATACCCATGTTGTATTTATTTGCATACTTGTTGGTCTTGCATATAATTCGAGTATCATCAGTGCCATAATGCGAATATGAACTTTCAATCTCTTCTATCAGTTCAGCTCCAGTAATAGTATGTATTTCGGGAAAACCTGATGTCCTAAGTTTTGGAAAATCAATATTCCTGTCAGTCAGCATCTTTCGCAACTCGGTAGCATTGAACAAAATACCAGAATTCGCATCTTGTCTAACCACTTCCGACAATTCGCACGAATAGACCTTTAGTCCGTATGCTTGCAAATATGCCTCGTCAAGAGCGGGACTCAACGCTGTTCCAATAGGCGGAAGCTGTGCCGAATCACCAAGAAGAATTACACGACAGTTGTTGTCGTTAAAAACATAGGCAAACAAATCATCAAGAAGGCGTCCACTTCCAAATCCACTATCGGCAACCTGATTATTACCAATCATCGATGCTTCATCAACAATGAATATTGTATTCTTGTAGCTGTTATAATTTAACGAGAAAGAACTCGATGGATCGGAAGTCGATTTTTTCCTATATATGCATTTATGAATTGTTGATGCTCGACGTCCTGAATAATTCGACAGGACTTTGGCTGCCCTGCCAGTAGGTGCCAGCAGTACAGTATTAATTTTTAAATGCTCAAGAAGTCGAATAAATGCGCTTATCAATGTCGTTTTTCCTGTACCAGCATATCCCTTCAGAAGAAATGTACAGAATTTTTCACGGTCACCCATAAACGAATACAACAATTCTGTAGCTTCTAACTGCCCCTGTGTCAGTTCGCAATTCATCAAAAGAGACAATCTGTTTCGAAACTCTTCTCGTGTCATCTAAATTTTTTATTATTTGCTTGCGGTATCAAAAAAAATTCTAACTTTGCGACTGCAAAATTAAACTTAAATTTAATAATGGAAAAGGTAATTCGAATAGTCGTGTCTGTCCTTCTGTTAGGACTTGTTGCATTTCTGACCTACAAAATTGTTGATGGTATTAAAACGCCAATCGAATATGAAGATCAGAGAATAGCTAGATTTAAAACAACTGTAGAACAACTTGTTGCTATACGTACAGCACAGGTAGCATATAAGGAAAATGTTCTATCTCCTGTGTACAACAAAGACTCTGTAAAAGGTGGAAAGAAAGTTGTTAAGGAAATCTTGAACGGGAATGACACTGTATATCTGAAGAGTAAAGTTCCAGCATACGAACATTTGTACACTCCATCGTTCGACTCCCTGATTAATTTCATCAACAATGGAAAGTTAAAGGTTGTAAGGGCTATCGGAACTCTTTCTGACGAACAACTTAAAGCTGGTTTGACAGAAAAGAAAGCCATTGCTATGATTGAGAAGGCAAAGAAAGCTGGCAACTGGAAGGAAGTTGAAGACGCTGGACTTAAGAATTTCAGACGTGATACAACTTTGGTTTCTGTTAAGGATTCGTTGTTCAAAAATCTCGAATATCCTGTAGAAGATATAAGATATACAAGAGTTGGACGCAAAGTTGAATTCAAGATGGATACAGCTACCGTTATGACTGGTTCGGGTGTTGCCGTTAAGGTTTTCCAGTGCTACGCTTTGTACGACGACCTTCTTGACGGACTCAACAGACAGCTCACCGTTAACTACAAGGACAAAATCAAAGATACCTGCCTCAGAGTTGGTAAACTTGACGAAGCAAACAACAACGCAGGTAACTGGGATGCTACTATGGAAAAGAAAAAACAAGAGTAACAATGAAATCTGTCCGCATCAAGGGCGACATTGATTTGCTCGCAAAAAATAGTCTGTCCATCTTGATTTCTCAAGGTGGACTTTCTTATTCTATATACGACATCGACGACAAAAAGGTACAGGCACTTGTTTCGATGCAATTCGAAACAAACAAAGCCGACGAAATACGCCAATTTGTAGAAAGCGAAGGCTTGAAAGATGTTCAGTTCGAGAACATTAACATCGTTTTCGCCACACGTAACGTCACCATTGTCCCAGATGCTATATTCGATGAGAAAGCAGCCGAAAGCATTTATGCCATCAACAGAAAAATTTCTCCAGATGAGGAAATAAGATATTCGAGACTGCCGAAGTCACAGACAGTAATAATATTTGCCATCGACAAAAATATCGTAGCCCTACTCGACGAGATGTTCCCTCGCTACAACTTGTATCCGCAGTCGTACCCACTTATCGAAACCAGCCTGACGAAAACCAAAATAAGCGAGAAGCCAAACCGCCAGAGAATGATGGTTCAGGTGTTCGAGGATTTCTTCGAAACTCTAGTCATCGACAAAGGACAGATTGCCAACTACAACACATACTCCTACAAATCGTCGAACGACATATTGTACTTTATAATCAACACTTTCGAACAGCTTGGACTGCAACCCGAAGAATGTGAGATTGCGTTCTCCGGATTCATCGAGCAAGATGACCTTGCTGTGCTTCATCTAAAGAAATTCGTAAGAACCGTATATTTCGAATCGTTAAACAACGACTACAAATACTTCTACCGCTTTCAGGAATTTTCACCTCATTACTTCTACAATTTCCTAAGCATAAATCAATGAGAATAATAGGCGGAAAATATCGCGGAAAATCATTTACACCCCCGGCAACATTCAAGGCTCGTCCTACTACCGACTTTGCCAAGGAGGCTTTGTTCAATATTCTGAACAATGATTTCAACTTCGAAAACATCGATGTCCTTGATCTTTTCAGCGGCACAGGAAGCATATCGTACGAATTTGCAAGCCGCGGTGTAAAATCGCTTATAGCAGTTGAGAGCAACGTTAAGCACGCTGCATATATCGAAAAGAATTTCAAGGAATTAGGCTTTTCTCAAGCCACAATCTACAAGTCCGATGTTTTCCGTTACCTTGACACTTGCCACAAGAAATTCGACGTGATATTCGCCGACCCGCCATACGCACTCGAAAACATCGAGGAAATATACCATTCGGTATTTAGGAACAATCTGCTTTCCGACACCTCTTATCTTATAATAGAACACGGAGAAAGCAACAATTTTTCAGATTTTCCACATTTCGTCACTATGAAAAAGTACGGGAGCGTGCATTTCAGCATTTTCGACCCGGCAAGGTAAAGCAATTGACAATGGACAATGGACAATGGATAATTGACAATTGATAATGGACAATTGATAATCATTATCCGAAAACGCCCATTATAAACTCCTTGACTACCACGAAGAATACGAAGCAGGAATAAATAAGTTTCATCATTATTCCGCACATCATGCCTAGAAATGCGCCAAAGGCTGCCTTCCATACGGCTTTCATATTGCCTTCGGTCTTCTGTCCGTGCTTCTTCAGATAAAGAAGTTCTCCAATGAATGCACCAGCAAACGGAGCCAGGAAAATAGCCCACCATGCCAGACCGAAAAGGCTGACAAGTATTCCTATTGCAGCGCCACGGCTACCCCATTTTGTCCCGCCGAACTTCTTTGTCGCCCACGACGGCACAAGAAAATCGAGAACAGTAACCACAACCATTATTACGCCAAGTATTATCAGCGTAGAAACCTCGAAATGGCAATAACTTACAAAGAAGGCTGCAAGGAATCCGCCATAGGCGATTGGTGGTCCAGGAAGAATCGGCAAGAAACAGCCTATGATTCCGACGATAAGCAGAATCAACGACAAGGCTATCAATATTATGTCGAGGGTAAAAGTCATTTGTATGCTGAAATTATATCATCTACGGTTGCACGATTTATCTGCAAGGTCACCGAATACACTATTTGCGACGACTTCTTAGCCTGGTGAGAACACGAATTTTCGCAGACAGCGACAACCTTGTCACGCACAGCATCAATCTTCTCCTCGTACTTGCCGTCGCGTAGAAAATCCTTGTACGAAATATTTTCGGCAATATACTCGTCAACTTGCCTTATCAGCTCTCTTTTTGCTTCGGCAATCGCCTTTTCCTGAGCCAGTTGCAAGTTTGGTGACATAACTTCAACCGATGCTCGGAAAACGTATTTGTCGGTAGTATTCTTCGTACAACTTTTAGTAAAAACAGACACTACCGTCTCCCAAAAAGTGCACGATTGTAAAGCCATTACAGAGCACAGCAATATTGCAATGGTAAATTTGTTCATCTGGACAGCAGCTTGACATCGGACATATCCATCCACCCTTCCTTGCCGTCGGCCAACTTAATGTTGTACATGCCATTGGCAGAATCAACCACCTGAACCTTAATGCCTTCGTATATCTCAAACGAATTTACGGCATCGGCATTGGGCGACGACTTCACCATCGACTGTTCGAACACAATTGCATAGTTGTTTTCCGAAATTACAACAGAGGACTTGTATGCACATATTGCCGTGAAAATGAATATCACAAGCGATATTACAGCAATGGAAAAGCCAAGTTTTCTAAGTGCGATTCGTCCCAAAAACAGATACAAAGCAATACCAATGAGAGTCAACACAAGAAAGACAATATTCAATATTGTCCACGCATCCGAACTCATTATATTCAGTATTTTTATACCCAATCGGGTATAAAAAGGCATCGGCAATGGTTCTACAATTTGCTTGAGTTGCCTGTTGGCTATGTTCAAATTGAATTCGGCATCATCGTTCGACGGGTCGAGCATCAGGGCCTTTTCGTAATAATATACCGAATTTGGAATATCATTGAGACGGTAATAACAATTACCTATATTATAATATAGGTCCGACGAGGAATATCCCATGTTGCAGACCGAATCGTACATTTCGAGAGCAGCAGCATACTGCGTCTGCATAAATGAGTTCTGTGCGCTATCAATAAGTTGCTCCACATTGCCAGAGAACAAACTCAGCGACATTAGCGAAAGTACTACAGATATAAAATACTTTTTCATGGCCTACCTCATGTTTTCTTCAAGTTGTTCAATAATTTTGGTTGTCTCATCGTAAATTGCCTGCATTTCGTTGCTTGCACTTGAAACGAAATGTGCAAACTCGCACTTGTCGATAAGATCGACAAAATGCTGCGACAGTTCCTCGTCGACATTATGTTCGGCAAATGCTTGTTTTACATTATCCTTTGTAAGCTGTGACGTCGGAATCGAAAGTTTGTCGCCGGCATATCCCCAAAGTGCGGTGATTATTTCCTTATAGAAACCGGTATGGTCGTTTGCCTGCATGAATTTACGTGCCGACTTCAGTCGTTTGCGCGATATCTTGTTGGCTTTTTGGCGTTTCATCAGTTCTACATCCTGACGTTTCTTGATATTCTTACGCATAACTACAACCATAACGACAAAAAGCACAAGCAGACCTATTATAATACACCAGTACAATCCCGAAAGCATTAGCGGTGAATATGCCATAGCCAAATGCAAGTTGCCCTTGTGAATATAGCGGACATCCTCGGGATTGATGACTTCGACACCAGTCTGCATATTGTATATCGAGCTAGCAGCAGCATCGCCACTACCCTTTCTCACATTGATAATTATCGGTTCGGACGAAACCGTCTTGTATGACTTTGAAGCAAGGTCGTAGTAAACCAGCGAAACCTCACCGAGATTGAATGTTCCTCCATAGCGTGGAACCAGAGTAAACTCCCAGGTCTTGCTGCCCGACATTCCCGATTCGGTTGCATTAAGTTTGCTCGTCACGACAGGCTCGTACTGTTCGAATTCCTTCGGACACGAGATTTTTGGAGCTTCGATGTTGCTGAAATTTCCAGAACCAGAGATTGTTACCTTGCATGTAACAGCCTCGTTTACCGATATGGTATCGTTCGGTTTGCTAAGCGAGATGTTGAAGCGTCCGACTGCGCCCGAGAAGCCGACAGGTTCCGACGGCAAAGCCGACACATTAAGCGTAACTGCTGGAGCAGTCGACGAAGCCGGAGCATTGTCGTAGGTGTAGCCCCAAAACGGATGTCGTCCCGAAACCACACGCGCCATGCACTTAATGTTTGCCTGATCGATTTCGACACGACCTGCAACACGTGGAAAAACAAGGTATTTCTTAAGTATTGCCGTATTGTATGTCTTTCCGTTTAATGTTTCGCGCGACCATTTCAGATTTGTGTCGGTTTCAAGTTCTTCGACATAAAAGTTGTTGAACTTTGGCGGAGTAAAATCTTCGATTGACATAAGGTCGATGGCAGTGTACAGCTTTATTGTGACGATGGCGGCCTCACCTTTTGCAAGGTTCGACTTAGAAACGATTGTGCGTATAAGCACGTCGTCGGATGCAACGCTCGACTTTGGCTGGTTCTGCGGTTGCTGTTGCTGCGACGAGGAACGGCTTCCCGAACCGAAGAACTCTTCGAACGGGTCGAAGTAGCTTGACTGGCGTTGCTGCTGTTGCTGAACAGCTTCTTTCTGCACAGTTACAGAAATGCTGTTAGAGGTGTATTTGGTTCCCTTGACAACTGCCGTTGCACCTTCGAGCGTATAGTTGCCTTCGGAGACGGCTTCGAGAGTATATGTATAAGTGTAGGTATTTGTACTAGTCATGCTGCCGTTGACAATGCTGACGCTCGAGCTGGAACTCTGCGACGGACCGCCCACCATCTTGAAACCAGGAATATTTCCAAGTTGTATCGACGAAGGCTTCTCATTCAAAGTATATTGCACCTGCATGCGCTGTCCAACGCCAACAACCGACGGAGCCTTTCCCGTAAAGGTAACACCGTCGGCAAACGAAGCCAACGACACAAGCAAAATCGATATAATCAACAAAAACTTTCTCATATCTGTTCCGATATAAATCTTTCGCGAAGATAACGCATTGTAATAATCAATGTTTCAAAAGAAAAGTTAAAGTTTTTATATGACAAAAGGCAGCAAGTCTGCCCATCGTCCCTATTTGTTCAAAAAAATATTCTCAAGCACCTTGCCGCTTACGATTGGCGGTGGCGGTGTGCCAAGAGCCGTCGAAACCGTTGGTGCTATGTCGGTGATATTTATCTGACTGAAAACTTTCTGTTTTTTAACTTTCCAACCATACCATATCAGCGGAACGTGTGTGTTGCTTGTGTAACCCGAATTATGGTCGGTGCAATATGGCACATCCTCTATCCAGCCAGGCTTCAAGGCAATCATTATGTCGCCCGAACGTTTCTGGTTGTACGAATTCTGCATCTTCACAGGCATACCCTCGACAAACACAATGTTCTGGAACTGGTTGGCTCCTATTGCATTGGCAATGCCCGACGAATTCATTATGAAGTCGATAATCTTTTCGCGAATTTCGTTGAGCGAAATCTGCGAATCCTCTATTAGCGACCTATTGAGATATATCTGCGAATTATTGAAATCGAGAATCCAGTCGCCGTCTCCATAAATGGCTTTTAGATACGACTTTACCAATGCCAACATATAGAACTGCTTGAAGCTTCCAGCAGGCATTTTCTGGTCTTGCAGATACTGAGGCATTTCCGAAACACCATGATTGGAAGTAAGGTAAATAAGGCAATTGTTTTTGCCAACCATATCCTCAACCACATCAATCAGATGCTCCAAGTCCTTGTCCAGGCGCAAGAAAAGGTCTTGCACCTCGATAGACTGAGGTCCATACAACTTGCCAACTTCCTCGGGCACCGAATAGTTGATAAAAAGGAAATCGGTAAACTCGTCCTTTCCTAGTTCTTCGCCGTACAAGGCTGCAACAGCCAAGTCGTTGAGCAAAGTGTTGCCTTCGGGAATCATGGAAAGGAGACTATAATTTCTCACCGTCTTTGTTATATCGGAATACACATACGGAAAAGTCTTGTACATTCCGTCGATGCCAAATTCGTACTTGCTTGAGTCAGAAAGCACTTCGTTGTATTTTTCCAACGGTAGCATTGGCTCCCACTGACGTGTAAGGTACTCGTCAGGCATTTTCTTTTCGTTCACATCGACAACCCATTGAGGCAAAGCACTCATGTAGTAAGTCGACGACATCCATTCACCGGAAGTCTGGTCGAACCAATATGCAGCATCGGCGGCGTATCCGCCCGAAAGTACGGCCGCGTATTTCGACAGCGACATGCTTATTACCTTCGACTTGCCACGGTTGAACAATTTCGCCTCGTCGCTGAATGATGTCGAAAGCATATTTGTTGGTGCCACACGTCCATCGGCGTTCTTCGAACCGCCCACAGCAGATTCCTTTTTGTCGGAATAGATGCAGTCGATTTTTTCGCCTGTAAGCTTGTTGAACCAGTAGTTCGACACAATGCCGTGGCTGCAAGGCTCTGCGCCAGTTGCAATAGTAGCATATCCCGGAGCAGTCTGGGTAAGATAGTAATTGTAGTTTGCATTCACACAATAACTGCCGTTTATTGCAAGCTTCTTGAATCCCTTATTGCCAAAGTTCTCCCAAAAACGGTCAATATAGTCCTGACGCATCTGCTCTACTACAATTCCAATCACAAGCTTAGGCTTGTCGGAAGGAATCGAGGTCTCAATCTGTGCCACCAATGCCTTAGCTTGCACCAACAGCACACAAACCAACAATATGAATACATTCTTTTTCATACTGCGAATATAGAGCAACAAATAAAAATGAAAAAGAATAAGGTTGTATCGTGGAGTATCGTAATGTTGTCGGTATCGATGATAGTACTCATCATGCTTCAAGTCAGCCATATTACATCATCTTACAAAAAATCGGCAGAAATAATAGAACGTGCTCTAAACGAAGCGATTAACCAGACCATCATAACACTTCAGAAACAAGAAGTCGCCATTTTTGTCTACGACAAATTCAAGGCTCGCAATAATACAGGCAAGAACAATCTCAAACCCGACAAGATATCGGTCAACAGCGCCACTTCATTCTTCGACGAGGAAAACATACCGACAAATGCCATACGAATCGACGACAAGCATTCGTATTCGCTTAAGAACGAAGATATTGACGCCATTGAAGCCTACTATCTCGGGCAGATGTCCGACCCCAGTTCGCAGTTCAACACGCTTGCTCTGCAACTCGAAGCCGAATTCACCCGCAGGCAGATACCTATAGAAAAAAGATTTGATGCAGAAACCATCGAACGTGTGCTTCAAAGAACATTGAACTCGTTCGGCATCGATATGGACTTTGAGTTTGCCGTAATCGACGACATAACAATGGCCATCAAGATAGCATCGGACAAATTCGACATCGGCAGGCTCGATCAGTGCTACAAGTACAACATGAACTCGGGAAACATAATGGAGAATCCCAACCTGTTCGTTGTCGACTTTCCGTCGAAGAAAGATGCCATATTCGCGTCGATATATTCACAGGTAATCCTTTCGCTGCTAATATCCATATTGTTCATTGCATCGTTCAGCGTTGCAATATTCTCGATATTGAGGCAAAAGAAACTAAACGCCATCAAGACCGACTTTGTGAACAACATGACGCACGAATTCAAGACTCCAATTGCCACCATAAAGCTTGCTGCAACAGCAATCAAAAGTCCGCAGGCAATGGAAAACAAGGAAACGATATCGGGCATGGCAGAGATAATACTCCAGGAAACATCGAGGATGACACAACATGTTGAACAAGTTTTGCAGATTGCAACTCTCGACAAGAACGGCCTCAAGCTCAAACTTACCGACGAAGATGCCAACGCCTTCGTCCGCGATGTTGCCGGCACAATGGCTTTGCAGGTATCACAGAAAGGCGGCAGCCTTACCATCGACACCTGCGAGGGCGAAGTCCACATACAAATGGACACCGTGCTTATGACAACCGTACTCATCAACCTGATAGACAATGCAATAAAATATTCGGAAGAGGCACCTATTATTCATGTAAGCACTTACACCAAGGGCGACAGGTTCTTCTTCTCGGTAAAAGACAACGGCATAGGAATGACCAAGGATGCACAATCGAAAGTGTTCGACAGGTTCTACCGGGCATCTACTGGCAACACCCACAATGTAAAGGGATTCGGACTCGGTCTGAACTATGCAAAAGAAATTGTCCTTGCCCACCACGGATTTATTTCGGTAAACAGCACGGTCGGCAAAGGCAGTACATTTACAGTTAGCTTACCATTAACATTAAAGGATATAAATTATGACTAAGGAAAAATTATTACTAGTAGAAGACGACATGAACTTCGGTTTCGTGTTAAAGTCGTACCTTGAAATGAACGACTTCTACGTCACTCTTATAACCGACGGAAAGGATGCGGTAAACGCTTTCCTGTCAATGGAATACAACTTGTGTATACTCGACGTTATGCTTCCAAATGTCGACGGATTCACTATCGCTAAAGAAATAAAGAGGATAAGTCCAAGCTGCCCTGTAATATTCCTTACCGCCCGTTCGCTGAAAGAAGACATAATGGAAGGCTTCAGAATCGGTGCCGACGACTACCTGACAAAGCCATTCGAATCTGACGTTCTGCTCATGAAGATCAGAGCTATCCTCCGTCGCAACTTCGACATAAAGCCGGGAATCAGCGATGTCGTTACAATTGGCAAGTACAAGTTCAACACAAAGATCCGCACACTTACCAGCGCCGACGAAACTTTCAGGCTTACTCCGCGCGAAGCCGACCTGCTGAAAGCATTGTACATCAACAAGAACAATGTTCTCGACCGCAACGAGGCTCTGAAGAAAATATGGGGCGACGACAATTATTTCAACGCCAGGAGCATGGACGTTTACATCACTAAGTTGAGAAAATATTTCAAGGACGACGATACCGTTCAGATCAACAATATCCACGGCAGCGGATTCATCCTGGAAATCAAATAAAAAAGGGGTCTGCCCCTTTTTTATTCCGCTTCGGTCATCATAGCTTCTATCCTGACTTTCGATTCCTTTATCTTTTCGAAAAGGCAATTGAACCTCGACTTTAAATCGGCAAACCTTCCGGAATTGTCGCTAGCGCTGGGAACCGTGTCGGGTTCAACAGATTTTTCCTTATCTTCAACGCATTCCGCCTCCATTGTCACCGAATAAGAATTAGTCCGAAGCATATCAAAGGCTTCTTTCATCATTCCGAAAGAAAAATCCCCCACATAATTGCAATCGCATTCCGAAATCATCTGCATCAGCACATTTGCATCAACAACCGGCATTCCCGACAGCACAATATTTTCGACACCATATTTTTTCAGTTCGGAGCACAACTGAACAAACTGCTTTTTCAGTACGCTTTGTATCTCGTATGAAATATCGGTAATCTTCACAATCTTGGTAATCTCATTGTAAATAGGAATAGAAATCTCGTAATGCACATAACGGCTTGGCACCGAAGCAAAACCATACATTGCAACGAGCACGCTTGCATTACGGTACGAAACTCCAAAAATATTGCTGATGTGAGAAACAAGATTGCCAACACCGAAATTGTATTTCAAAATATTCTTAACCTTGCCGCCTTCGAAAATTGCTATTTCGGAATGACTTTCGCTGAACGTAACGACAGCATTACTGTCCGAATATTTTTTGGCCGCAGTATTAAGGAAATAGATGTCGGGAACTATAGAATCAACGCTTATGCCATACTTCGAGATCTGCGAAAGCAAGGCCTCTACCCGCTTCGAATCCCACGACATGAACGACTTCCGCTTTATGTATTTTTGCAACAAGGGAATATCCTCGAGACGGTCTAACGACTTGCCATCGTACTCGAAATCGGTGTGCTGCTCAAAATAGAGCGTGTTGTCGCTATCGAAATCAGCCGACACTGGCATCGAATAGTTGCGATACTTGTAATGCTCGTCCTTCTTGGTCCTCACCTTCGACAAAAACTGGTTGCCAAGATGATAATACGAATTACAAAGCACAAGATTCAGCGCAACCGTCTCGTTCTCCATCGACTCGATACTTCCATATATGACAGCTGCCACATATTCTTCGAAATTACTATAATAGGTATAGTCGAAACTGACCTTCTTAGCTGCCATTGATTCTGAGCAAACTACCACTTCATTTTTTGAAACCCAAGCATAAACATTTTTATTCATAAGACCTTCGATATTTAAAATTGTATTTTTTTACTTAAAATTTTTACCTAATCATTTTATTTTCTCGTTGCAAAATTACAAGCATAAGTTATTGTATTATAATATTTTAAGTAAAACTTAATTAAGTTTAAGCAAATTTTGGATTAAAATTTATTAAATATATATTGCTTAATTAAATTTAATTTTATTAAATTTGCAAAATCAAATTTGATTAAACTTAAAATTGGGATGAAGAGTACGGATTACAGCAAAAAGATCATGATGCATTTGGCAAAGATGCTGTCGGTCTGTTCTATTTCGAGCATCCACCGTACCGATACCGGCGTAGTGAAATCGGTCATGAACGATGACAAGTCTATAACCGACATCCCAGTTGTATCCGACGAAATACAGAAGAAACGAAAAAAAAAAAAAAAACGCACTTCGTGGCAAACCACCGACAAGAAGGAGAGCATGCTTTTCGACGACCAGAGTCTGACCTTGTGTATTAGGCTCACCTCGGACATAGACCATCTCGACGACCTTTACTATGCGACAATACGCCCTACCCTCGAATCGCTGTCGGGCACAGGAATGATAAGTTTCTACAATGGTCCCGAATCGCAGATTTCGGTGCGCGACAAGGAAATCATAGCATCTATATGCCGAATGTCGTGCCTGTCGTATATTGACACTATCAATTCGATAAAGTCGGAAGTCGATGAATACAAGGAACTTGTAAGACACCACGAGAAAACAATTTCCACGCTCAAGAAGAACATGGAAATACCTATTAATAAAACGAGGAAGGTTGTCGGCGACAAGCTGGCACAACTAAACAAGGTATTCGGCAGAAACTTCACCTTGTCGAAAGACGCCGAA
>CADARW010000093.1 GCA_902790405.1 uncultured Bacteroidia bacterium
AGGACTACCATTGTTTTTGCTCCGCTGTCGCCTTTTACCTTCTTGTGAAAGAAATAGCCGGCAACAAATACTGCAATAAACAAAATAATACCGCACGCAAGAAATGCTCCAACAAAAGTGTACATAATTTTTGTTTTAATCTACCATAATCTATACTTCATACAAGCAAAATCGTCAGTCATTAATCATTGCTTTACCAACCAAATTCCGCATACTATCTACATAGCCATCACAAGAATCACAAACATTTAATTTACATTTGGAAATACAAATATTAGGATCACCAAATAATGACACACCTGCGTTAATAATTGTATCATAAAAGAATTGCGTATTGGAATCAAAAAAGCCACTGGTTTCGCAAATGTAGTTAAAGTTTCTGTCGGCGATAATTGTCGATGCCGTATGCACATTTTTCAACTTAAACATTATTGAAGAATAGTACAATTCCATATTGGGATCGTAAGTTATATCGCTATAATATGCACCTTCATAATATGGCCAATCTGACGCGTTCCTCAGAAAAGTTGTATCAATTATTCTAGACTTTAAAGTATGCGGGATCAGAACATCGTTCTTATAATCCCATTCAAACACATCGGAAGAATATGAGAAACGCAATACTGGCAATCCGTCTGGCGAAATACAAAAAAACAAAAAGTTGCTAGACCCTTCCAGAATTGGACAGTATGCCGTATCATTTAAATAGGGAAACTTCTGCTTTGTAAAGTAATATTTCTCTGTATTCAAATCGTAACAGGCAATGAACGGTTTAGAATTACTGATTTTTTCGACATCGTTATACAAATACCTGCATGGATAAAAAAACACCATGTTGCCGCTTCTCATAATCTTGTGATAAAACGAACCCGAATATGGAGGCAACACATCTTTAACCGTAAGGTTAACGCCATCAATGTTAGAACCATCACAATTAAAATGATAGCACTTTTTTACATTACCATCATAATCAATCAATTGAAAACTTAATGTATCGGCAAGAATAACAGAATCAGATATTCCAGAACGATAATATGAATGTGGCAATGTATATAATAAAAATATACTATCCTTATTGACATATTCGAAAGCACACAGTCCCCTATCTTTCAATAAATTAATTATATGAACCTGTTTTTTCTCCGCGATATCATAAAAAGCCAGCTCGCTATTTTCAAAATTAGCGACAACCATTTCTTTCCCATCAATTTTACAATATTGCAATCGAGATAATGGAAACACATGTTTGTCCAATGGTATAGTTATAGTTTCATTATTATCAAACTTATAACAAACTTCTCCTTTTTGTTTGCAGGAAACAAACAATAAAACTCCTCCACATAACATAGCAAACGCTACTAATAAGAATGCCCTTCTCATACTCATTTTCTATTATCTTATATTTCCAATGGTTTCAGAATTTTTTAACAACACACAAAATCTATAGGGCACAATGCCTCCGTACTCCACTTACAGCCACCGTTTTAATATTCTACCATCATCAATCCGAGTGCGTCAAGCATTGTTGGAACAAATGCCTCCTTCAAACCTTCAGCATTATATATCGAATCAAGCACAACAATGTTGTCTCTTATTATTGTTAAACGTGGATTAAGAAAAGATGTTTTCACTGGCAAAGATTCAACGATTCTCTCTTTGTCGAAAATCACATTCTTGAATTCATCAAATACCACACCATTACTATTCAACTCATTTTCAATTGATGTTTCAGTTCCAGTTATAACCAAATACAGAGGAACTTCAGAAAATATTTTTTGATGTGATGCTATTAATCCTAATATAGACTGCCTGCAAGGAGTACAACTTCCCCTTGCATACAAAGTTACTATACAATAATCTGATTCATGATTAGGCACATTATGCTCAAAGAAATTTTGCAACGAATTTTGTCCTTCTTTCACATAAGACGATATATTTTGTTCTTTTTTCTTTCTTACACGGTCAATAATATTTCGCAAACTATCTAAAGAACAATCACACCCATTCGACCTTTTAAGGCGATACTTGCAAACCCATATGGAATCAAATACACTTGTTAAAATTATCGTATCATAATAGAACTGAGCATCATTAGCAATACCGCCTTGTGTTTCAGATATATAATTAAAATTTTTATCCGCAATGATTTCAGAAGCAATTATTTCATCATTAACAGGGAACAATATTGTAGAATAGTACATCTCTTTACTTGGATCGTATGTTATTCCATGATAATAAGCATCCATGGAATTTAATGAATTAGTTCTATATTTTAACGGAGCAATAGTATCTATTATTCTAGACTTTAAAGTATGCGGAATTAGAACATCGTTCTTATAATCCCATTCAAACACATCGGAAGAATATGAGAAACGCAATACGGGCAATCCATCTGGCGATATACAAAAATACAAAAAGTTGCTAGATCCTTCCAAAACTGGATAGTATGCCGTATCATTTAGATATGGAAGTTTCTGTTTTGTATAATAATACTTCTCTGTATTCAAATCGTAACAGGCAATGAATGGTTTCGAATTACCGATGTTTTCGACATCATTATACAAATACTTGCTTGGATAGAAAAAGACCATATTGCCACTTCTCATAATCTTGTGGTAAAATAATCCAGAGAACGGCGGCAACACATCTTTAACAGTAATATTAGACACATTAAAGTTAGAATCATCACAATTAAAATGATAGTACTTTTTCACATTACCCTCATAATCTATCAATTGAAAAGATAATGAATCACCCAAAATAACAGAATCTGAAATTTCAGACCTGTAATAAGAATATGGCATAGTATAAAATACAAATATACTATCCTTATTTACATATTCAAACGCACATAGTTCCCTATCTTTCAATAAATTTATTTTATGACATTGTTTTTTTCCTGCAATATCAAAAAAAACGAGTTCTTGTCTGCCCAAATTGGCGACAACAATTTCTTTCCCACTAATTACACAATATTGACTTCTCGAATAACTAGGCGCAATATAATCTAATGGTAGGCTAACAATATCTTCTCTTTCATACTTATAACAAACATCATCTTTTCGTCCACAAGAAACTAACAAAACAACTGCCATAATATAAATGGCAGTTGCTAATATAATTCTTATTTTCATACATTTATAATTTACCTCAACCAACTAGGAACATGTAGAATTTGTGAGCGAATTAATTTGCAATCATCATCATATTGCAGATAAAGCAGACAGTCGCGTTTTTCGACAACTCTATGGTCACAATACTCATATTCTTTTTCTTTACCTGTAACTGGATCAGGCCTAGTTTCAGTCAACAAATCTCCAAAATGAAGTTCATCTTCGCATTTCTTAGCAAGCGTCATTGACTTAACCTCCAGTTTTGTTTCAAGTTTATTGTTTTCGTTCACATAAAGTGTGCCACAAAAACCATACTCATCACAATAATCCTCATCCACTAAAACCCATTTTGGATCAACAAACACATACTCATCCGTTGCTATTTCCAATGGTTCCACATCTGAATTTTTTTCACAACCAACAAATGCTATAGCACACAACGCCACCGCACTCATAATTAATAAACTTATTTTCTTCATATTATTAAATATTTAAAATTAAACTTGCGCAAATATACTACAAAAAAAAGAAAAGTAGCATATAAAAACATAACCATTATACACAAACTGACATTTTTAATACACCAAACAAAAGAATTTATACAACCAAAAACACGTTTTAGAATATGACAATGGCATTTGGCGGAATTTTTATAAAAAAAAAAATCCGCAACCCAGACATTGTCCGAATTGCGGAAAAAATTTTCAATTAATAGTGGTTGTCGTTTTCTATTTCTTTACAAACCAATATTTATATAGCCAATTATCCTTTTCCATGTACGGCTTAATCCAACTCTTCGACACGCCCATCTTAACATCGAAACCGTAGGCATAATTGATTTCGTACGGACCATAGACAAAGAAAAGCGAATCGTCGGTGAAATAGAAATCGCCACGACCGAAGACCTCATCAATTAGGAAACCATCGGGGTCATCAAATTCTGAGCCGTCGAACTCGCCAAGGTCTTCGTTTGCGCTCTCGCGGAACTTGCGTGCCATCTTAAGCCAATCCGAGTCCTCCTTAAACATTCCGTCCCTAGACATTATATCGCCTGTAGTGCGGTCGAAGACAATAGTGCTCTGCGTAATGTTATAATGTGCCATATAGTTGTCCATATAACCGTCAGCAGTTTCCATTACAAGGTACTTGTCGAGAACCAGCACCGGATTGATGTTCCATACAGTTGAAACCTGCAAATCGTCGTCATCATCGGCTTCTTTAGCTTTTTCCTCCGGAGAGAACATCTTGTCAAGATAAGCCTGGATGTTGTTAATGTCGGCATCCTCGCCAACCAACTGCTGCAGAATCTTTTCCATAACCTTGTCGCCGTTGGGAACAGGCAATGTCAAACTTGCCGAACTTGAGCAACGCCATTTAGTTCGTAGGTGTTTTCATCAAACTCAATGTCGGCAAGCGTGTCAACAACTTCCTCCATTCCAATTTTTGCAGTATCGCCCTGCGGGTTAACATCTTTTTTTGCAGCATTGGAATTACCACACGCAACAAAAATCACAGTGACCAAAAGAATAACCGCTGAAATCAATATCTTTCTCATATCATTTAGTTTTTAAACCAGTAATCATAAAGTATGCCATCCTTTTTCAAATATGGTTCGAGCCATTCCTTTGACAGATGAACTTCGGGTTCGCCAAGCATATACGGACCAACCTCGTATGGCTGGTAAAAGAATGTCATACCTTTGTCGTCGAAGACAAAGCTGGCATTAAGCAACTCGGCTCCAGCCTCGGCAAAAATATCTTCCTCGTTGCCAGCAAACTTCACCAGTTCATCGTGAATCTTTACCCCTACCGCCTGTCGGTTCTCCGCCGATGCGTCAAAAATATCGTCCTGCAGAATAATTTCGCCAGTATTCAGGTCGAACATAAAATACACATCTGCCCACTGCGGATGGTTCTGTTCGCTTGGCCAGAACAACGACGAATGAAGCATATACGACACATATTTCTTATCTACTACAGCCAACGGATATACGAGCAGTTCGCTTTCGTGGTAATCATCGCCTTCCTCGGCAAAGTTGCCAGAAGCGTATGCATCGAATTGCGCCTCCAACTGCTGCTGTATGCTGTCGGCGTCGAACGAATAATCATCCAACAGCCTGTCTATAATCTTCTTGTTAGCATCAGCATTTCCGTCCACAGGCAAAACAAGCATAGTTTCGTCCGCCAATTCGTCGGTACGAATGTCAAAGTAATACCTCTTGAACTTAACGCCATCAATAAGCGTATCGACAATTACTTTTTCGTATGATTTCTTATCTGCATTGTCTGCCAATTTGGTAGAATCAACCAACTCAACCGATGCTTCAGTTTTTTCGACAGCCACAACGCTATCCTTTGCAACCGAAACCGACTGCTCCGGCTCTACCGTAACCTCTTTGTTCTCCCCCGACTTGCAGCCAACAACAGCAAATGCGACAAGCAAAAAACCGTATATTATTTTCTTATTCATATCAAATGAAACTTACTTCTTCTTTTTTCCAAACCAATACTTATACAAAGGACCATCTACATTCAGATAAGGTTTCAACCACTTCTTTGGAAGCGACAATGTCGGCTCTCCTGCAGCATAGCACGCAACCTCGTAAGGCACATACTTATAAATCAGTTCCTTTTCGGTAAAATAAAAGTTACCGTTCAACATCTGCATGACATTGTCAACAAATAACTCGTCAGGATCAGATTCGAGATTTTTCTGCAACAATTCATACAACTTGTTAGCTATCAAATACCTATGAGAGCCAATATCGTCGAGAATATCATCCTGCGAGATTTGCTTTCCTGTCGAAAGACTGAAAACATACGCCACTTCGCCCCACTGATGATGAATTGCGCCACCATTAAACTCCGAAAAATAATTAGTTAACGCGATGTATTCGTCGCTTACAAATGTTGGAGTAACATACCACGACGACTCATAATACTCAACATCGGAGTACCGCTCATCCATTTTTTCGGCATCAATAAGTTCCGGATTGTCGGCAACCCTTTCCATATACATGCTTACTTCTTCCTGCAACTCCAGTTCAAGCATCTCGCCACTATACTGCCATCCGATAATAGAGTCCCATATCATTTGCCTAACAGCAACATCTTCGACTAATGGCAAAAGGAAATATATCTTCTTCGAAAATTCTGCCGATTCAAATTCAAAACTGAACTTTCTAAAATTAGTGTTATACACTACAGTATCAGCAATAATAAGATTCTTTTGCTGCGACGAACTTTGCGCAAAGCACCGCACCGCAAGCAATAAAACCAAAATAAACAAAACAACCCTCTTCATAATACAATTTTATTTCTTCTCTCCAAACCAATATTTATACAATGGTCCATCAACATTCAAGTAAGGCTTCAGCCATTTCTTCGGAAGCGACAATTCCGTTACACCAGATGTATGATACATTTCGAACGAACCATACTTGTATATCAGTTCCTTACCAGTAAAATAAAAATTATCGTTGAACAAAAACGAAACATCCACATTGTCGCCGTCATCCTCCTTCTTCAGAATCTTGCACAAAGAGGAATACAACTTCCTTGCTACTATGTAGTTATGCTCGCCGACCTTATCAAAGATTTCATCCTCCGAAATGCGTTTTCCTGTCGTAAGGCTAAAAACGGCACATTTGTCGCCCCACATTGGTGCAGGAGCCTCTTCGCTTGCAAACTTCTGCGAAAACGACGACACAAAAGCAATGTATCCGCCACCGACAAACACTGGCGCTATGCTCCACGATGTCTCGCTGTAGTCCACTGCATTTGTCGTATCCAAATCACTATCAGCATTGTACGATGCCAATTCGTCCTTCAAGTCCTGTTCAAGCGTATTGTTGTCGTATTCGCCCATCAGCAAGGCCTCGCTTATAGTTTGCAATACTGCATTTTCACTTGGCAACGGCAAGGTAAAATCTATTTTTTTCGAAAATTCGTTGCTTGAGAACTCATAGCTATAAGTTCTAAACTTTATGCCATTCATATCCTTATCGGGACCGGAAAACACACTACTCGGCTTTTGTGCTTGAGCAAAGCACTGCAGCGTTGCAAATAAAATAACAATGTAAATAAGCGCTTTTTTCATGATAACAATTCATTTAATCTTCATCTTCATTCTCTGCATTTCGCACCTTCCTGTTCTTGCCTTCAACGACAATTACAATCTCGCCCTTGACATCCTTCTGCGAAAAATGCTCGATGCAGTCCTTCAGTGTGCCACGGAAATTCTCCTCGTGAAGCTTCGAAATCTCACGCGATACGCAAGCCTGCCTTTCTTCACCAAAATACTGGGCAAAAAGTTCCAATGTCTTCACCAGACGGAAAGGCGACTCGTAGAAAATCATAGTCCTCTCCTCCTCCGCCAAATCCTGCACCTTTTTGTTCTTGCCCTTCTTCTGCGGAAGAAATCCCTCGAAAGTGAACCTTTCGCAGGGCAAACCCGAATTTACCAAGGCTGGCACAAATGCCGTAGCTCCGGGCAGACATTCAACCTCCACGCCCTTTTCGACGCAAGTGCGCACAAGCAGGAACCCCGGGTCGGAAATTCCAGGAGTACCGGCATCGGTTACAAGAGCAATATCCTGCCCGCCAAGAATCCTTTCGGCAACGCCTTCGGAGGTCTTGTGCTCGTTGAACTTATGATGGCTAACCAGCGGAGTAGTAATGCCATAATGCTTCATAAGCACAGCCGATGTGCGCGTGTCCTCGGCAAGTATGCAATCAACCGACTTCAACACATTTACAGCCCTGAAAGTCATATCCTCGAGATTTCCGACCGGCGTTGGCACCAAATATAGTTTACTCATAGTCCTCCACAAATTTAGTTAGCAGTCCAAACAAACTTCCGTAGCCCTTAAACGACAAGGTTTCGTATTTGTCCTTCACATTATGATAATATGTGCCAGGTCCCATCGTATATATGAACACAAACCTGACATCCTTTCGGTTGAACGAATAATGGTCGCTGTTGGCAGCCGCCTTGCGCTGTTTTATGGTCTCAAAATATTTATTATCACCATGTTCCGTATTTATGCCATTCAACAGCCAGAATATATCGGCATATTTCTCTTCGCCCAGATTTACACCAGTTATGCCTTCGTCGCCAGTGCCGACCATATCGAGGTTCACGCCCATAACAATCTGGTTTAGCGGAAACAACGGATGCTCAACATAATACGACGAACCGAGCAAACCTGCTTCCTCGCCAAAGAAAAGCATGAACACCATAGTGTACTTGGGCTGATGTTTTGCATAATATGCAGCGAGGTCGAGCACCATAGCTGTTCCCGAAGCATTGTCCTGCGCACCAGGGAAATAAGCGTCCTTGCCAAGCGTTCCTAAATGGTCGTAGTGACCGCAGAAGACAAAATATTTGTCGGGATTCTTACCTTCCACATAGCCGATGACATTCTTTGCAGCAAAATTCTTCTTCAGCTTGGAGGTTATGTCAATCGAAATGTTTTTTGCAGTACGGTCAAACGATTCGCGCTTAAGCTTGATTACAGGATACGGCTGCTGTATCTTGCCGACCGACATAACAAGTTCTTCGGGAATAAGTTCCATAATTCCGCCAAAGCGAGTATTGCCGTACAAAACCTTGATATAAAACATCTTGATATCCTTGTCGGCAGTCTGTGCATAGTCGATTACAAGCATTTTTTTCGACCAGTCCTCGGCAAAATAGCGAGCCAAAAATGCAACCGTATCGTTAAGCAGAAGCGAATCGGGCAGAAAAAGTTCGTATGAAGCCTTTGTCGTAGGCATCATCTGTCCCACCACGAAGTCGGTTCCGGGCTGCATTTCCTTTCCGTCGATTGAAACTTTCATCTTTGATGGAAAAGTATTCACATCGTAGGAAAAGTTTTGGTAGTACGACTTACCAAACGGTTTTACACCCAGCGACTTGAACTCATCGGCAATGTACTTGGCGGCCTTTTCTGAACCGCCGAAAGTGTATCCTCGTCCGTGAAATTCGGGCGACGACAAAGCCTGTATATGTTGCCTTACACGGTCAAGGTTCTGCGCCGACAAAGAAAGGACGGCAAGCAGAACGAACGATAATATCAAACTTTTACGCAACATATTCTACAAATATCTTCTGCGAACAATATTCATAAAGTCGACAACGACAGGCGAATCCATATCCCAGCGGAAGTTTGTACGGATATAGTTGTCGGCAGCCTCTATGCTCGACATTCCATTGAGGGCAGCAACTGTCGAATCGAAAGCAGGACCGTTTCCAGAGAAGAGCATACGGGTAAACCTGAACCTTTCGCCCAGCGGAATTGCCGACTTTATGTCCGAAATAGGCTTCAAGCCAAAACTGCCTTCAGCAGGCTTGTTGCTTGCAAACTTATCGTTTAGCGACTCCTGGCGCGACTGTCCAAGCTGTTCGCCAAGGGTAATCACCTTTTCGGGTTCCGGATCATGATGAATCGGCTCAACCACAGGTGTCGTAACTGGCGATTCAATTTCAGGAGTCACAACAGAAGCTTCTTCATGAACAACTTCTTGTTCCTGTTCTGCGACAACTTCCTCAACTTCTTCTGCAGGCTCATTGTCAACATCGTCAGGTTCAACATATTCTGGTTCTGGCTCTATCTCACTTTGCTCTTCAGCAACTTCTATCGGCTCATCCTCTACAACATCTTCAGACATAGGTTCTTCTTCATCAAATTCCGACGAGGCAGAACTTTGCTCAAAATAACCGTCTTCGGTTTGCGAAGCGACTTCTTCCTCTATTTCTTCTTCAGGTTCTTCGATACCAGCATCCGACAAATCTTCTTCGGGCTCTGTCTCTATTTCTTGATCTTCAGCAACAACAGGTTCCTCCTCAGGCTGATCTTCTACAATTTCTTCAGCTGGTTCTTCTACATTTTCGGCAACAGACTCATCAACTACAGGCTCTGGCTCTTTCGAGGTTTCAGACTCCTCATGACTGTGGTTTACATCAAGTATATCGTGAAAATCAAAATCGGCATCATCGAATGGAATTGCTATTACTGGAGGTTCGGTCGTTTCTTCTTCCACCTTTACAGGAGTTTCATCAACTACTTCCTTTTTCTCCTCGGCAATAGGCTCCGACGAAGCGGAACCTTCAGTTTTCATCAACAAAATTTCCGAGTACAACTCTCTTACCTCTTGGAGCAAAATGTCCTTTTCGATAAGGTTTACATGCTCATTGTCAACGCCTTCGACTATTGATAAAATTTTTGTTACTTTTTCCTTCAAATCACTTGCGGTTGCCATATCAATATTCTTTTTTTTGAAAATTTTTGTGCAAATTTACAAAATAAATTTCGGCACTAATTGTAAATGGCAAGTGATTTTTGGGGCATTTACTAACAGAAAACGAACAAGTAAAGGAGGTGGGTCTATGGCTTCGCCGAACATAACCTGCACTTCTAAGTTGAACTTAAGTTTGAGAATTGTTAAATTCTTTGTTACTTTTTCTTTCTAATCTCTTGCCTATACCATTTTAATTATTCTTATTTTTGGAAAAATTTTATTGGCAAAAATATGTTTCTTGAAAGGACGAGAAAAGGAGAACACAAGACGGGTTGGATAGAAGTCATTGCAGGCTCGATGTTTTCGGGTAAGACAGAGGAACTTATCCGCCGGTTGCGCCGCGCAGAATTTGCGAAGCTGAAGGTCGAAATCTTCAAACCGAGCATCGATGTACGCTATTCGGAAGAAGATGTTGTTTCGCACAACGCCAACGCCATCCGCTCCACTCCCGTTTCGTCGTCGTCGAACATACTGCTTCTCGCCACCGATGTCGATGTGGTCGGCATCGACGAAGCTCAGTTCTTCGACAACGGTATTGTAGATGTGTGTACCACCCTGGCAAACAACGGCATACGCGTAATCGTCGCTGGCCTCGACATGGATTTCCTCGGTCGTCCGTTCGGTCCTATGCCAGCGCTATTCGCCGTAGCCGAGGAAGTCACCAAGGTTCACGCCATCTGCACGCACTGTGGCGAACTTGCACAATACAGCTACCGCAAATCGCAGAACAAAGGCGTCGTGCTACTCGGCGAAAAGGACATATACGAACCGCTGTGCCGCAAGTGCTACAACGAAGCCATCGAAAACGACAAAAACAATCAATAAATAATGCAAACTTTCAATTTAAAGGAAATATCGGAAATTGTTTCCGGCAAGCTTGTCGGCGACGAAACTGTTGAATTTTCAAAAATTGTAACCGACAGCCGAAACATCATAAACCCGTCATCGTGCCTATTTGTTGCCGTTGTTGGCGAACAGCACGACGGACACAACTACATCGAGGAAATCTACCGTTCAGGCGTGAAGGCATTCCTCGTAAGCCGCGACATCGACACTACAAAACTGCGCGGAATATCATACATAAAAGTGGAAAACACACTTGCAGCAATGCAAAAGATTGCCACACATAAGCGACTGAAATTCAACATTCCCGTCATCGGCATCACGGGCAGTAACGGCAAGACCATCGTCAAGGAATGGCTCCACTACCTGCTAAGCCCATACTTCAACATCACACGAAGCCCCAAGAGCTACAACTCGCAGATTGGCGTTCCGCTGTCGGTATGGCTGCTCGAAAAGGATACCGAACTTGGCATTTTCGAAGCGGGAATCTCGCAGCCTGGCGAAATGGAAGCGCTGGAAAAAATTATCCGCCCCACAATCGGAATCCTCACCAACATTGGAACCGCCCACCAGAGCAACTTCGAATCGCGCGAACAGAAAATAGACGAGAAACTCAAGCTTTTCGAACACTGCGACACCATAATATATAATTGCGACGACGAATATGTACATTCGAAAATCGTAAACTCAGGCATTGGCAGAAACAGAATCACTTGGTCGGAAAAAGGAAACGGCACTATCAACCTGCTCGAAAAGAGTTTCCAGAACGGCAAGAACAACATCATCCTGCAGACCAAGCGCGATACCTATATGATAAATATTCCGTTTGGCGACGAAGGTTCTATCCAGAACTGTATCACCTGCTTCTGCGTGATGTACCTTTTCAACAAGCTCGACAGCCAGACGATTTTCAAGCAGTTCCGCTCTTTGCCAGGAATAAAGATGCGACTCGAAACCCTCGATGGCATCAACAACAGCATACTCATAAACGACAGCTACAATTCCGATATTAATTCGCTCGAAATTGCACTCGACTACCTCAACCAGAAGAAGTCGAACCGCGAATCGCTGGTGATAATGTCGGACATCCTGCAGAACAACACCGATGAAGTAAACCTTTATCGAGAAGTAGCAAAACTATTGAAAACCAAACAAGTAGACAAGTTCATTGGTATTGGAAAATCGATAATTCACAACAAGAACCTCTTCCCTGCCAACTCGGTATTTTTCCAGAATACCGACAGTTTCCTTAAGGCGTTCTCGACGCTCGATTTCGACCGCAAGGCAATACTTCTGAAAGGCGCGCGCGTGTTCCAGTTCGAAAAAGTCTCGAAGAAACTCCAGAACCAGACACACGAAAGCGTAATCGAAACCGACCTTAGCCTGATGAAGCAGAACCTGCAGTTCTTCCAGTCGAAACTTGCACCTGGAACCAAGCTCACCGTAATGGTAAAGGCTTTCGCATACGGAATCGGTTCGCTCGAAATCGCCAACTTCCTGCAGCGCAACAAGGTTGACTATCTGGCAGTTGCCATAGCCGACGAAGGAGTAGAACTGCGGAATTCAGGCATCAAGACACCTATCATAGTTATGAATCCGAACATCAATTCGCTGCAAAACATGATAGAATACGGTCTTGAACCCGAAATTTACTCGCTGTCGTTGCTCCGCAAGTTCATAAAGGAACTGAAGCGTACCAACACCCAGCATTTCCCGATTCACATAAAGCTCGACACAGGAATGCACCGTTTAGGACTGAACGACAGCGACATAGACGAGTTCTGCGCCGAAGCCACGAGCACCGACTGCATAAAAATTTCGTCGGTATTCTCGCACCTTGTCGGCAGCGACGACCCAGCACTCGACTATTTCACCGAAGAGCAAGTTGCACGCTTCGGCAAAATGTACGACCGCATCTGCGAACTAACAGGCTCACGCCCAATGCGTCACATACTCAACAGCGCAGGCATCATCCGTTTCCCGCAATACGACTTCGAAATGGCAAGACTTGGCATTGGACTTCACGGACTTATGCCACAGATTACCGATGCGCTCACGCCTGTAACGACCTTCAAATCAATAATTTCGCAAATTCATCGCGTTCCTGCTGGCGAAACCGTAAGCTACAACCGCAAGGGCAAACTCGACCACGATGCACTAATCGCAACTATTCCAGTAGGTTATGCCGACGGAATCGACCGTCATCTAGGCAACGGCAACTGGTATTTTATGGTCAATGGCAAGAAAGCCCCAATCATCGGCAATGTGTGCAGCATCGATGCCGAAGAGCGCGACGAAGTTGTAATTTTCGGCAAGGACAACCCAATCTGCGACATGGCAAAAGTTCTCGGCACAATACCTTACGAAATTCTCACAAGCATTCCTCACAGAATCAAGAGAGTATACTTCGAAGAATAACAAGTAAAACATAACAAAAAAGAAGGGCGGAATCAACGATTTCGCCCTTCTTTCGTCATATATAATTCTTGGCAATTATTTGCTCAACCAACCAGTAATTTCCTCGATTGTAGGATTCTGGAGACCAAGCTTGTGCTTCTTGTTCATTCCACACAATGTCGGATGCAACTTCTGAGGAGTCATTTCCTTGAGCTGCTTAACGGTAGTAATACCGCATTTGTAAATTACCTTTGCCCATTCTTCGCTGATACCCAAAGCGGTATAATCTTCGAGGTTAAAGGTGTCGGCCTTCTTTTCGGGACGCATCTGCGGGAAGAAAAGAACATCTTGTATCGAAACCGAGTTGGTCATAATCATCGACAGACGGTCGATACCGATGCCCAAGCCAGCCGTCGGAGGCATACCGATTTCCATTGCTGTAAGGAAGTCTTCGTCGAGCATCATGGCCTCTTCGTCGCCACGCTTTGCAAGCAACAGCTGCTGCTCGAAACGGTAGCGCTGGTCAACCGGGTCGTTAAGTTCCGAATATGCGTTACAGATTTCCTTTCCGTTGCAAACAGCCTCAAAACGTTCAACCAAACCTTCCTTCGAACGGTGCTTCTTTGCCAATGGAGACATTTCAATCGGGTAATCGGTGATGAAAGTCGGCTGAATGAGCTTCGATTCGCAGCATTCACCAAAGATTTCATCAATGAGCTTACCCTTACCCATGCTGTCGTCAACCTCCACTCCTACTTTCTTTGCTACTTCGCGTAGTTCAGCCTCGTCCATCTTTGAAATGTCGATACCGCTAAAATGCTCGATAGCTTCGAACATGGTGTAGCGTTTCCACGGACGCTTGAAGTCGATTATATTTTCGCCAACCTGAACCTTGGTGCTTCCGTTGGTGTCGATAGCAATCTTCTCAACCATTTCCTCAACCAAATCCATCATCCAGTTGTAGTCCTTGTATGCAACATAAAGTTCCATCTGTGTGAATTCGGGATTGTGGAAACGGTCCATACCTTCGTTGCGGAAGTCCTTTGCGAACTCGTAAACACCGTCGAAACCACCGACGATTAGACGCTTAAGGTAAAGTTCGTCGGCAATACGGAGATACAAAGTCTGGTCGAGAGTATTGTGGTGAGTCTTGAACGGACGAGCAGCAGCGCCACCGTACATAGGCTGAAGAATCGGTGTTTCAACCTCGAGATAGCCCTTCGCATTGAGGAACTGACGCATCGAATTGGTAAGCATGGTACGCTTTATGAAAGCCTCCTTGACCTGCGGATTTACAATCAAGTCCATCGAGCGGTTGCGGTAACGCTGTTCGGGGTCGCTGAAAGCGTCGTAAACCTTGCCGTCCTTTTCCTTAACTATTGGCAGCGGATGAAGCGACTTGCTAAGAACTGTAAATTCCTTCACATGAACCGAGATTTCGCCCATCTGGGTGCGAAAAGCAAAACCCTTAACACCAATGATGTCGCCGATGTCGAGAAGTTTCTTGAAAACCTGATTGTACATAGTCTTGTCTTCGCCCTCGCAGATGTCGTCGCGGCGGAAGTACAGCTGGATACGACCTTTTTCGTCCTGAAGTTCAGCAAAAGATGCGTTACCCATGATTCGGCGGCTCATCATACGGCCAGCAATTGAAATGTCCTTCAAGTCTTCGGGCAGATTGTCGTCGCTGAACCTGTCGAGAATGTCCTTAGTATTGGTCGTCACCTTGAATTCTGGTGCCGGATATGGATTTATACCTAAATTTATCAATTCCTTCAACGCCTCACGACGGAGGATTTCCTGTTCGCTTAAACCTAAATAAAAAAAAAAAAAAAAATTTTT
>CADARW010000094.1 GCA_902790405.1 uncultured Bacteroidia bacterium
CTACCCGCATAAACATGTACACACACGACTATACAAATGCCGACAGCGAATTAAAAAACGCTATCGACAATCCTGAAACACCGACCAACAGTTGCTATGTACAAGGTCTTGCAGGTATAAAGACAAAAATAAAATTTCCCGAACTTGCCAACTTGTTCGACTCCACAAATATAATCATCAACAGGGCACAACTGAAAGTAACTTTGCAGGAAGGCTCTACTATCAATACTCTGCCGTCGCCGGCAGCCATGAGCATGACAAAGATCCTCGACAACGGTCAGTTCGACTTCCTCGAGGACTACAAATCGAACAGCAAATACTTCGGAGGCTCGTTCGACGCAACCGACAACTCATACACCTTCAACATTCCTCTGCATCTGCAGAATCTGTTCAAAGGAGAGTCGGACAATGGAATATACATGGTTGCCAACGACAACCGTATAGTTCCTTATAGAGCCCTATTGTACGGAGGAAGTCACAACACTAACAAAATCAAGATAATTGTATATTACTCAAAATATTAGCATATGTGCGGAATTGTAGGATACATTGGCAACAGAGACGCATACGACGTTCTCATAAAAGGTCTAAAACGTTTGGAATACAGAGGCTACGACTCTGCCGGAATAGCAATATACAACGGAAGCAAGTTCAACGTGTACAAGTGCCATGGCAAGGTTAGCGACCTCGAAGCACACGTAACCGACAAAGACACAAAAGGAAATATTGGCATCGGACATACCAGATGGGCCACTCATGGAGAACCAAACGACATAAACGCCCATCCCCACGTATCAATGAACGGCAAGTTCATACTGATACACAATGGCATTATCGAAAACTATGCCAAACTAAAAGAAACTCTTGAGGGGAAAGGATACACATTTAAGGGCGAAACAGACTCGGAAGTACTTGTCAATTTCATTGAGTACATATACACAGAAAGCCACGAAAAGGATGAAAACTTTACGCCAGACGATGCTGTTCGCGCTGCACTACAACTTGTAGAAGGCGCATACGGAATCGTTGTCATGAGTTCCGAAGACCCCGAAACCATTACTGTTGCCCGCAAGGGTAGCCCTATCGTCATCGGAATAGGCAACGGAGAATATTTTATTGCATCCGACGCTTCACCTATTATAGAATATACCAACTCGGTAATATATCTCAACGACCTCGATGTCGCAACAATAAGCAAAACGGGCTTTAACCTTGTGAACCTAAAAGACCGCAAGGCCAAAATCGACATACAGCAGGTTGACCTCCGTCTCGACGAAATAGAGAAGAACGGCTTCGACCACTACATGCTCAAGGAAATATACGAGCAGCCACGCGCTATTGCCGACACCTATCGCGGTCGTCTGAGCCTCGACACCAAGAACCTTACACTCGGCGGTCTGCATACCGTAATGAACGAGCTTAAGGAAGCAAAAAGAATTATCATCGTTGCTTGCGGAACAAGCTGGCACGCCGGACTTGTCGGCGAATACCTGTTCGAAGAATTCGCCCGCATACCTACCGAAGTGGAATATGCATCGGAATTCAGATACAGAAACCCGATTATAAACAAAGGCGACATTGTAATTGCAATTAGCCAGAGCGGAGAAACAGCAGATACCTTGGCTGCTATACAGCTTGCAAAAGAAAGAGGAGCAATAGTGCTCGGCATTTGCAACGTCGTCGGTTCTAGCATACCGCGCGAAACAGTAGCCGGAGTTTACACTCACGCAGGACCGGAAATTGGTGTCGCATCGACCAAAGCATTCACCACACAGATTACCGTGCTGACCATGATGGCTATGCAGGTAGGCCTTGCCAACAAGGGACTTACCGAACAGGAATTTACCGACTTGGTTGACGAACTGTACGCAATTCCACAGAAGGTAGAGCAAATACTCGAAAAGAGCGAAAGCATAAAGCAAATTGCCGAAAAGATAAAGGATGCAACCAATAGCATCTATCTTGGTCGCGGCTACCTCTACCCTGTCGCTCTCGAAGGTGCACTGAAACTGAAGGAAATTTCGTACATACATGCCGAAGGCTATCCGTCGGCCGAAATGAAACATGGACCTATCGCCCTAATCGACGAGAAAATGCCAGTCATCGTATTGGCTACCAAGGACAAATCGTACGATAAGATTGTATCGAACATTCAGGAAGTAAAGGCTCGCAAGGGCGTAGTTATCGCCATCGTCACCGAAGGCGACACAACTATCAAGGAACTTGCCGACTACGTTATCGAGGTACCCTACTCCGACTTTGCACTAGCACCATTGCTGACAGTAGTTCCATTGCAACTTATTGCATACTACATAGCTGTAATGAGAGGTTGCAACGTCGATCAGCCACGTAACCTTGCAAAATCCGTAACAGTGGAATAAAACCTAATTGCTGGAATGAAACGACTTGTAAAAATATTAATAGCCATTGCCCTAATTGCAATTGTTGCAGCATGTTCAACAGAAAAGAACACGCCGATGAGCCGTTTCTACCACAATACCACGCTGAAATACAACATATATTTCAACGGACGCGAATCGTACAAGAAAGGCATTACCAAGATAAACGACCAGAACAGCGACAATTATGCACTGATTCTCAGTGTATTCACCGACAGCAAGGAAGAGAATGCCAGCGTTGCAAATGGTGAAATGGAAAAGGCAATCCAGAAGTCGGCTAAAGGTATAAAGTTGCACTCGATTACCAAGAAACCGAAACCGACAGGCAAAGCAATGTCTCCCAAGGAAAAGGAATTCATGGCACAAAACGAGTTCAACAAGTGGGTCGACCACTGCTACATGCTCATGGGTAAGGCTTATTTCATTAAGCGCGACTATATGCAAGCCCGCCAGAACCTTGAATTTGCACTTCGCCAATATCCGAACTCGAAGATTCAACCAGAGATTGCAATGTATCTTGTACGAACATTCTGCGAGGACAAAAAATTCAAGGAGGCGAAGGAAACTCTCGACAAGATAGAAGCCGACAAAAAGATTACCAAGAAAAATGCAGGTTTCTACGCTGCCGTATGGGCCGACTACTACCTTAAGCAGAATAACCGCGAGGAAGCGGCCGAAAAGCTGAAACTTGCTGTCGAAAAAACCAAGAAACGCAAGGACAAAATAAGATACATATATATTCTCGCCCAGCTAAAGGAAAAGGAAAACAACCTTAAGGACGCCTACAAGTACTACGAGGAGGCTGCAAAACGCAACAGTAACTACGAGATGGAGTTCAACGCCCGCATAAACATGGCCAAATGCTATAGCGGCGGCAAGGGAAGCAACAAGGAAATCTTCAAGTTGTTGAACAAGATGCTCAAGGACGAGAAAAACAAGGAGTACCGCGACCAGATATATTACGCCATCGCCGAAGTAGAACTTCGCACCGGCAAGGAAAGCGATGCAATAGAGCACTACAAACAATCGTCAGCGGTAAGCGTCGACAACAACTACCAGAAAGCCTTGTCGTGCTTAAAACTCGGTGAATTATATTTTGCAAAGCTCGAATACAAGAATGCCTACGTATACTACGACACATGCATGCAAAATATAACCGAGGACTACGACAATTTCAAGGAAATACAAACACTCACAAAGAACCTTTCGGAACTTGTAACTTTCACCGACGTAATCGAATTTGAAGACAGCGTCCAGAAAATAGCCAAGATGAGCGACAAGGAACGCAACAAACTCATCGACGGACTTATTGCCAAGGTCGTAGAACAGGAACGCCTCGAACGCGAACTGGCACAGCAGGAATCGATGAACTCTTACCTTTTCGACCAGCGACGCGGCGAAACCAACAATGTCGGCAGTTCGACCGGCAAATGGTACTTCTACAATCCAGCCCAATTGAGCTACGGAAAGAACGAGTTCCAGAAGAAATGGGGCAACCGCAAGAACGAAGACCATTGGCGCCGTCGCGACAAGACCGTCGTATCGTTCGACAGTGGCGACGATAGCGAGGCTTCCGACAGCGTTGTTGCCGATGCAAGACCTAAGAACGAAGACCCCAAGAGCCGCGAATACTACCTGCAGAACTTGCCTCTTACCGACTCAGCAATGCAGGAATCGCACAAGCGAATCGAAAACGCATTGTACAACGCCAGCAAGATTTACAAGGAAAAGTTCGGCGACTATCCAAAAGCAATCAACAGCTATGAGGATCTGAACAAGCGTTATCCTAATTCTGATTACCAGTTGCTGTCGTACTACGACCTGTACATTCTCAACACCCTTATCAAGGACATACCTCAAGCTGAAAAGTACAAGAACTTGATAATTAGCAAGTACGGCAACACAAACTACGCGCGGTTGCTGCAGAATCCAAATTTCGTGAAGGAGCAGGAAGAAATTCGCAAGCGCGACGAACAACTATATGCCAACACCTACGATGCATTTATGCGCGGAGAATGGAGCACAGTTCAGCGAAATGCCACTAATTTTATTAACGAAAACAGCGACAGCGACTTAGTTCCAAATTTCGACTTCCTAAACACGCTGTGTACTGCACGCAACGCCGACACTACCCAGTTCAAAATGGCATTGCTCGACTTCATCGACCGACATCCGAAACACGAACTTAAGCAAGCTGCCGAAAACCTTCTCGCCTATTTTGGCACCGGCGACATCGACGCTCTTATTGCCGACCTCAAGTCGCGTCCCGAAGTAGTAAAGCAACAACAGTCGGAAGACGGCAAAAGCCCATACAGTGAAGAAATTGTCGAAGCCGAATACAAATTTGACGAGATGGCAGAACACTACTATGTCGTTTATTTCAAGGCGGAGCAGGTCGACGACAAGCGTCTTGCATTTGAAATCCGCAACTTCAACATCTTCAACTTCAACATGCGTACCTTCAACGTGGTTACTAGCACTTTCAACAGCAACTACTCGATGATAACGGTGCGCCCATTCCGCAACATGCGCCAGTCGGTCAACTACTCGAAGATGATTGCCAATAGCGAGGACGTGTTCAACAAACTCAGAAATGTAGACTACAAGATATTCGTAATTTCAGCCGAGAACTTCAAGTTGCTTACCGAAAGCCGCAACCTGAATTCATACATGGAGTTCTACAACGCAAACTACAACAAATAGTTGTCTAAGCAATTCTTTTAAACCATTATAACAATGAAAACAAAGGTATTATCCCTCATTATTTCAGCACTTGCAATAATTTTGAGTTATGGTGCAATCAACAATCTATCGGCACAATCGCTATACGATGCCGACAACACAAGCGGCAAGTATTTATACATGTCGAAGCCGATTTTGATAACTGCAAAATTTGAAGGTGACGAAGAGGAAACTCTAGGCGAATATTGTAGATACGATGCACAAGGTCGAATAATAGAATACGGCTGCATAACAGGACAGTTCGACTACGAATCATACATTCGCATGTTCAAGATTCACTATAATGGTGAAAAGATTGATTCGGTACAGTGCAAAGAGGTGTACTACGGCATTGCTTCACAAAAAACGGACATGATTTTCAAAGAAGGCATCAGCTTCTACGACCAGTTCTCAGGCAATGATATCGGTTTTATACTCGACACCGACAAAGCGCCAAAAAATCTTGACACCAAGTCAATTGCCTCGATGCGTGCATACGCCGACAGCAAAAACGACATTCTGGTAAGAGAATTCGCATGGATGTACGATTTCGACTCTATAAAAAAATGGAACAAGGAGAAAAGAGACAAAAAAAACAAACTTCTTATCTACTCAGAATTCGTTGATTATAGCGGCGAAGGCGTGAGTACATACAAGATAAACTACTCTTACGCAATCGATCATAACACGAAATCCATAAACTGCATACAGCGCGGAGAATTTGACGGAGAAGAGTACGAAAACGAACGCAACTACACTATTACGGAAAAATATCTGAGCACGGATGTGGATCCGAGGGGAGGCAAATAAGCACGTTAACGCTCAGACTCAAACTTTTCGTAAAAAAGTTCCTTTTTTCAAAGAAAAATTGACTTCTCAAGCATTCTTTTTCTTACAAAAAACGCTTCATATCTTTCGAATCCTTTGCCGAACATATTGGCATCGCATAATCGACATTTACCAAACTTTTTTGCATTTTGCATGAAAATCAGCACAATACTTATCGCATATTATTTATGCTGTCCATAGACAGCATTTTAAACGCAAAAGTGCTGTTTATGAGCAGCACTTTTAGATGGGGCAGATGTTGCAAAATTTCAGCAAACACCTATCTATCAGCCAATTAAATCATAATCTTAACAACATACTCTCTTTCAAATTGTGAGATTCTGTAAAAGGCTATAGTTTTATCATGAAAATCGACATCTTACACAAAACATCCACACTAATACCCAAATCCAATCGCCCACAACGGCAATTTATTTTTATATGGTGTTTCAATGTCATCGGCAAGAATGTAGGAATTGGGAATGTCGGGTATTTGGTCGTAGTTTTTGCCCGAACCGCCGACCTCGAAAACCAAATTGCCATCAACCTTGAAATCACCATTCTTTTTGCCGTATTCAACCTTGTGGGCAAACGAAAGCTGGTTCACCGCGTAGGTTTCCCGCGCTGTTCCGATGTCAACAGGCCGCGAAGACAAAGCATATAGCATATTGCTGTTTTCGAGATATATCTTGTCGGGCTTCTGCATCTTCTTCACGCTGGTAAGGTCGGAAAACAACAGGTTCAGCATCTTAGACCTGCCAAGATGATATAGGTACTCGACTACAGTATTCCTATTTATACCTATCAATTTTGCCAACTTCGTAGCATCGACAGTGAAAGGCACAGTTGACGACAGAACTTCCATCAATGCTTTGAGTTTCCGCACATTGCCAATGTCAACCCTGCAAAGTTCGGGCATTTCCACTTCAAGCACCATATTCACAACCTGCTCGACAGAGGTGTGATAGTCGCGTTTGTTGTCCATATAGAACGGATAGTACCCAACCTTCAGATACTCCTTGAAATTGGGTACAGGCAGACATTTTTGGTTCACCTCATGGCAAAGGTCAGCTGGATTTTTCAGCAAATCCTCGAGCGGACATACAGGAATTTTTATTTTTTTGTAAAACAGCAGGAATTCCCGGAACGAAAGTCCCTGCATTGTATATGGTATGCACCGTCTCGACAAGTCGGCGTCGCCATTCAGCAACTGCAACAGCGACGAGCCACTGAAGACTACCTTTATTTCGGGATATGTGTCGTATATCTCCTTTATCTCCCTGCTCCAGTTAGGGTACTTATGAACTTCGTCGAGGAAAAGCCTCTTGCCACCATTGATGCAGAAGGTTTCGGCCAGTTGCAACAGAGAGTGCGACGAGAAATACACAGAATCAAGCGAGCAGTACAATGCCTCCCGCGTATATGCTGGATAATTCTTCTTTATGTACTGCTTCATAAGCGTAGTCTTGCCGACGCCTCTCGGCCCCTGAATGGAGATTAGCCTTGCATCCCAGTTTATTTCGTCCATTAGTTTCCTGACTATCGCCGTTGATGTATTGGCTAACATCCTGTCCTGCTTTACAAATAGTGCTTCCATACGCAATAATTTTTCTGCCGCAAATATAATAAATTTGCCGTTTATAACAAGCATATTTTTATAAAAATGCTGATTATAAAAAGCATAAAATTAAATTAGTGCTGTTTATAGACAGCAAATATACAATGAAAGTGCTGTTTATGAGAAGCACTTATCCTGTTTAATGAGTTCAAGCGTTTAGCTTTTTTGCAACGGAAATACAGTTATATAAAGATATAGCTGCTCAATGATTGGTGGAATTTGTAAGACAGGACCATAGAAGCAGACTCATAAAGGGGGATTGTTCCGCCTTTTATATTTTAAATGATTATGTGGCAAGTCCTACATAATTGCCAAAATTTATCACTACCATGCAATAACAATACGCACACGCCGTTTTAACTATAATTTACTATCTTTGCACAATCGCAATCATAACCAATATTGCAATAATTTTTAACCGAATAACACTATGAAACAGATACGAATCCTTTGGACCGACGACGAGATAGACCTCCTGAAACCGCACATTATTTTCCTCGAAGGAAAGGGATATGCAGTCGATACCGCCACTAACGGCACCGACGCAATTGAACTTTCACGCAAAAACGACTACGACATAATCTTCCTAGACGAAAATATGCCCGGACTTAGCGGACTGGAAACACTTTCGCAAATAAAGGACATACTTCCGCACACACCTATAATAATGATTACAAAAAGCGAGGAAGAGGACATCATGGACGAAGCTATCGGCTCAAAGATCACCGACTACCTCATCAAGCCAGTGAACCCCAACCAGATACTGCTTACCATAAAGAAAAACATCGACAAGCAACGTCTAATCACCGAAAAGACAACTTCGTCGTACCAGATGGAATTCGGCAAGCTTGGCATGAAAATCAATGAAGTCTCCAACCACAAGGAATGGTGCGAAGTTTACAGAAAGCTGGTATACTGGGAGATGCAACTCATGGAATCGAAGGACAGCACTATGGACGAGGTGTTCAGAATGCAGATGGACGAGGCAAACAACAGTTTCTCCAAGTACATCAAGCGCAACTACACCAAATGGTTCCGTCCCGACTGCGACGACAAGCCCCTGCTCTCGCCCAACCTACTGCGCGAAAAAGTCTTTCCGTTGCTCAACGAAGGCAAAACCGTGCTTTTCCTGCTCATCGACAACCTGCGCTTCGACCAGTGGAAAGTTATTGAGCCTATTCTGAGCCAGTTCTACACCACCGCCGAGGAAGATATGTTCTACTCAATCTTGCCCACCTCGACGCAATACTCGCGCAACTCAATTTTTTCGGGACTTATGCCCTCGGAAATCAACAAGCTCTACCCCGACCTGTGGAAAAACGACGACGAGGAAGGCGGCAAGAACCTTTACGAAGAAGACATGTTGCGTTCGATGATGAACCGCTTCAACATAAGGACAGGACTGCATTTTGACAAGATTACCGACATCAAGAATTGCAAGGCGGTAACCGACAATGTAAAAAACATAGTGCAGAACAAGTTTGTCTCCATCGTGGT
>CADARW010000095.1 GCA_902790405.1 uncultured Bacteroidia bacterium
AATATAAAGATGATTGAAAACGAAATTAGTGTTGGGAACAAGTTCATAATGAGAGTGAACTTCAATTTGGTCAACAAGTCAAAAGGTGACAAAGTTGTAGATGGTGAGTATGACGAGAAAAGTCAGATATGGCTTACTACTACGATTAATAATGAACGTGCAAGGGTATATACTCGTTTGCGTATCGAACCATGCTTTTGGATAAAGAAGTCAAGAAGTGAAGTCGGTGAGAGGGCAAGAGAAGATGGCAATTTCTCTGCCGTGCAAAAGAAAGAGAACATACGAATAAATAAAGAACTCAGAAGAATTCTTGGCTTTTGCAAGGATTATGCCAATCTTGTTAGCGAGACAAATCTCATGCAAGATGCCATACCCTTCACCAAAGAGACTTTTGTGAAGTATATGAGTGATAGGATTCGAGGAAGAGAGGCTGTAGTCCGTAAAAATGCGGAAGAGTTTATAAAGGACTATATTGTACGTAAGGCATCAATGGTCAATAACAAGACAAGACGTAAACTTAGTAGTGGAACTATATATAACCATAATAATGCCCTTAGTCGATTGCAGTTATATTGCCAAGAGAATCATAAGCGTATTGTTTGGGAACTATTTGACAAGCGTCTTGCAGAGAGTCTCACAGCATGGATGAATGACAAAGGATATTCAGCCAATACCATAGCGAGTCAGTACAGTATAATGAAGGTATGGCTGTCAGATGCAGAAGCGGAAGGTTTTATTACAGATAAGTCTTTCCATAAATACCCTACTGCAACTCATGAGGTGGATAACATTTATCTTACAGAAGAAGAGATATTGAGAATATATCAAATTGATTTCTCAGATGAAAAGATTAAAAAGCAGATAGACCCTAAGAGCAATATAGAACAAACAAGGGATTTATTTATCGTGGCATGTTGGACTGGATTAAGATTTGGTGATTGGCATGATTTCTCACGTTCATTGATAACAGAGGATAGAATCACTTTGACTACTCACAAGACATTGAAAGAAGTTGCGATACCTATTCATCCAATGGTACGAAAGATTATTAAGAAGTATAATGGAAAGTTGCCAAAGAGCCTTGACAAGTCCAAGACTATTGTTCAAATACAGAAATGTGGTGAACTTGCTCAAATAGATGCTCCAACTGTTTTGCATAGGATTAGAGGTGGAGAAGAAGTCACTATCATTGAGCCTAAGTATAAGTTCATAACCAATCATACGGCAAGGCGTACATTCTGTACCAATATGTATCTACGAAAGATACCAACCAAGGTTATCATGGATATTTCAGGACATACAACTGAGGCAAATTTCTTCAAGTATATTAAAATTAGTCCACAGCAGAGTGCCAAGCAATTGGAATCGAGTTTTAAAGACACTGAGATAAACACAGGAAAGGTGGTCGAGTAGGCTACCTTTGTAATGCTATGTCCACTGATGCCCAAATATGAATTGAGCAAGTCATATAGTCATCAAACGGTTCTGAAAAAATTGGCTGGAAAAATTTTGTACGAATTGATAAGCAATCAAGCATTGCGTTGACGAACATACTCTGCAACGTCCATTTCTGTTGGTTTGAGGTTGCTTCGCAGCGAGCGTAGTTTCTTGTTAAGAATTGGTAGCACATGTTTTTCTATTTTATCCATTACTGTTGAACTAGTGTTGTGTAGGTCTAAATAGTTGCTTACAACTTGTTCCATCTTAGACTTGATGTCGTTTAGTTGCACCAATGATTTAGCCTCAGTCACTTCACAGATGTAAGGTTCTAACAGTTGAAGCCACTGCTGATATTGTTCTTCATCATCATCATCGGCAGAGCATTGCATTATTTGTTCGAGGGATGCTGATTCAACTTGTTTATCATTATTAATATTACTTGATTCTATTTTTTTTTCTATTTCTAAATCTGTATCTGTTTCTGTACTGCAATTTGCCGTCTCTAATACTGCAATCTTATCTACTAACATTTTTACAGTAATCTCAAGTTTCTTGATTCTATTGGTCATTTCAACGATTCGTTTGCTGTAGTCATTACTGTAATCTTCTATCTCTGTCTTACAGTTATCATCTACTTGCATTCTACAGTAATCGACTAACAACTTTTGATTTATGCGGTACAGTGAAGCACCATCTTTTCTTGACCCACTATTTCTTTCAATAAACCCCAACATAACAAGTTTATTAACGGCTGCAATAAGTGTTTTTTCTTGGATGTCACAATCATTGCACAAGTCTTTATTGGAGCGGTAGAAATAGCCGTCTTTCTTAACGACCTTTAGACCGTTGTAAATAATTAACTGACCAAGTACGACTTTTTGTTTCGTTGTCAGTTCCTTAGATTCTCTTAGGCTAGGTGGCAGCACATCTAGCAGTTCTTCGTTTGTGTACTTTACCATAATTAGTACGATTTAATCATATTAGTTTAGTTACCGAGCGGTTTTTCAATGAAGGGTTGATAGGGAAAGATTAAACCGCTCGATAGAAACCCTATCAACCAAAAAAAGCATTGGATTTTTGCAAATATATACAAAAAATTTTAGATTTCCAAATTTTGGAACATCATTTTTCAGTTTCAATGTATATTTATAAATATATGACTTCATGTCATACCAAGTCATACATTATTATATAATTATATCGAATAACTTAAAAGTATGGGTAATAAAATAAATGTTAATCAGCAGAAACGACCAAGGAAAGACGTAAGCGGTACTAACAATCCCTTCTATGGTCATAGGCATACAGAGCAGTCCAAAAATCTGATGAAATCCAAGGCACAAGAAAGGGCAAGGCAATATCAGAAGTGGAAGGATTCACAGCATCATATATCAATGGATGAATTTTTGAGCAACAACCCAAGCGTCAAAGAATATATCAAGGTCTTGGCATCCAAAGTAATCAAAGAACAAATAGATAAAATAATATGGAAGAAACAACATCAATCCATTCCTCTATAAGTGACATCTTGTCGTATTTTTTGCAAAGTTAGAAATTATTAACGATGGAAAATGTTGTTTTGTTGTTAAATGTTTTGGAAATATCTTGCATTGAAATAAACTATAATACACAAAATATTTGTGTTTATCTTTGCTGTTGCTTATAAATCAGTAGTTTGTGATTACGAATATTTTCGTTGCGAAAAATTTCGTAATGATTATTTTATCAGTCCATCGAAAGTTTCCACCACCTTGTCTTCCCAGGCGGTAACCGAAAAGCGTTCCTCGACGGTTTGTCTGGCGTTCTTGCCAATTTCGCGGCGAAGTTGTTCTGAATCAATGAGTGCCGACAATTTTTTCACCCACTCGTCGTCGGTGGAGGCGAGGAAGCCGTTCTTGCCTTCGTCGATAATTTCTTTGTTTACACCAACTGGCGACATAACAACCGGCAGTTCCAGAGCCATGCATTGCAGTCCTTTGAAACCGCACTTTCCTCGGCTCCATTTGTCATCGGGTAGGGGCATAATGCCTATGTCGAACTCGCAAAGCTCCTCGATTTCGTTTTCTGCCGACCATTGTAATATATGTGTGTCGGGAATTTCACTTTGCCAATTGGTGGTGTTTGTTATCACTTTGAAATACACCTTGTCCCCATATTTTTCTTTTATGCGTTTTAGTACCGAAAAAGCTGTTTCGTAGTGCTTGAGTGTGGTTTGCGTACCGGTCCAGCCTATGCAAATGCCGTTGTGAGGCTTTTTCTCGGTTGGCTTGTGGTAGTTGGTGTTTATTACCGTCGGCAGTATGAAAATATTGTCGTTGAATTGCTTCGCATAATCGGCAAGATATTGGTTGCCAACGCTTACCAATGTGGCAATTTTGCAAATATCATCGGTTTTCTCGGTGTGTTTCATCCAAGCGAGGTTCTGGTTGCCTTCGCTGGTGTCGTTTAGCCAGATGGAGTCGTCAAAGTCGAAAATCATTGGTACTCCGCTCTTTGCAATTTTGCGTTCGAAGATTGTCGTACCAAGCATATACGCCTCGCGATAAACAAACACAAGGTCATAGTTTTTTGCTCTACGCACATCTCTCATCCTATGGAAGAAGCTCTTTATCACGAACATAAGTTTTCCGAAATAATGTCCGTGCGAGTAGAAGGTCTTGTCGTCCTTTTCGCTGATGATGTTGGAGAATGTGATTTCGTAGCCTGCTTTTTCGAGGCGTGGCAAAAACTGTTCGATTCGGAAACGTTGTCCGGGAGAGCGGTTAGGCCTGTGGTGTACTATGAGCAGAAGCCGTTTGGTCACGATGAGTAAATTTGATGCAAAAATAAGAATAATTTACGATTTTTGATTTACGAGGTACGATTTTAGATTGTTTGAAGTGGTTTGAAATTGTTTGAGGTTGTTTGAAATGGTTTAATGTTGTTTGAAGTTGTTTGAAATTGGCTTTTCGCCTTCCAGCCTGTCAGCCTTTTAGCCTTTCAGCCCTTCATACACTTTCAAATACCGTTCTGCACCGATTTTTAGCGAGAATAAATCAAGCGAGATTTTGCGCAGGTATTCGCGGTCTAGGTTCTGGAGTGTGTCAATTTGCGAAACGAGTTCTTTCAGCGAGTCTTCGTCAAACTTTGTGGTAATCAGTCCGAAAGGAGTGTCGTGCATGAACTTGTCCAGGTCGCCGACATCACCGTTACATATTACGGGCATTCCCATGCCCAGCAATTCGGCAAGTTTGGTAGGCGATGAGGCTTTCTTCGAGAAAACTGGCTTTATGAAAAACAGCGACACATTTCCAACGGCAATCATTGTCGGTACATTTTCGCGGTCGGCGGGGTGTACAATCGCATCGCTATGGCTGATGCCGTACTTGTCGCAGAGCGAGTGTATTATCTGCGGATTGTCGCGCGAAATGAAAAGGAATTTTGCATTGGGCTTGCTCGTTTTCAGCAACTTGAAAAAATGCATCATTTCCTCTGCCATGTACCAGGTGCCGATTGAGCCGAGGTAGGTAACGACAAATTCATTTTCGGCAATTCCGAGTTCCTTGCGTTGCTGTTCAACTTTTGCTGTGTCAATTTTGTGGTAGTCAAATAGTTCGGTGTCGGCACAGCAGGGGATGACTTCTATAGGTATGTTTTCCAAGCCGGCAAAAGTGTGTATTATGTCGCGGCCTGCGTAGGTGAGGCTTATGGTGTGGTCGGCCTGTGTGAAGAAAAGCCGTTCCTTGCGCTTGAAATACTTGTAAACGGCGTTGTAAATCGGATTGCTGCGGTTCCAGAGCTTTCCGTCAACGCGCTCGTCGGCGTAGAAACCGCGCATATCGAAGATGAACTTGGTGCCGAACTTACGTTTCATGTAAACGCCAACGAATGCCGAAATGTATGAGCGACAATGTATTATGCTAAAATTGTACTGCTTGTGCAGACGGCGTGCTTCCTTTTTCATGCGGAAGACATCCTTCACAGTGGAAACTATTGGCGGTTTCTTAGTGTATGGAATGGGATGCCATTGTATATTGTTGTCGGACAGAAGTTTGCCTATGAAATCCTTGCGCTTTGCGTAGGCTTCGGGCTTTTCGGCAGAGAGTATGTGAATGTCGTAGCCGTTTTTGGAAAGCACTGTCAGATAAGGAATTACCTGCGACTGACCAAGACTGTCGGTCATTCCGTCGTACGAAACGTAAAGAATGGATTTGTTTGTCTTGTCAGTGAGTGCCATATTTTATTCGTTAGTTTGTTTCGTCAGATACTCAACGCACGCATACGCACACATACAGCCGAAAACCACTGGAATATAGCTGATTGTACCCACATTCGACTTCTTGTTGACGCTTTCTTCCTCCACAATCGCACTTTTATCGACCAGTTCGGGCGAAAAGACAACTGTTATACCTTTATATATACCTAATCGGTGCAGTCGTTTGCGGAGCATCAGTGCAAGACGGCAGTTGTAAGTCTTTGATATGTCGGCAATTTGGATTAACTGCGGATTGCGTTTTCCGCCCGAGCCCATACAGCTTACCGACGGAATGCCGTTCTGGTGGCAAATTCGCATAAGATGCATTTTGGGCGAAAGCGTGTCGATGGCATCAACAACAAAGTCCCAGTTGCCGTCTTTTAAGGTTGATTCCAAGAACTCGTCACGGAGATATTCGCCTATCACAGTTAGGTTTATGTCGGGATTGATGGCACGGAATCGCTTAGCGAATTCTTCAGCCTTGGGTTTGCCGATATTTTCGTGAGTGGCAATGAGTTGACGGTTGATGTTGGTTTCGGAAACGCAGTCGGCATCGACGATTGTAAGGTTCTGTATGCCAGCACGGACAAGCTGTTCGGCTGCTGCACCGCCCACACCGCCAAGTCCGCAGACAAGCACCTTCGCCGAGCGCAGTTTTTTCATCTTTTCGTCGCCCAAAAGCAGTTCTGTGCGTTCTTGCCAGCTCATAGGTTGATGGTTTTCAGGTTCTTGTCAATAATTTCGCAGAGTTCTTCGAGCGAAATGTTCATCCAGCGGGTTGCCGACTTATAGACATTCTCCACTGGAAAATTGCCGTCGTCGGTTTCGAAGAACAGCCGCTCGCTTGGCACAAACGAGAAGAATTTTGATGACTTCTTGTCCTTCGACAGCAGCGAGTGCGATATTGAAAAGTAGATTCCGCTGTCGATTAGAGGGCTTACCTGCGACAGTTTTCCGCAGAATCCGTGCAAAATCCACGGCATAGTGGGCTGCAATTTCTTCTTTTCGACAATTAGGTGCTGGAATTGCTTTACGCAATGTATAATTAGCGGTTTCTGCAGTTTTTCCGACAATGCCACATGGGCTTCAAAAATTTCGGTCTGTCCTGCAAGGTCAAGTCCCGACTTCTTGTCGAAGCCTGTTTCGCCGATGGCTACCACCTGTGGATTTTCGGCTGCCTTTGCGATTTCAGCCATCTTGTGGATGGAGTTTTTGTCGCAGTACCACGGGTGAAGTCCGATCGAATACTTTTTGCCTTCGGTAAAGTTGGCGTATTCGCTCAGGCTTATTATGCCCGAAGTTTCCGATGTGTTGTGCGTATGGAAGTTGAAAAAGTTCATACTCATAATTTTAATACCCTCCCCAGAATTTTCTTAAGAACCATTCTGCCGTTGCGAACAGCAGTATGCAGATGAACAGATACCAGAAATCCATTATCGACGACAACGATTCCTTTTCGTATGCAACATTCTGGATGTCAGGGTTCAACGAGAGGTCGTCCTTTATCTTCGACATTTCGGTTGGATAATATACCTTGCCTCCGTTTGCACCAGCAATGGCGAAAAGCACATTGTGGTTTGCCGTGAGGTTTTGGGCTTCAAGGTACATATTCCTAACCATTATGGCTATGTTGGTTTCGTATTTGTTTCCGTCGAATTCGGTGGCGAACTTGCAGGTGTACGAGCCTTTTGCAAGCCGTCCGAGGTCGATGCGGTAGGCATTGCCGTTGGGCTCCATTATGTACTTGAACTCGTTGTCGGCGCTGTCCTTGAGCGTGGCTTCGATTTCAAGGTCGGGGACAAGCTCGTAGGCGTCGTTGTAGAATTCGGCGGTGATAATGATGTTCTCGTTGTCGGTGTAAAGTCGCTTTGCCTCTACACTCAGTTTGTTCTTCTGCTGCTTGGTGATTGTGAAACGCACAATCTTGTTTATCAGCGTGTTGAAATTCTCGTTGCTCGACGACTGCTTATAGTCATAAATTCTCCAGCGCCACAGTCCTTCGCCCATTACGAAACAGCATTTGCGGTTGTCCCTGTCGGTGAAGAAAACCAGCGGCTTGTCGGTCTTTATTCCGTTGATTGTCTGGTAGAGCAGAACTTTCGATTCTCCCGAAATCTTTGGCGAGCAGTATGGCACTTTCAGCGGCGGAAGCTGTTGCAGGAACTCGGGCGATTCTATCGAGAACGAGTTGAATGCCGAATTTAGTGCAGGAACAGCATCGTCGAATGCATTGAAATTGGCGTTTGTCTTGAGGTCGGTGCCAAGCTTGTCGAAATCACCGTACGAAGTGTTGGTTCCGAGGATTATAATCTGCGGAATTGCGAATTTCTCAATTTCGGCAAAAATGCCCTGCGCCTTGTTCTTCACCGATGGCAACTGGTGGGTTATCACAAGGTCGTAGCCCTTTGCAGTTATGTTGCTTTCGTACATGTACTTTGCTTCGACTTCGAGGTCGGGGTTGCTTTTCAGGGCTGCCCTTATAGCACCGACATCGGGGTGGGGGGCGTCGGCGAGAATCAGAATCTTGCTTCGCTTGTCGATGACCTCGATGTAGAATTCGGCATCGTTGTTCTCGTAGCTTGTTTCGTTGTCGAGATGCTGCAAAGAAACTTTGTATTGTTGCAATCCGATGAGGTCGGCGGTAAGTTCCACTTCGACGCTCCTAGTGGTACCGTTTTCGGGCAGGTCGATGGTCTGCGAATAGACATTTGCGCCCTTTCTGGTGATTTTTATCTGCGCCTGCTTTTCGGTGCATTTGTCGGCTGAAACAAGAATTCTTACGGGGAACTTGTTGCCGAGGAAGGTGACGCTGTTGTGTACTATGTCCTTTATCTGCAAGTCCTTGCGTGGCATAGTGTCGCCCATTGCGATGCACATTACGGGATATTTGGCAGGGCGTGCATATTGCGGATTCTGTCCCTTGTTGTAGATTCCGTCGGTGGCGAGGATTACCGCACCCATGTTTGCTCCGGCGTAACGCGATGATATTTCGTTGAATACGGACGAAATGTTGGTCGCGCTGCCAGTGAAGTTTATGCTGTCGCTGTTTTCAACGCCATCGGAAAATGGCAGCAGGCAGACATCGTACTTTTCCGACAATTCTTCGGAGAGTTTTGCAATGTTTTCCCTGTATTCGTTCTTGTAAAATGCAGAATCCTTGTTGTAGAGTATTGATTTTGAGTTATCCTGAGCGATTACGACAATAGGTTTGCGAATGTCGCGTGTGATGTGCTTTACAATTGGGTTGAGCAGAAGTGCAAGTGTGAGGAAGATGAATATTGCTACGAAGGTCTTGTCCTTGTGGTAAAGGAAAATCGCTATTGCGACGGCGACAATCGCCATCGGAATCAGTAACCAGGGGGAATATTCAAAGTAGAACTTCATATTATGTCAGCATTGCACCACAAACATTAATTACCTGACCGGAAATGTATTGCGACATATCCGAGGCAAGGAAGAGTGCTGCGTTGGCAACATCTTCGGGACGTCCCGCGCGTTTGAGAGGAATAGCATCAATTATGGCTTTTTTCTGCTCGTCGTTTAGTGCGGCGGTCATGTCGGTCTCGATGAAGCCAGGGGCTATGGCGTTGCAGCGTATGTTTCTGCTACCCAGTTCTTTGGCAACCGACTTCGTAAAACCTACGATTCCAGCCTTAGATGCGGCATAATTTGCCTGACCCGCATTGCCCGATAATCCTACAACCGAACTGAGGTTGATGATAGAGCCTTCGCGCTGCTTGAGCATTATGCGCTGTACTGCCTTGGTGTAGTTGAAAGCCGACTTGAGGTTGGTGGCGATTACGCTGTCCCATTGTTCTTCGGTCATGCGCATAAGCAAGGTGTCGGCGGTAATGCCTGCATTGTTGACAAGTATGTCGATGCAGGTGAATTTTTTCACGGTCTCGTCGGCTATTTCGGCTGCGCGGTTGAAGTCCTTGGCATCGGCTTCGAAATAGAGA
>CADARW010000096.1 GCA_902790405.1 uncultured Bacteroidia bacterium
GCCTTTGCCGACAACGCGGATAAATTCCTCACCGAAAAACAAGTCGGACAGTCGCAAGCCAACTAGTTCCGACACGCGCAAACCACAGCCGTACAGTACTTCGATTATAGCCCTGTTACGATGTCCAAGTTCGGTGCTGACATCTATTGCACCAATTATCGCTTCAATCTCCTCAACAGTAAGCACTGTAGGCAGATGACGGGCAAGTTTCGGTGTTTCAATAAGTTCGGTCGGGTCATCATCAATCTGGTCATCGACAAGTAAAAACTTGTACAGCGATTTTATTGCCGAAATGGCGTGCGACTGCGAAGTTGCAGCAATGTCCTGCGATGCAATATGGCGTATGTATTCGCGAAGCATATCGGTATCGACCTCGGTGAAATTGCCCGAAAAACCGATTTTGTCAAGGTACTGGTCGAGTTTGGTCAGTTCCTGCATATAGGAAATGTGCGTGTTCTCCGAAAGAGAGCGTTCAAGCATTATGTACGCCTCGTATTCCTTGAGTGTTGTTTCGCGCGGTTTCATTGTTGTTCTATGTTTCGCAAATAAGTTTTACCTTTGCAAAAATAATAAAAACAGATGAAACTATTAATCATAAACGGTCCTAACCTTGGAAACATAGGTCGTCGAGAACCGGAAATTTACGGACACGAGGATTTTGAATCATACCTTGAATCGTTGAAGAAGGAATTTCCAGAACACGAAATACATTATTTCCAGTCGCATCACGAAGGCGAAATCGTTGCTGAAATTCACAAAGCCGAAGAAGAAAATTACGACGGTATAATCCTCAATGCAGGTGCATATTCGCATAGTTCCTACGCCATCCGCGATGCTGTCGCAGCAATAAGCCTGCCAGTAGTTATGGTACATATTTCAAATGTTTATGCCCGCGAGAATTTCCGACACGAAAATGTGATTGCAGCGAAATGCAAGGGTGTGATAACAGGCTTTGGACTAAAGTCGTATGAACTGGCGGTGAAAAGCTTCGCTGGCTGAAAAGGCTGGAAAGCAGGAAGACCGCTAGACTGCAAGCCTGTCAGCCCGTTCGCCCTTTCGCCTTTCTAACTTTTCTTCACATTAAATTCCCTCCAACCGAAAAAAGCATTACCTTTGCAAACGCATACGGCCCCTTAGTTTAATGGATAAAATTTGGGATTCCGGTTCCTACGATAGGCGTTCGATTCGCCTAGGGGTCACAAAAGAAGCGTCTCGGTGAGGCGCTTTTTTTGTTTGTTACACACACAAAAAAGGTCGCAACAAAAATGTTGCGACCTCTGACAATATGAAAACGAATTTTATTCTTTAACGAGTTTCTTCATTGCTGTGCCGTTTGCTGTCTCAATCGAGAAGAAGTAAACGCCAGCTTCCAAATCAGAAATATCGATTGTGTTTTGTGCGCCAAGAGCCTTAACTTCGCGTCCGGTTACATCGAAAACAACAACCTTTGCCAAACCTTCTGCCTCGATATTTACAATACCAGTTGTCGGATTCGGGTAAACAGCTATGCTATTCAACATATTTTCGTCAACAGCATTATCATAGTCCGGATCGACTGCGAAGTTTGCCCTATATGTCTTGTTTGCTGTCACAACAACTGTTCTTGTAGCCTCAGTATTGTTGTCGCTCCATTTTACAAAGAGGTAACCATTGTTTGGTGTAGCAGAGATTTCAACTTCTTCAAGATATTCATATTCACCGCCACCGGTTACTGTACCAAAGTCCACATTTGCCGACACTACAGTAATAGTATATCTGTCAGGTGCAAATGTTGCAGTATATGTCACATCTTCATCACCCATAGTTATAGTTCTTGTCGCAGTTGTTACACTATCGTTCCACGAAACAAAATGATAATGAGAATTAGCAGTTGCTCTAATTTGCACTTCTGAACCTGGCAAATAATAACCGCCACCAGTAACTCTACCCATAGAAAGATCAGAAGAAGCAACAGTCAAAAGATAAGCTTCGCCGAAGCTAGCTGTCAGTGCTGTATCCGATTCTACATGAATTGTTCTTGGATTATCGGTATTGTGATCCTGCCATTCGGTAAAAGCAAAACCTGGATTTGCGATAGCATAAACAATAGCATTTGAATTATATATATATGGTCCTGAACCAGAAGCTGTACCCTGAGAAGCATTATCTGAATTTACAGTAACTGTATATTGGTCAATTGTAAAATAAGCTGTCAACGACAAATCTTCTGTAACAGTTATTGACCTAGGATTTTCGTCATTACCGTCACTCCAGTACAAGAAATGGTAATGTTCAGCCGGAGTTGCAGATATTTCAGCAACATCATTATAATTATATGTATTTGAACCAGAAACTGTACCCTGATTTGTATTTGCAGAAACAACAGATATATTATAACTATTAATTTCAAATATTGCTGTTAGATTTATGTCTGAATCAACAATTATTGTCCTTGGATTTACTGTGTCGTTATCACTCCATGATACAAAATGATATCCAGTATTCGGAATAGCTTCTATCTGCACGCTTGCACCTTCGACGAAGTCTCCACCACCAATGACATTACCATTTTCATCATGATTCAAAGTAACTGTATAAGATGTTGCCGATGCAGTTTCAACAAACAATGCAGTTAATGCTGTATCCGAAACTACAGTAATCGTACGTGGATTAGTAGCATCGTTATCATTCCACTTTTCAAAAATGAATCCATCAGCAGGAGTTGCAGTCAATGTTACTTCCGACAACAATGCATAAGAACCTGCACCTGTTACGGTTCCGTGTTCTGCATCGTCAGCAACAGCAGTTACAGTATAGTTTGGAATAGTTTCTGTAATATTTATATTATCAACTACTAAATAATACTGATAATTCGAATTGTAATTAATCATGAAGTACTTTGCATTTGCAGGAAGCGTACCATTATATGTCTGCCAATTAGTACCTGCAGAAGAACCAACCGATATCTGTGAGCCAAGCGCAACAAAACTACTAGTCTGGTTATCAGTTGTAGAATACTTTACATAGAATGTTTCTGTTCCAGAATCTGATAGTCTTTTATATCTGAACGACAAGGCTAATTCGCCGATATGGTCAAGTCTAGGAGAAATCATATACTGGTTGTAGTTGCTTGCGCTATTATAACTATTGAACACAGCACCATTCATACCGTCATCATACTCCAGCACACCAAATGCGTCATTATTGGATGTATTCATGCTTCTGAAATCCCAGCAACCAACACCATTTTCAAAGTTTTCTGTAAATGGGAATTCAATTGATGCTGTAGAGCAATCATATACATCTATTACCTTTGTTGTAGTTGTCGAACCATGCTCGTTTGTAACTGTCAAAGTTACAGTACGAGGACCTAATGTATTCCATGTTACGTTTGCATAAGTTGACGTTGCCAAAGACGGTGTTCCATCGCCAAACGACCACTGGTATGAAATAACATTACTTAAACTTGTAACAACAGATGATATACGAATAGATTCACCAACAATAACACGGTCGTCTGAAACTATGTCAACCAAAGGTGCATCTTCTTCTTCCGGACAAGTACCTGCCAAACTATATACAGCTGCAGGACCCTGTTTAACAGCTGATTGTACATCACAAACACGTCCCGAAGGGCAGAACATATACACCGATGGAACATATCCTTCGTACAAAGACACCTTTGATGCTAGATTCGAAGTAGCATCAACAATTGGAATAGGATTTGTACCATGATCAGTGAAATCGCCCTGAGAAGCACCTGAATAACTATTAGAAACATGAGTTCCTGTTATCTGAGCTGCAGTATTCGATGTCTCAGTTTCAATCATCAACACAACAAATTCTCCAGTTCCTCCTTGTCCGTATGTGTTATACAACTGCTCCAACTTTCCGCTAGTATGCAACGACCAGCACGGACCACACCATGCGCAAAAGAAATCGATTACAACATATTTTCCATGGTCCAAATAATTTTGAATGTTGTGAGTAACACCATTCATATCGGTAGCAGTAAAATTAGTAAATGTTCCCCAGTCAGCAGCAGCACGGGAACCTCTTTCTATCATTGCACTCTGATCTAAGCTCTGAATTGAGTTCTTTTCTAATGCTTGTGCAAAAACAGTTGCAGCAATCAGCAATGACACAACAAATAATAAAATTTTCTTCATATTTTTTTTGCCAAGTTATATACCATCAGGCCCATCGGCTTTTAATCAATCAAAATTTCTACGACGACAAATTTAAACAAAAAATTATAAATCAATGTTTTTTATTGAACTTTTTTCAAAGCCGAACCTATCGCCTTGCTCAACTGGTCGGGACACGAGGTATCCTTGTATCCACAACGAATTCCACTCAGCTTCGAAATTACTTCCGTCGCATCCATGCCCTCTACCAACTTGCCAATTCCCTGCAAGTTGCCATGGCATCCACCATAAAACTGAACATTATGCAACTTCCCTTCAACTATCTCAAACTCAATCATCTCCGAGCAGGTTCCCTGCGTTCTGTACTGAAATTTCATATTCAAATGCTATTACAATATTCAACAATCTCATCAATGTTCTGGTCGTTCATGCAACGGAAATGCCCGCGCGGACACTTTTCGTAGCCCAATTTGGAGCACGGACGGCAACGCAAATCCTTGACTTCGAATATCTTCGACTTCTCTCCTGCCATGTATGGCGTCATGCCGAACTGCGGAATGGTGTTGCCCCATATCGAAACAATGTCCTTCTTGAAGGCCGCCGCTATGTGCATCAGTCCTGTGTCGTGCGTAACGACATACTTTGCCTGCCTTACCACCGATGCCGACTGCGACAGCGAAAACATTCCGCACAGATTTATGCAATTTTCATTCTCGGCACAGATGTATTCGGCAGCATCGACGTCCGAATTTCCGCCAAGCAACACCACAAAGGCATTCAACTTACCACACAATCTGGAAATCAACTCCTTGGGCATGCGCTTGGTTGCATGCTGCCCTCCTATTGCGTATGCTACATACGAACCAGCTTCCAAACCAAATGCCTGCTTCGTATCGACTTCCTCTGCTTCGGGAATAAAATAGTCGAGCCCCTTGCCATCGTTGTGAACATCAAACAGACGTGTAGAGGTCATATACCTATCTACTATATGTATGTCGGGCAATTTGTTGATTTTCAAGAACGATGTTGCCAGCCACTTCTTAAAGTTGAGCTTCGGAAACGAAAAATCTAAAATCTTCAACTTGTTGATTATGCGTTTGGAACGGAGATTTTTCTGCAAGTCGATTACATAGTCGAACGGTATTTCGCGTAACTCATCAATGGTTTCGGCATAAGTTTCCTTTAAGGTATAAACCTCGTCGATATACGGATTCGGCTCGAGGATTGCCGCATTTGCCGGCTTTGTAAGGAAATGTATCTCGGCATTTTCGACTTGTTGCTTCAGACATCTGACAACTGGCGTAGTAAGCACAATGTCGCCTATGCTGCTAAAACGTATGACAAGGTAACGGACAATATATTTTTCTTCTTCCATTGCAAAAATAATTTTACTCGCAAATGTAAAGATTATTTACGATTTAAGATGTACGATTTACGATTGATTTGAAGATTTGACAGATTTGCACCTGCGACTTCGACTCCGTTCAATGCATAGAAAGGTGCCGCTTTACGTTTTGCGGTCAACAAACCGCAAAATATGCGGACTAATTTTCTTCATTAACCGCAAAATATGCGTATAAAAATTTGCAGTTAACCGCAAAAGCATTATTTTTGTGGCGATAAAAATGCGATAGAAATGTACATTCACGAATACGACAACTGGACTGACTTTACATGGAATGCCGATTTAGTCATCGATATGCTGTCCGAAGCAGACCGGGCAATCGGCTTCTTATCGGGCAGACTAAAGGAAATCGGCTTCGACACCCAGATGCAAGCCACATTGGAAAACATAACAAATGACATCATATATTCATCTGAGATAGAAGGCATTGACTTGAACGTTGACGAAGTTAGGTCGTCAATTGCAAGGAAACTTGGCATCAGCATTCCCGACGAAAAGGACTCGACTCATTACATCGAAGGAATTGTCGAAATGATGCTCGATGCAATATACCATTACGACACGCCACTTTCCGACGAAAGGCTTTTTGGCTGGCACTCCACCCTATTCCCCAACGGACGCAGCGGCTATGCTCAAATAAATGTCGGAAAATACAGAACCGAGGGCATGAAAGTAATATCGGGAGCATTTGGTCGTGAACGGGTACATTATGTTGCACCGACCGCAGAATCGGTACCGCACGAAATGCAAAAATTCATCGACTGGTTCAACAATCCCGAAGTAAAGCCTTCGCTGGTAAAGTCTGCTATTGCGCATTTCTGGTTTGTGTGCATACATCCTTTCGACGATGGCAACGGACGAATTGCACGCGCATTGTCGGACATGGTGCTTTCGCAGATTGACAAAAGCAAATTCCGTTACTTCAGCGTATCGCGACAAATTTGCACCGACAAGAAGAAATACTACAAGATGCTGGAACGAGTTTCACGCAACGACCACGACATTACCGAATGGATAATCTGGTATCTTCAGTGCATTGTCGATGCCGTAAAGTCAGCCGATTCGGTATTGAGCGGCATACTTTGCAAAACAGTCTTCTGGCATACGCATTCGGAAGTCCCAATGAGCAAAAGACAGAAGGATATGCTTAGGATTTTCCTTGACGGGCAACAGAAACTTACAGTCAAGAACTGGAGCGTAAATGCCAAAGTATCACACGACACCGCTGCCCGCGACATCGACGACCTTGTTCAGAAAGGAGTATTATTCCCAACCAAAGGACAAGTAAGAAACGTGTCGTACAACTTCTTTTACACAAAACAAAGCGATTTTATGCAGCATTTCAGCGATGTTGCCATAGAAAACAGAGATGGAAACAACTACATTTCCACACTTTTCGACAATACTGAAATGCTAAGCGAAAAAATCGACGACCTTGATATTCTACGTCTGCGGCAAGACGAGATAAACATTGAGGATTTGGTGTGGAAATATTTCGCTTGGAAAATCGAAGACTAGGCTTTTCCAATTGAGACTGGGAAACATCTTCTTTTTACAGGTTTTGAGAATAAAAAAAATGCCGAAGAAGAAATTCATCGGCATTTTTTGAATTATAGTCTTAATTTCTATTCCCTGACAACCGAAATATTTACATTCACATCGTTGACATCGATTTCTGTACCATTTTCAACATTGGCAACAATCTCGATTGAGTTTGCCAAAGTCTGACCACAGATGTAGTCGCGGTAATGGTTGACTGCGGTGTCGAGTTCGGCTGTAGAACTGATTTTCACGCGGATGCGGTCGGTAATGTCGAAGTTGCTGTCCTTGCGGATGTTCTGAATACGGTTGACAAATTCGCGGGCAATACCTTCCTCAACGAGTTCGGGCGTAACGTTGATGTCGAGAGCAACTGTGTATTTGCCTTCGTTTGCGACAAGCCATCCCGGAATGTCCTCGGAGTTGATTTCTACATCGGCAGTTGTTATTGCAACTTCTTGTCCTTCAACATTCAAAGTAAAGCTATCGTTGCGTTCGAGCGAAGCAATGTCCTTCTGCGACATCTCTGCGATAGCGTTTGCCACCTGCTTCATAATCTTGCCGTAACGCGGTCCCAAAACCTTGAAGTTCGCCTTAATCTTCTTTACCAAGAAATCGGACGAATCGTCGAGAATCTGGATTTCCTTGATGTTGGTTTCGGTCTTGATAATCTGCTCTACCTTAGCCATTTGCTCTGCAAAGTCGTCCGAAACCGACGGAACCATAATCTTCTGCAATGGCTGGCGAACCTTGATGCTGACCTTGCGGCGCAAACCGAGAATCATAGATGAAATAGTCTGTGCCATTTCCATCCTTTCCTCAAGGCTCTTGTCGATGATCTGCTCGTTAACCTTCGGGAAATAAGCAAGATGAACCGACTGGTAGTTTTCCTTGCCAGTTATCGAGTTGAGGTCGCGATACATCTTGTCCATGTAGAACGGTGCTATCGGAGATGCAATCTTTGCAATGGTTATCAAGCAAGTATAAAGTGTCTGATAAGCCGAAATCTTGTCCTCGTCGTACTCGCCGCCCCAGTAGCGCTTTCTGCCGAGACGAACATACCAGTTGCTCAGGTGGTCCATCACGAAAGTCTGAATCAGACGGCCTGCCTTTGTATTTTCGTAGGTTTCGTAAGCCTCGCCGACTTCCTTAACTAAAGTGTTCAACAAGCTGAGAATCCAGCGGTCGAGTTCGGGACGCTTCTCGAACGGAACATCGGGCTCTGCGTATGTGAAATTGTCGGTATTGGCGTACATTGCAAAGAAATTGTAGGTATTGTACAAAGTTCCGAAGAATTTGCGCTTTACCTCGTCAACTCCGGCAATGTCGAACTTGAGGTTGTCCCATGCCTGTGCGTTGGTAATCATATACCAGCGAACCGGGTCGGCACCATATTTGTCGATAGTTTCGAACGGATTTACAGCATTGCCAAGTCGCTTCGACATCTTATTGCCGTTCTTGTCAAGAACCAAACCGTTTGAAATGATGTTCTTGTATGCTACGCTGTCGAAAATCATTGTTGCTATTGCGTGCAATGTGAAGAACCAACCGCGTGTCTGGTCAACACCTTCTGCGATAAAGTCTGCCGGGAACAACTTGTCG
>CADARW010000097.1 GCA_902790405.1 uncultured Bacteroidia bacterium
TGAAAAGGTAAAATGCATGTTTAGCTGCAACATATTTTACAGCAAAACATTAAAGTTACTTTTAATTAAGAACGACAATGAAAACTTTCAATAAGTACATCCGCAAGGACAGCACAGCGTTGATAACCGGAGCAAGTTCGGGAATGGGACTCGAATATGCAGACCAACTTGCAAAATCGGGATGCAACCTATTGATAGTAAGCAATGAGGAAGAAAAGCTTAAAGCAGTTGCCGAGCGGCTTCAAAACGAATATCATGTAAAGGTAACCTACAAATACCAGGACCTCGCCAAGCAGGAAGCTGCAAACGAACTATTCGACTTCTGCCAGCAGAACAACATACAAGTCGACATCCTTATCAACAATGCCGGCATATTCTTTTTCAAAGAACTGAACTATGCCACCGTTGAAAAGGCCAGCGCAATGCTAATGCTCCACGTCTATACCCCAACCCGTCTGTGCTCGATGTTTGGCGACGAAATGAAGAAACGCAGATATGGATACATTCTTACCATATCGTCGGTAACGGCAACCATGACAATCCCCGGATTAACCATGTACGCCGCCACCAAGGCTTACCTGAAAAGCTTCATGAAATCAATAAACCTCGAAATGCGGCAATACAACGTACATACAACTGTAGTATGCCCAGGCGCCGTCGACACCCCATTGTACAATATTAATCCCAAGTACAACGGACTTATGAGGTTCGGAGTGAAAGTCCGCGCCGTATATCCACCACAACTGCTAGTCAACAAAGCTCTCAAAGCCATGTTCCGCAAACGCCGTTGCAAGACTCCAGGATTCATCAACTTGCTGTGGCCGCCTCTTGTCAACGCAATTCCCAAAGGCATAGTACACAAAATATGGCTTAAAATTTGTAAAAAAGATAACGAGAAAAAATAAATTATCAGAATATGAGAAATATCAGCAAATACGCAATGCTTTTATTGGTTATGGCAACAGCCATATCTGCAAACTCGCAGACGTATAAGAACGTACAATACGGCAACTTCGAAAGCTGGACTGTACGCGACATTGAAGAATCGCTTGTAATTGGCGGCAATACCAGACGCATATACGCCATTGGTCCGCGCGACACCATACGCGAAAACAAAGCGCTGAACATCAAGTCGATATGGGCATCGTCGAACACTTATGCCAAAGTCGCCGGCATATCAAAGACCAGCAATACGGTTTATCCCGAAAGGCGTGGCAACGGCTACTGTGCAAAACTTACTACCGAATATGCAGAATGCAAGGTTATCGGCATTATTAATATAAAGGTATTGGTTTCGGGTTCTATATATTGAGGCAAAGCCCACGAACCTATCGACGGCACAAGCAATCCGTACAGCAAGATGAGATGGGGCGTGCCGTTTACAAACAAGCCTAAGGCTGTCGTACTCGATTACAAGTCGGCAATGCCGAACAAGGGCACAATTACCACTTGCAAGACCTTGTCGTCGTCGAGCCGCGCAGGAAACGACGAACAGCAGATACTGTTCATCCTGCAGAACCGCTGGGAAGACGATAAAGGCAATGTCTATGCAAAACGCGTAGGTACAGCCATATATCACGTTACAAGCCCCACAAAAGACTGGGTTAACGGATTCCGCATCCCTGTAATCTACGGCGACGCTACCAAATCGCCCAACTACAAGCCATACATGAACCTTGGACCTCTGAAGGACAACTTCTACACAATAAACAGCAAGGGAAAGAATGTTGAAATACAAGAAGTTGGCTGGGGCGACGAAAGCACTCCTGTAACTCATGCAATTATGCTTATCAGCGCATCGTGCCAGGAAGCATTCTCGGGAACTATCGGCAACACTCTTTGGGTCGACAACATTAAGCTCGAATACTAATGGAAAGACCTCTCGGACAGATTTTCATCGAGGACATGGAATTCTTTGCTTTCCATGGTCACTACGATGAAGAAAAGTTTGCAGGAAACAGATTTTCTGTCAGTATATACTTGTGGACAGACACAAGCAAAGCCGAAAAATCCGACAATCTCGACGACGCCCTCAACTACCAAGTGGTTTATGCCATCATTAGCGACATAATGAAAAACACGAAGTCGAACCTTGTCGAAAACCTTGCTTCAAACATTCTCGATGCAATATTCCAACGCTTTCCAGAACTACAAAAAGCAAAAATCAGAATCGCAAAGATTAATCCTCCTATGGGTGGAAAAATTGGCAAGGTCGGCGTAGAAATAGAACACGAAAGATAACCTTCCGCAGAAAGTCTATCACATAGACAATAAATGACATATTGTCACAAAATAACAAAAGTGTAATGACAAAATTTCATTACACTTTTTCTTTTTACATAATTATTCTCCTAATTATCAAACAAATACACGCAACACCTCTTTTCTCGGCAAACTTATTGCAATACCGCACAGTGTTTAACTGAAAAAAATTGAAGAATTATGAATATAGAAGATTTTACAACGAAAGCCCAGAAGATAATCTCGAAGTCGCAGATTATCGCGAGCGAAAATGGACATCAGGCGATTGAGCCCGGGCATCTGCTTCTGGCACTGCTCAGCGAAGCACCCGATGTAATGAGCTACATGCTCAGCAAACTTGAGATTGACAAGCGTAACTTTGAACTTACCGTACAAAGCATTGTTTCGCGCTACGCAAAAGTTCAGGGAGGCGAACCCTACATCTCGCAGGACACCAACCGCATCCTCATCGCTGCCGACAAGAAGAAAACCGAAATGAACGACAAGTTCATCTCCGTAGAGCATCTTGTGATGGCTCTTGCCGAAAGTAAGGAAAGCATTGGTAAGATGATGCGCGATGCCGGTTTCAACAAGGAAAACCTGAAAAGCATTGTCCTCGAACTTAGGAAAGGCAGCACCGTCAATTCGCAGTCGGCAGAAGACACCTACGACGCACTTGGCAAGTACGCTATCAACCTTAACGAGCGTGCAATGAACGGCAAGCTCGACCCTGTTATCGGTCGTGACGACGAAATCCGTCGTATCCTGCAAATCCTTACCCGACGCACCAAGAACAATCCTATATTAATAGGTGAACCAGGTGTCGGTAAGACGGCAATAGCAGAAGGTCTTGCAGGGCGTATCGTCAAGGGCGATGTCCCCGACAACCTGAAATCCAAGAAAATCTACTCACTTGATATGGGCCTTCTTATCGCAGGAGCAAAATATCAGGGAGAATTCGAGGAAAGGCTAAAGGCTGTGGTTAAGGAAGTGGTTGAAAGCAACGGTGAAATCGTGCTTTTCATTGATGAAATCCACACCTTGGTCGGAGCAGGAAAGTCTCAGGGCGCAATGGATGCCGCAAACATCTTGAAACCGGCACTTGCCCGTGGCGAACTTCGTGCCATAGGTGCCACCACCCTCGACGAGTACCAGAAGTATTTCGAAAAAGATAAGGCTCTTGAGCGTCGTTTCCAGACCGTTATGATTGACGAGCCTGACATTGCAAGTTCGGTTTCTATTCTGCGTGGTCTGAAGGAACGCTACGAAACCCACCACAAGGTGCGTATCCTCGACGAGGCAATTGTTGCCGCCGTAGAACTTTCGAACAGGTACATTACCGAAAGGTTCCTGCCTGATAAGGCTATCGACCTTATTGATGAAGCCGCCTCGAAGTTGCGTATCGAAGTCAACTCGGTGCCAGAGGAAATCGATGTGCTGAACCGTAAAATCCAGCAACTCGAAATCGAAAAGGAAGCCTTGAAACGCGAAAACGATACTTCGAAGGTTGCAGAAATCGAAAAACAGCTTGCAGAACTTGGTTCGGAACGCAACTCATTGATGTCGAAGTGGAAAGAAGAAAAGCTTTTGGTTGACAAGATTCTGACCGAAAAGCAGAACATCGAGAACTACAAGCACGAAGCCGAAGTTGCCGAACGCAATGCAGACTACGGTAAGGTTGCAGAGTTCCGCTACGGAAAAATCAAAGAGAGCGAGCGTAATATCGAGGAACTGAAAAGCAAACTGAAAAACATTCAGGGAGAAAAGGGGTTGGTTGACGAAACCGTTGATGCAGAGGATATTGCCGAAATAGTTAGCCGTTGGACTGGCATTCCGGTAAGCCGTCTGGCAATGAGCGAGCGTTTCAAGCTGATGCACCTCGAAGACGAACTTCACAAGCGTGTTGTTGGTCAGGACGAGGCTATTGATGCTGTGGCAAATGCAGTTAGGCGTTCGCGTGCAGGACTGCAAGACGAGAAACGACCTATCGGTTCGTTCCTGTTCCTTGGCTCTACTGGTGTCGGCAAGACCGAACTGGCAAAGGCTCTGGCAGAATTCATGTTCGACGACGAGAATATGATGACGCGTATTGATATGAGTGAATATCAGGAGAAGCACAGCGTTTCGCGTCTGGTCGGAGCGCCTCCAGGATATGTTGGCTACGAAGAAGGCGGTCAGCTTACCGAAGCTGTAAGGCGTAAACCTTACTCGGTCGTTCTGCTCGACGAAATAGAAAAGGCACATCCCGACACTTTCAACATCCTGCTGCAAGTACTTGAGGATGGTCGTCTTACCGACAATAAGGGCCGTACTGTCAACTTCAAGAACACCATTATAATAATGACCTCAAACATCGGTTCGCAGTTCATTCAGGAGCAGATTGACAGCGGTCACTACGACGAGGAAAAGACGCGCCAGAACATAATGGCAACCTTGAAATCGTTTGTCCGCCCCGAGTTCCTCAACCGTATCGACGAGACCATAATCTTCAAGCCGTTGAGCAAGGACCAGATTGTCGGCATCGTAAAGATTCAGCTCGGACATCTGATTAAGAAGATGGCTGAAAACAACTACACGCTCAATGTGAGCGACGAGGCCATCAAGTTTATCGGCGACAGTGCCTACGACCCGATTTACGGAGCACGCCCTGTAAAGCGTTACATACAGCACGAAATCGAGAACCAGGTTGCAAAGATGATTATCGGCGACGAGGTTCACGAAGGCGACACCATCGAGGTGACGGTAAACGGCAACGCACTGGCGTTCAGAAAGAAATAACAAACCGTTTCATAATAAAAAAATGCGGGCAACTGAAAAGTTGTCCGCATTTTTTCGTTTCTATGTTTCAATGGCTTCGCCGTTTGAGGGGTTACTGTTAGTTCCGACTATTTCCCATTATACTTTGTACGACCTTCATCGTAAGAAATAACCTTGCCCTTTTCGATTGCAACAGGGAAAGCATCGGGGAAATCGTTTTTAGCATCCTTCAGGTAAGTATTGGTGTACTTAGGATTCGAATGCGGATATAGGAAATATCTGTAGCGACCATCGCTGTGCAATTCTATTACATCGTTGTGCGACTTGAATTCGCGCGATGTCATGTCGGCCTTCGATGGTGACGACAATATCTGAATTGCGAAATATAATCCAGTCTTGGTTTCTGCCTTCAATTCCTTCTGCAATTCCTTATGTGTATCTTCGAGATCTTTTTCCTGCTGTTGCTTCATCCGATCAAAATCCTTTTCGGACAGATAGCCCTCATCAGTCACATAATACGACTTGCCACCAAATACACTCAAGTTGATGTACTTCTTAGGATGAATACGAATATCGGTCAACAGCTTGTCAAGATTCATAGCTGCATTTTCGACCTGCAAGGCAAGAGTATTGTCCTGAATAAGTTCGCCAAGCGTACCTTCACCACGATTGACCTTGTCAACTATATTGTTTACCTTTGCAACAACGCTGTTGACTTCATTTACGGTCTTGGTCAGGTGCAAAGCGGTAAGAGTATCTGAGAATGTTGATATATTATTGATGAAATTATTAATGTCGTCGGTGCTTGCTGCCAGCGAATCGCTCAAGGTCTTCACATTTGCAAGAATGTCGACGATATCATCGGTTTCCTTTGCCATGATATTGTCGATACGTCCAACAGAATGCTCGAGGTGCAGCAACGAATTTCTCAACGAAGCAAAGCTTTCCTCAAGATTTCTTCGTGTATCCTCGTTGAAAACTCCCGAAACAATATCAATCACATCGGTAATTTCGACCATAAGGTCCTCGACAGCCTTCTTAACAGGAAGCACTTCGGCGCTTATCTGGTCCTTAAGGTTCTCCTGGGTCTGACCAATAAGGAAATCGCCAGCCTTATGATATGTAGTCTTATCGCTGAAACGCATCTCGATGCCCTTGGTTCCCATAATGTCGGTACTTACAATAGCAGCAATCGAAGAATCGGGAATCAGATAATCGTTCTGCAGTTCGAGAGTTACCAGCAACTTGCAATCCTTTTCGGGGAGCAATTCTATCTTGGCCACTTTACCTATCTTGTAGCCGTTTACCTGCACAAGGCTCGAGGTATTAAGCCCATCGACGCGGTCGTAATAGACATAATATTCGCTTGTGTTCTTGAACAACTGGCTACCCTTCAGGAACCCTATTCCAAAATAAGTAACAACAAGAACAACGATTCCCAATATACCATATATCAAAAACTTCCTATTCTTCTTCTGCATAGTTCCTTTTACTTTTTATCACTTTGTTGCTTTTATTGCTTCGTTCAAATCCATTCTCTTGCCGTCCTTAAGCGCTATCACAAAACAGCCAGGATACGACGGCTTAACTTCGTGGAAAAACTTCAGTATCGCATTATAGTCCTTTTCGGCGCCAACGGTGTACTTGTAGCTGCCATCGTGCATATAGTACGATACCTTATCGTAATATTTCCCAAAATTCTTTTCGTTTACCTCAATTTCCTTAGGCGACATCCTTATCTGCACCTTAAATAAAATACCAGAGTTGTCGTCGGCCTTTGGAGCTGGCTCCTTAGGCTTGTCGGTCGAAACGTTTGTCTTGCCACTTTCGGACTGAGCCTGAGCAACAGGCGTCTTAGCTGTATCGACTTCAGTTTTTTCGGGTTCTTTCGGCTGAGCCGACGCTGGACGGGTCGGAACTTTCTCCAAGTAAACCGACGAATTGTCGTACTGCGACTTATATTTTGCAAAGGCATTGTATAGCGACACGGCAAGTTCTGTCTGACCAGCATCAGACTTCATATACTGTTCCTCTTCGGGATTGCTCATGAAACCAAGTTCGACAAGTACGCTCGGCATGGCGGTCTTCCAAAGCACAAGGAAACCAGCCTGCTTCACACCTCGGTCGTAACGCTTTATCGAAGTCTTGAACTCCTCCTCAATCGAAGCGGCAAGCAACAGACTCTGGTCGGAATAAGCATTCTGGAACAAGCTGAAGATAATGTTGCTCTCCGGATCGTTGGGATCAAAGCCATCGTATTTCGACGAATAGTTATCTTCCTGCAAGATTACCGAGTTTTCGCGCTTTGCGACGGCAAGGTTTGCTTCGTTCTTATGCAAACCCATAACAAACGTCTCGGTTCCATGCGAAGATGTATTGCCATCAACCGAATTCGCATGTATAGATATAAAAAGGTCGGCATTGTTTCGATTTGCTATGTTGGCACGCTCGCCCAATTCCACAAACACATCCTTGTCGCGAGTATACAAAACCTTTACGTTAGGATAATTTTTCTTTATCAGGTTTCCTAGCTTCAGCGCGACTGCAAGCACGACATCCTTCTCCTTTGCAGTCTTTCCAAGTGCACCAGGATCCTTTCCTCCATGCCCAGGGTCAATGACGACAACACTCAAGCCCTTAGCCTTAGCACCCTGTGCATCAGCGACATGCGGGAAGATTGCCATCATCAGAACAACCATTAATGCTATACTTATTTTTTGCAACATAAATTTTATCATATTTATTATCTTTGCACCAATTTTCACATGAAAACGGAGTATAACAAATTTTGTGCAAAAGTAAGAATTTCATATTACTAAAAAAAGTTTTGCATAAACTATTATTTACATTTTTTGCAATTTTCATTGCGAACTCCGTTGTGCTATCGCAAGTTACACCCTCTCAAGATAGTATATCAACCAAACCGTCGAAAGTAGAGTCACCAGACTCGATGCCAGCAGTAACCGACTCTATTTCAACGACATCTGACACACTAAAAGTCGACACAATAGCCTTTCCCGACATAAAGAAGCAAAAACACGGAAAGTCCAAGGATTTCGACGTACCAGTTTACTATAATTCAGACGATTCGCTGCTCAACGACATGAGAAACCGCAAGGCTTTCCTTTACGGAAACGCTGTGGTAAAGTACGAAGACATGACAATAAATGCCGCCTTCATCGAAGTTGACCTCGACAAGAAGGAAGTATATGCATACGGACGCACCGACGGCGATTCGATTGTCGGCAAGCCGGAATTCAACCAGGGCGACGAGACATTTGTCGCCGACACGATAAGGTACAACTTCAACTCCAAGAAAGGAATAATAAAGAACGTAACTACAGAATACGACGGTGCCTACCTCATCGGTGGGAAGACAAAACTGCACGAGAACAAGCATGTACACATGACTCATGGCAAGTTCACCACCTGCGACCTACCCGACCCGCACTTCTATTTCAACCTGTCGAAAGCAATCGTCATTCCCGACGACAAGATAATTTCGGGACCGGCAAACCTAGTAATCGAAGATATCCCAACGCCCATCGGCATTCCGTTCGGATTCTTCCCCA
>CADARW010000098.1 GCA_902790405.1 uncultured Bacteroidia bacterium
CCGATCATTGTAAAGATAGATTAAGTGGCAGGTGGGATCGTTTTTCATGGTTCGGTTTTTATGGTGTAAATGAAGAAGGTGAATTGGTCAAGAATTTTGATAAAAATAATTTTACAATTGAGAACTTCGCCAATGCAATAGAAGCGTTGCTAATTGAAGGATTGGAACCTCGTCAAAACCGTAAATCTGGAAATGAATTTGGAATGGAATTCTTGCAACGCGAAGATGAAAATTTGCAAAAAGAAAAGTTTAACAAGCAAATATTGGAAAGACTTTTGAAAAACTAAAGTAATTTAATTATGCTCTCTCTCGTAACAGGTGCAAGTTCAGGAATAGGATTGCAATATGCAACGCAGTTGGCTCGCGACTACCATACCGACCTTCTGCTGGTAAGCAATCAGGAAAAGGAGTTGCAGGAGGTTGCCGACAATCTGGCAAAGGAATACGGCGTAAAGACTATCGCACATTATGCCGACCTTAGTCAGACCGATGCAGCCGAAAATCTTTTCAAATACTGTCAGGACAACAACTTGGTGGTTGACATTCTGATAAACGATGCTGGCGTTTTCTTCTTCAACCAGTACTGCGAAACAAACATGAAGCGCATCGAGCTGATGCTCAACCTGCATGTGATGACGGTCGCAAAAATGTGCCGTCTGTTTGGCGAAGCAATGATTAACAGACAGTTGACCGAAGAGGAGAAAACTCAGAAGATTTGTGGAAAAAGGCGCAAGAAAGGCTACATCCTTAATATGTCGTCGATGTCGGCGTGGATGGCTATGCCTGGCATACAGACCTACAATTCCACCAAGGCTTTCATCTACAATTTTACAAAATCAATCTGGTACGAACTTAAGCCTCACGATGTTAACATAATTGCCATGGCTCCGGGCGCTGTTGATACGGCCTTGTTCGGACTTGCGCCGAAATTGCGCAAGCTGGCTGTTGCCCTAACGGTAAGCATCACACCCGAAAAGCTGGTTAAGAAGGCTTTGCGCAAGATGTTCCGAGGCAAGAAGGCTTCGACTCCGGGCTTCATCAACTGGCTGGCAACGCCGTTGCTGAGGCATACTCCCGACTGGATGCTCTTCGTCACGATGAAGCACATCGGGAAGTATCAGAAATAGATGGTTATTCTTTCACGACAACTTTGTTTTTGCCGTTTGCTCTGACAATGTAGGTGCCGGCATTGTATTCCGATATGTCAAAATATGCATTTCCGCTAACTTCGGTTATTTTCAATCTGCGGCCAGTATTGTCGAATATCTCGACTATTGTGGAGTGTTCGTTTGGCAGGGTAATTTCAAATATTCCAGAGGTCGGATTTGGAAAAATTGATAGGCCGTTATGAGCAGCCTCATGCGAAAAAACAGGGCCATCGACACCGTAAGTTTTCGAAAATTCAGAAGTGTTTTTGTCTAGATCTATTGTAAGGGCGGTGATTAGGTCTGATGACGTGCAGTTGGGGATTGTAGCAGTCCAGGCGCCTCTTACGCAAGGATAGGCTTTGCATACATATTGCATTCCTTCCCCGTATCCGCTTGGGTCGGGAGTTGCTTTGTATATTTCTACTTTGTGGAATTCGGGATGTATGACATCGAGGTTGCCACTAATGTTCATGTAGCCTTCGTCGTCAATAATGATAGTGTTTATTGTCGGGAAATTCAGTTTTTCGTTTGCTCCCGAATCTTCGTCCAAGTCGTCGTTGGGTGTCACTCCCGGTTCAAAAAGGTCGATTGCAAGCCCGCCGTTGTTGTAGAACGAGTTGCAACTGATGAGGTTCTGTGTGCAGTTGTCGTTGGTAATGTAAACTCCGCATCCTCCGTTGTTGGCAATGATGTTGGCCTCTTCGGGCGAACCGCCAATTACTGTCTTTTTAGGACCTTGCGAGATTCTTATTCCGTCGAGTCCGTTGCCCAATGGATTGCCGTCAACGTCAACGCCTATGTAGTTGCGTACTATTACGTTGCTGTCGGATGCGGTAATATTTATGCCGATACCAACCTGAGTGTTGCCCGAAATAATGTTTCCATCCATTATGTTCTTGTACGAAATGCCGTCGATGATAATTCCAGCCGTGTTTGCAACTGCTTGACGACCAGTATAGTCTGTGCCGATGAAGTTGTTTTTCAGGAGGTTGTTGTTAGTGCCATTGTTGTAAAAGAACACACCGTAGCCGACATTTCCCGAAATAACATTTCGCTCTGCGTCGGTATCGCCGCCTACGCGGTTGCTATACGAACCGTCGTCGAACAGCACTCCGTAGGTGTTGCCAATAGGCTGGGTACCAGTAATATCGGTGCCGATGTAATTGCCAATGATTACATTCTGTGTGGCTCCTGCGCCGAAAAGTGGCAGTCCGTAGTCGGTGTTACCCGATATTATGTTTCGTTCTTCTGGCGAAGTTCCGCCAATTGTGCAATATCGCACAGCACCTTCCATGCTCATGCCGTCGTAGTTGGGCAACGAGTCGTTGCCTTCGCGGTTTAGCCCTATGATACAACCTTTTACCGTGCAATATTCGACATCGAGCAGACGTATTCCGATGTGCAGGTTGCCAGAAATAATGTTGCGTTCGGCAAGTGTGGTTCCGCCAATTGTGCTGTTGTTGCTACCCGAAATGAATTCAAGTCCGATGTCGTTGCCCATAATTGTGCTGCCGGTCTCGTCGGTGCCGATGTAGCATCCCGAAACCGTTGAGTTTGCCGAGCCGTAGAATTGTGCGCCTTTGGTAAAACGGCGGATGTTGAGACCTTTCAACGTTGCATTGGGCGCATTCATGAAGCGGAAGCCGTAGTCGCGGGCATTGCTACCGTCGATTACGATTTCGGGACCGAACGGATTGGTGTCACCTGCAAAAGCGGTTTGCGTAGTGCCGTCGATTGTAACTCCCTGCTGCATTATAATAGGAAAGTTTGCAGATGGAGCAATTACCCAAACTCCAGTGCTCGAATTGTAGTTGGCATCGGTGGTTGGAATGTTGAAATTTATGGTATGCGGACCTGTCGATGCTGCGCACATTTGCAGAGCATAGCGCAAGGTGTTTGGACCTGAATCGCCAGTAGAGGTAACCGTGAAGGTGGCGGAATTTGCGACTATTGCAGTCAAAATCAATAATATTGCAAGTATGATGTTTTTCATGGTCTAACGTTTTTCAATTTTTATGCATCTGCTTTCATTCTGTTTATTGCTAAGGACAACAAAATATGTTCCATTCGCAAAATCTGACAGGTCAATAGTGCTATTTTTTGCAGAGATATGCTTGATTAACCGTCCGTTGGTGTCGTAAACGAGCAGAGAGTCGAATTCGGTTGTGTTTATTTTGCAGATGCCTGTTGTTGGGTTGGGATAAATTGCCATTTCATCGTTTGTGGCAAATGCTATTTCGGTGACAATGCCATGCGATTCGGAGAACTCCGATGTGTTGCCATTTTCGTCGGTGGCTGTTGCGATAACAGTCTCGTTAGAAGCAATTTCGGCATCGAGAACTGCAAGCCAGCTGCCATCGCTGTGGGGTGTGGCTTTGCCGATGTAGGTGCGGCCTTCACGCGGAATTCCCAAGCCAGTCGGCTGCTGTGCGACGAAAAGTTCCACTGTGGCGGTTTGCGGGTTTTGCGTGTCGAGGGTGCCGTTAATCCAGATTTGACCGCTGTTTACGTCGCGGATGACGGATGTTATCACCGGATAGTTCATGAGGTTGTTGCAACCGCTGTCGGTGTCGCCGCTGTCATTTTCGTTGATTCCCTGCGGAAATATCTCAATTCCAGCATATTGGTTGTTGAAGATTGAATTTTGCGAAATGCGGTTGTTGAGTGTGGTTTCGTCCATCAGGACAATGCCTGCCGAATCGTTGTTGGCGATGATGTTGCCTCTGTCGGGCATTCCGATGAAGTTGTTGGTTGCGCCTCCAGCGATGAGTATTCCGCTTGCTCCGTTGCCGAGGTCTGTGGAAATGTCGAGTCCTGTTCCAATTTTGTTGCCAGCAACCGTTATGCTGTCGGCTCGGTCGGTTATTACAAGCCCGAAGTCGGAATTAGCAGAAATTACATTGTCGCTTATTTCGAGGTGCTTGGTGAGTGCGCTGACTATTATTCCATTAGAGTTCGGTAATGCAGAATTTCCCGAAATGTCAACGCCGATAAAATTGCCTCTGATGATATTGTTTTCAGTCCCTTGGTCGGTGACTTCGATTCCTGCGTATAGGTTTCCCGAAAAGATATTCCTGTCCGAATCGTTTTCACCGCCAATCATATTTCCTTTGGCATCGGCAGCAAGCATAAGTCCGACATCGTTGGGTAGGGCCGATGTCCCTTGGGCATTTGTGCCGACAAGGTTGCCCCTAAAAATATTTTCGTCGGTACCACGTGTTACAATGAAAAGTCCGTAGCTTCGGTTGCCTGACAACAGATTGTTTTCCATAATGTTCTGGTGCGACGAACCATCGACGCAGATGCCCGTGGCGTTCGGAAGTGCAATTTCTCCGCTTGCATCAGTGCCTATGTAGTTGCCGCAGATGTTGTTGTGATGGCAGTTGCCGTAGTAGATGCAGCCATAAACGCGGTTTCCCGAAATGATGTTGCGCTCTTCTGGTGTGTGTCCGCCAATGATGTTATATTTGCCTGTCGTGTTGATTTCCACACCGTTAGCCTGAATTAGAGAGTCGGTTCCCTCGAAAGCAAAGGTTTGCGTTCCCGTAACGTCGGTGCCGATGTAGTTACCACAAACGACATTGCTGTCGGCCGATTCGATGTAGATGCCAATTTCGGTGTTGGCGGAGATAATGTTGCGTTCGGCGGGGGTGGTTCCGCCAATGCGGTTGGCATTTGCATTTGTCATTACAATTATGCCATAGTGGTTGCTAAGCGGATTTGTACCTGTGATGTCGGTGCCTATATAGTTGCCAGACACTATGTTGTTTCGGCTTCCGCTGCTTTCGACGACTATAGCCGCATTGGTGTTGCCCGACAATATATTGCGTTTGCTTTCGGTGTTTCCTCCGATGGTATTGTTGTGCGATGCCGACGAAATGTATATTCCCTGATTGTTTGGAACAGAAAGAGTTCCAGTTCTGTCGGTGCCGATTTTGTTGCCTGCTATTGTATTGTTTTCAACGCCAATGAGGGCAATTCCTGCGATTGTGTTCCCCGAAATGATATTGTCGGTTATGTTGATGTTATGTGCATATCCGAGGTCGTATGTGCCGTAGCTTCCGCCCGAAATGCCTATTCCGTATGTGTTTGGGAATGCTTCTGTTCCGGTTGCATCGATACCGATATGGCAGTTGCTGACAAGACCACCGTTTGCTCCGAAAAACAGAATTGCGTACTGGAATCCACCAATTGCGAAGCCTTTTATGCTGTTGTTTGCGCTGGCAAGGCGGAAGCATGTCTGAAGGTTGCGGTCGCCACCGTCGAGAACGATTTCGGGTCCGTATGGATTTGTGTCACCGACGTTGTTAGTCTGCGTGGTGGCATCGATGTTGATGTTTCCTGCCATGATGAGGTAGGGCAGTTCGCTAAGAATATTTATGGTAAATGTTCCTATTTCAGCATTGTAGTTTGCATCGGTAGTGGGAATGTTGAAGTATATGTTTGAACTGCCAATGTAGTTGTTCGATGCCGATGTTATTGCCTGACGTAGAGAACCTTCGCCGCTGTCGGCGGTGTTTGTTACAATATAGTCGGTGGCGAAAATTTTGTTTGACAATATCATCGCTGCGCACAAAAGTGCCGCTATCACTAAATGCTTCTTCATAGTAGAATTTTTTGTTGATGCGAAGATAAGAAATATTTTATTAGTTGACACTAATAAAATATCATTGTTGCCCGCTAAATTATGCGTTGTCACAATTTTTGCGTTGCTCCATTTCATTCCGCAGCAAAAATATGCGCCAACGCTTCAAAACACATACGTTTTTCTATATATATGCAACCTCTCCGAGGTTGATACATCCTTTCCAAAATCAAGCCTGCCTATTTTTTTTGCTATTGGCGTAATAATATGATACACTTAAACTTATGTGGTTCTGTTGAAATTTTAGCGAACAACAATAATAAAATACCTAGTTGATATTGGACGTCAGGTGATGTTTTCCGCTACCTAGGTTCTGCTTTTCATAACCATTGGAGGTTGGCAACCAAACTTCTGCCGTTGTGTTTGCTGGTATGACAATGTCCCATACAAACTGATTTCCACTGACTTTCCAATTGCTTTCGATTAGTCCCGAAACTGATTTATAGGAGCAGTTTACATATTCCAAACCTTTGATTGGATATGGCTTCAGTTGGATTCTGCTATATCCCGGCTCCAAAGCGCGGATGCCTCCGAGATATTCGTATTCCCAAAGTATAAGGTCGCCCAGAAGCATTACATGGTTGCCTGAATTCATCGATGGGTCGGCGGTGTTTCCGTTCCAAAGTTCCCAGATTGTGGTGGCTCCGTTTCGATACATGTAGCCCCAGCTTGGATAACTGTCGATGGTAGCCAGACGCAATGCCAGGTCGCCACGGCCTCGTTCGGTAAGTGTACGCATAAGTTGCTGTATGCCAACTACTCCAGTAGAGACATGCCCACCGAAGTCCTTTTCGGTCTTGTCGATGATATTGGCGAAGACTTTGTCTTCCATATCGGCTGGCACCATTCCGAACCATAGAGGCAAAATGTTGGCGGTCACAGTGTTGTTGCTGTATCGACCAGTTTCCTTGTTCAGGTATTTTTCGTTGTAAGAGGCGGTTGTTGCTGCAATCTCATTGTTGAAATATGCAACATCTTCTTGAATTCCAAGCAACTCAGCGAATTTTGCCATTTTGCCAGCAAGGTAGCAGTAGAAAGGTGTTGATATTACAGCTGCCGATGTAATTCGACTTGTGTCTTTCGAATGTATCATTTCGGGAGATTCGGGTGGCATGCACCAGTCGCCGTAGCAGTCGCGTGTGATTATGCCATCTTCCGAATAGCTTTCTTTCATGTGGACAATCCAGCGTTTCATTGCAGCATAGTGCTGACGTATTGGTTCGCTGTCGCCAAAGCGCGTGTAAACCATATCGGCTGCCGTGATGAATGCCCCAGGCCAAGTCATGTTGTCGGTATATCTGCGCCAGTAGGCAGGTGCCACATCCGATATTGAACCGCTGGGCCATTGGGAGTCGTCGAGGTCACTGAGCCATTTTGAGTACAGTTCGTGATTTCCAAATATGTACGATTCTCCGTAGCATCCTGTTGTGCGGTCGCCTGTCCAGCCCATGCGCTCGTCGCGTTGCGGACAGTCGGTTGGCATACTACGGTAGTTTCCTCTAATTCCCCAGTATGCGTTGCGATAAACCGCATTTATAATCTCGTCGGATGTCTCGAATGAACCCGTAGTTGGCATTGCGTCGTAGAAAACAAGTCCTTCAAAATCGTCAGCCACAGGCTTTTCGCGCAGACCTTTCACTTCTACATAGCGGAATCCATGGTAGGTAAACATTGGATGCCACTGCGCATTGCTGCCGCTCATTATATAATGGTCGGTAGCTTCGGCACTGCGTAGGTTGTCGATGTATATTAGGCTGTCGGAAGTTAGAGTTTCTGCGAAACGCAAAGTGATAGTGTCTCCGGCCTTTTGGTTGTGCATTTTTATGTCGAGCACTCCAACCATATTCTGCCCCATATCAACTATCCAGCAGTCGTTCTTTTTGAATATCGCCACCGGACGAATCTTGTCCTGCACCATGATGTTAGGATTGGGCTGTGCAACGAGTTCACCTTTGGGAGCCTCTACAAGTTCTACTGGCAACCAGTTGCTGTCGTCGTATCCGATTTTTGTCCATTCGCCAAGCTCCTTGTTGGCATCGTAGGTTTCTCCGTCAAACTCGTTGGCAGTACGGATAGGACCCTTGTTGGTTATTTTCCAGCTTTCGTCGCTACATACCATTGCCGAGGTGCCGTCGTTGTAGGTAACTTCAAGTTGCAGAAGGAGTTGAGGCATTCCGTAGTGCATGGCATGTCTTATTCCGCACCATTCAAGATAAAGCGAGTCGTAGCGGATTGTCGTGTAGCGACCTCCTTCAAGTGTGATACCGATAGCATTATCGCCATTGTCGAGTAGGGTGGTTACATCGTAAGTGTTGAAATACACACGTTTAGTGTAGTCGGAAATAGCTGGTTTCAGCAGCTC
>CADARW010000099.1 GCA_902790405.1 uncultured Bacteroidia bacterium
CGGCGACGTATATGCGAGAGCATTGCAACGATAACTTCGCAAATTCCAAGGCTTTGTCCTTGTCGGTGAACATTATTTCGGGTTGACCGTCTTCGTTTGTGCCGACTATGAGGTTATCGTACAGTTCTTTCGCCTTTTCTGTGCTTGCGAGCTTGTAGTTCACGATGTTGCCGATGGTGTATTCGAGTCGGTCGGCCGAAAGGCGCGGCGTGTCGTTGTCGGCAATGGGGTAGAGGTGGTAGTCGGCGACTTCGGCGGTCTTCATGCCGTATTTCTTCAGCAGTTGCTGTATTTCGGCTGATTTTTCGATAATTGCCTGTGTACCGTCTTCGGTCGATTCCTGCGTTAGGTAGTCGCCGTGCATGAAGTCGATGACGTGTGCGAACGCAGGCGACGAAATGTCGTGGAGCAAACCTGCGGTGCTTTGGCGTATGTCGTGGGTAAAATGCCACACAATTAATGCAACACCAATGCTATGGTAGTATCGCGAGTATTTCTCCAGTCCAGCAAACATCGGAAAGCTAGTGTATTCGCATCCGCAGTTCATGCCTATGTCGTCGAGGCGGAGCATTGCAGATGTGTTGGCAATCTCGCGTATGAAATCTGGATATTCGTTGGAGTATATTGTATGTAGATTCATTTTTGTTTGATTTTGAGAGACTTATATTAACAAAAAAAGCGGGCTTTACAGTCCGCTTTTCTGCTCCCCAGGTAGGACTTGAACCTACGACCCCCTGATTAACAGTCAGGTGCTCTAACCAACTGAGCTACTGAGGAAAAGCGGTGCAAAGATACTGCTTTATTTTTAACTGGCAAATAATTTTTTAATTATTTTTCTAAAAAATGCCAAGTTGTTGAATTGTAGGTTTTTATAATGCAAAATTTGTCGCAAATTATGACTTTGAAACTGAATTTTGCCTTTTGCGATGATTGCTAACCCATAGAATAAAGTCCCATAGGGACGGTGGTTTTGAAAAAATAGTAAGCGTGCCGTAGGTACGCAGCAAAGTATGATGTCTGCCTATTTCTTCTTGTATATCTTCAGTTTTTGTCCAATCTGCAGCTTCAAGGGGCTGACAATATGTTTAGTAATTATTGTTTGAATTAAATATATGCTTATATTTGCAGTGAAATTATGTTTTATGTTGATATGGGTAATTTGTATAATATGAAGGTTATGTTTATGAGTATGAAAAACTTAGCATTGTTATTGTTTGTCACCCTTTGTCAAAATCTGTTTGCCCAGACTTTCTCCGTTTCTCCCAAAGAGGAACTTGAAAAGTGGCAAGGTGCTGAATATTATGATTATGACAATAGATTTCAGAGTGCGAGCAAGACTATTGTTCCTATGAGGCTTCGGTATTCCAAGGAAACAGAAGATACTGTACTTCTTCTTGTTATTGATAGCACACTAAAGGACAACAAACTATATTTCAAAAGGCCAAGAAAAGGGTTAAGTGCTTATGAAGATTTGTATTATGGTGCAGAAATGCCTGGCGGTGAGATTCTCTTAAAATCACAGTTTTACATATATAGGACGCAAAAACAAGAGAATGAACTTCATATTAAGAAAAAAATAAGACTTAGGAATAGTTATAACTTTATCTCAAGGTTGGATGGAATATCAAAAAATAAGGTAGTACTTGCTAATACATACAACAACAGTTATAAAGGAAGACCCTATGACAACATAAGGGTTAGTATTTTCAATATGGGGACGCGAATGACTGAAAAATCGGTTAAGGTCGATATTGGCAAAGGCATATTGTTGTCTCATTATGGCTTTAATATGATAGCCAAGTCCGACGATTATATTGCTGTATCGAGCCCATTAAAAGGAGAAGTTTATATAATGAACAATAAACTTAATGTTATCGATACGGTAAAGATTAATTATTCTCCGATATTACATACTGAACAACTTTTAGATTCCATATTGCCAGATAAGGTTCTGCTCGAAAATTATGGAAAAGCATATCTTAATCTGCAAATAATGAGCGAATATAAGATTTATCTCAAACCCAAAATAGATAAGATTGCTTTCGTAGGCAACGACTTGCTGTTCATAATGGTTCACATAGACGAGGCTGAGTATAGTGGAAAACACATCGACTTTGTATATTCCGTAAAGTCAAAAAAGTTCAGGAATAGCAATGGGGTTATAAACGGCAATAATGACCTCATGTCATCGCAGCAAATTCTTTTCAACGGGACAAGTTACGTAACAATCGATGATTCGCTAGGAAACGATGGCATTTACCATTATTATTACACGACATCTACTATCGAAGACTACAATCCCGATGATGCGCCAGTTTTAAGCCGAGAAAAATATCCTCCGATTTCTTCACTTGAAACAATATTCGACACGACAGGAATCCAATACTCCTACAAGGACTTTGATTACATAATGTTTGCCGACGTTGGGTCGTGCAGTCATTGTAGGTTCGGAAGTGCGTATGGGAAAATAATGGTAGTACACGTCGAGGAAAACCTTGGTGCGCTTAGTTTATCAAATAAAAATCTGCACAAGAAAAAATATGAACTGATGTTCAACTCTCCAAAGGTATTCTTTGCCGAGAAAAAGATATTGGACCCAAGCATAAAGATAAACTGCATATACAAGATAGATAAAAGGTAAAATAGTAAGCGTGCCGTAGGTACGCAGCAAAGTATGATGTCTGCCTATTTCTTCTTGTATATCTTCAGTTTTTGTCCAATCTGCAGCTTCGACGGGTCGGCAATGTTGTTCCATTTTAGGATTTCGTCGGCGGTGGCCCAGCTGTAGCGCTTGGCTATGTTGTACGGATTGTCGCCCGACTTTACCGTGTAGGTCTCAACCAAAGTGTAATCCTTTGTATTGAATGCCGCGGTAGAGCTTGAACTGCTTGTGCTCGACTGCGTTGCAGGCTTTGTCGTGGTCGAACTTGCCTTCGGTTGCGAAGTCTGGCTGCTTGTGCTAGGCTTCTTGCCCGTCCAGATGACAAGTGTCTTGCCAGCGGTTATGTTGGTGTTGCTCAGTCCGTTCCATGCCTGTATGTCGCTGACTTTCACGCCAAATTTCTGCGCAATCTTGCCAAGATAATCGCCACTTTGTATTTTGTAGATAATTTTGTCACCGTTGCCTTCTACGACGTAGTTTTTCGGTTCTACTGGCGGCTTTGGCGGCGGGAAATATATTGTGTCGTTGTATTTGACAATGCTGTCGTGAAGTCTTGCAAAATCATCTTTGCGACCGCTAGGCAGTCTGTATGTTATAGGAACTCTTCGTCCATCAATCACTTCGCAATGGAATGTCGAATTGAGCGATTTCAGTTCGTTCAGATTTATGCCCATCACCTTGGAAATCTGTTCGATATGAATGCGGTCGCTGATACGTATGGTGTCGTATTGCTGTTCGATAGCCTTGACTTCTATTTTACAGTTTTTGTAGTTCTCTGCCCACGAAATCACAGCGCACCAGATGTCGAAATAGTTCTTGCCGTAAGTGTCGAGTGTGGTGTAAATTTCGGAGGTTTCTTTGCCTTGAACTTGCATAAGTCTTAAGTTCGATGGTCCGAAAAGGTAGGCCGCCAATGCCAAGTCCCATTTCTCAAACTTTTGGTGGAAATATTCCAGCTGACGGATTGCAGCTTTGGTCGATTGTACGATGTCGTGGCGTCCGTCGGTGCATTCGCTGATTTCGACACCATATTTTATTGCATATAGGTATTGCAATCCCCATACTCCGCAGTTGCCGTCCCGTTCATAATCCTTGCCGAATGCCGATATTGCAAACGGAAGCCACAGAAGTTCGCCGGGGTAGGAGATGCCCGTTTTTTCGGCTGCAAATACGAGTTCCGAATGTGCCTTCAGCATGGCGTTTTTCGTTTCGGATGGTAGCGACGATATTGCATCGTAGTACGATATTGCATTCTGTGTCAGCGTGTACGTTTCTTCCGAAATCATTACTTTGGGGTAAAGATGCTCGCTTGTGGCTGCAGATTCTATTTCGGCTTCGATGTATTGCGGTGTATAGCTGCCGAGATTTTTTTTCAGAGATGAAACAAAATCGCTTTGAGCAAAAACTGATACAAGCGGTAGCGTAATGGTTATAAATGTTAATATGTATTTGTAAATCAATGACATTGTCTAGAATTTCTCATCATATTTTGTCCAGAGGAAATCGCCGAGCTTCCATGCCTTGTCAACGACTTTTTGTCCCCACATGTTTGAATATTCGGTCAATTTTGCAATGGCTTCCTTACGTCCGTTCTTCTTGTCCATCAAGGCTTTGGCTTCATCTTCGATGTTCTTCTGATTATCAAAAAGTTCTTTCTGCCATGGAATCCACACAGCCTCAACTACATCCTTGCGCATATCGCCCCAGCGCTGGTGTGTGAGCGTGCCGAGCCTGTTGAATGCCCACCAAGCCGATTCCTGGGTGTAACCATTTGGACGACCGGGCGTTTCGTAGCATTTTGGCAGTTGCGTGATTTGCGGATAAAACGGCACATATATCGATGTTGCAACATTGTCGAGGGCAATCCAAGCCACTCCGCCAATTTCGTCGGGCAACCACGAACGGCACTGTATTATTGTTGCGTACATTGTGTACCAGCGTGCTATCGTGCGTTCGCCTAGCATTTCTATCTTGCCGGTTTTCGAATCTACGTCGTACCAGCTACCGCGGACGTTCTCTATTTTCATCTGGTCGTAGGGCATCTGCGGATTTGCCATTGGCGAAATCACCTCGTTGCCGTCCTTGTCGGTGACGGTAAGCGCGTGGGTTATGTCGTAGGGCGTGCCTTCGTAGTAGTCGCGGAAAATCATCGAAAGTTGCTCCAAAGTCACTGGTTTGTCGGGCTTTAGCGAAAATGGATAGTCCTTGTCGTTGGCATCAAGCATGAGCGACGGAGCCACAAGGTCGAAAATTCGCCATTCGCGACGGCGGGCGGCTATGCTGTTGCGACTTTCGGGTGCGTAGGCGTGGCAGAACTCAAAGTCGGCTTCCGACTTGCACCATCCCGAGTCGAGTGCCATCTTGAAAATGTTCTCGCTTGCCATGAACATATCGCTGTTTTTCAAGTCGATATGTTTGATGGTGCTGGCGTTGGCATTGACGGCTATGTGGTCGTCGGGAACGCGCTGCGCAACCCAGATTCCACCTTTCTTGCCTTTGCCCGGACCGATGATTTCAAGGTGCCAGACTTCGTTCTTGTCGGCAATGGTGAGGCATTCGCCAACATCTATCCAGCCGTATTCCTTAATCAGCTCGCCTGCAAGTGTTATGGCTTCGCGGGCTGTTGCACAGCGTTCGAGCATCAATTGGCAGAGTTGTGTGCAGTCGATAATTCCGTTTTCGGAAACCAGCGACTTTCGTCCTCCGAAGGTCGATTCGCCGATGCCGAGTTGCTTCTCGTTCATGCAGGGGTAGGCTGTGTTTATATAGCGGTATGTATGTGCAACCTGCGGAATTTCACCGACTTCCTCGAATTCGTATGTGGGCATTGCGTAGATGTTTTTCGATACGCGCTTGTAGATTTTCTTTGTTGCACCCTTCGGGTAGTCGCGTGCCGGCTCTATGTTGAATTCCGACTTTGAGCGGTGGCTGTCGTCGGTGTGCGATGTAAATACAGAACCGTCGGCGCTGGCTTTCTTGCCAACAGTTATGCTCGTGCAGCCGTCGGGGTAGTTGCCGACCCAGTCGGAATAGTCGATTTGTGCAGAGGCGATGGTTGTCGTAAGTGCGCAAATGCTTATTAATGAGAGAAATTTATGTAGCATAGTGTTATTATTTATCGGTTGCGAAGATATAGAATTTTTCTAAAACGGGAAAATATGCTTGTCGGTTCAATATTTCTTGTAGTGGCGCTATGCACCACTACAAGAAATACGATAAAAAAACAAAAACGCAGGCTTGGGAGTCCTGCGTTTTCATTCATTAGGAGTTTTTGTTGTTGTGTTTATTCGTATAGGTATCGTTTGATACTCTTTTTGGGCGTTTTCTCAAATTCCTGGTCGCGAACCTGTATCTTGTTGATTTGCATATAGGCTGGCATTTCGGAATTTATTTGCTTCTGGTATTCTGCAAGTTCGGTTTCGATCTGCTCCGACGACATTCCCTTTGTGAGGTCTGGGTTGGGGTAGATGATTGAAACTATCTTAGCGGCACGGCTTACAACTACGCATTCCGAAACCATCGGGAAGTTGCAGAGTCTCGATTCTATTTCTTCGGGATATACGTTCTGACCTGAGCTGGTGAGAATCATAGTCTTGCTGCGGCCCTTGAGCGAAATGAAGCCTTCGCTGTCGATAAGTCCGAGGTCGCCGGTATGCAGCCAGCCTTCGTCGTCGAGTGCTCTTGCGGTTTCTTCAGGATTCTTGTAGTAACCGCACATGATGTTTTCGCCACGGAGAAGTATTTCACCAATCTTGCCAGGTGCGCTCGATTCTACCTTTGCTTCGAGGCAGTCAACCAATTTGCCTGCTGCGTACAACTTGTTGGTCTTCCATCCGCTATATGCTACGAGAGGTCCGCATTCGGTCATGCCGTAACCTACTGTGAAGCGGAATCCTATCTTCTTGAGGAAGGTTTCTACTTCGCGGTTTACCTTTGCTCCACCGAGGATGAGTTCGATGAAGTTGCCACCGAAAGCTTCTTCGAGGGTCTTGCGTATCTTGCTGTAAATGAGGCTGCGAAGTCCAGGAATCTTGGTCATGAACTTGACAGCTGGCTTTTCGAGAGTCGGCTTAATCTTGCCTTTGTATATCTTTTCGAGGATCAGCGGAACCGAAAGGATAAGACGTGGCTTGTATTCGCCGAAAGCTTTGAGGATTACCTGCGGAGAAGGCAACTTGCCGAGGAAGATGATGTGGCAGCCTTCGGTGAGCGGGTAGAGGAAGTCGAAAGCACAACCGTAGCAGTGTGCCAATGGCAGGAACGAAACCAGCTTGTCGCCGCTTACGAGGAACATGTTCTCACGTGCGAACTTTATATTGGCTGCCAATGCGTTGAGTGTCAGCATAACACCCTTAGGACTGCCCGAAGTTCCTGATGTGTAAAGGATTACACCAAGCTTGTCGTTTGGCTGAGCTGGCAGTGTGAAGTCCTTTGCCGAAACTTCTGGCATGTTCCTATCGTAAGTGTGGCTTTCGCCGTTGCGTACATAGTACGAGTCAAAATTGTCTAATTTAAAGATTTCTTCAAGCTGTGTAAAGTTGCTGACATCCATCTTGTTGAGGATGTATTCCGATACGAATGCTATGCGAGCGTCCGAATGGTTTGTGAGCGCATATATATCTTTAGGAGTGAAGTCCTGAAGAAGTGGAACGATAACGGCTCCGTAGGTAGTTGCTGCCAGATATACGCAGCCCCAGTTTACCGAGTTCTTACCTACTACTATAATCTTGTCGCCATCCTTTATGCCACAATCCTTAAATAATTTGTGTAATTTGAGAATGTTATTTCCTAGGGTTCCGAAGGTGATTACGGATTCTTTGTTGTCATAATCTTGAAGTGATGGAAGATCCCAGTTCTTCACAATCGCGTTCTTGTAATAATCTACGAATAATTCCTTTATCATTTTTCAATAAATTTTTAATTGTTCGATTTGTTTTTGAAAATTTTGCGATGCAAAGAAACGGACTATAAATATGCTGATAAAATAAATGTGGTAACGTGCTGCCTTACAGGTGTAAAAGTGCGATTTTAGGGGCGAAAATTTTCTCTGAGGGGTGAAATTATTTTGGTGGGGCGAAATTTTTCTGGCTCTGAGGGGCGAAATTTTGTATTTTGTGGGGAAGAAAAGTAGAATTTTTGAGAGGGTGAATTGCGCTTGGTGATTTTTGTCAAATTTTCTTCTGTCCGTTTATTTTCCCGATGCAAAGTTTAGCATCAGTACAATGGCTGACGCTGTTTCAATGCCTTCGGCGTTTGAATGGCTGACGCCGTTTCAATGCCTTCGGCGTTTATCGCTTCGCTGTTTCAATGCCTTCGGCGTTTATCGCTTCGCTGTTTCAATGCCTTCGTTGTTTCTCGCTGCGCTGTTTGAATGGCTACGCCGTTTCAATGCCTTCGGCGTTTATAGCTTCGCTGTTTCAATGCCTTCGGCGTTTATAGCTTCGCTGTTTCCAATGCCTTCGGCGTTTCTATGTTTAACTTCGTTGAGGGCTACGGCGTTTCTATGTGCTTCGCACGTTTCTATGTGCTTCGCACGTTTGAGTGGCTTCGCCGTTCTATGGCTACGCCGTTTGAGTGGCATTATCTGTCTCTTGTCCCGTTAGGGACAATGCTTCGGTAGGATAAAATCCGACCGAATGAGGCGTGCCGTCAGGTACGCAGCTAGTCAACAGTTATGCAGTATCAAGACAGATATTCCAAGCATAGCGTTTGAGCGGCTTCACCGTTTCTGAGACGCAATGAATTGCGCCTGTACAAAAGGCTTTTCGCCTTTTCGCCTTTTCGCCTGCTGGGCTGTTAGCCTGTTAGCCTTCAGGCCTTCTTGACCGTTCGCCTGTTCGCCCATTATTGTTATTTAATCTCTTTATTCCCAATATTTTACACACATCCTTATACTTTCTGCGTTTTGTAATGCATATTTATTAACTTTTCCTTGTTAATATAAGGTATATTTTGTAACTTTGCACGTTTTTATTTTGAATTTGAAGAGGTATTTTGATTGTTAAAAGGATTTGTAAGTCCTTGACTTATAAGTTGTAAATTAAATAATTTTTATTGATATGAGAAGAAAAATACGCTTAGGTATTTTGCTGTTGATGGCAGTTGCGCTGTCGAGTGCTACTGCTGAGGGACAAATTTTAGAGAACTATAGGTTCGAGACGGGAACCACAAATACGTGGTATTCTGCCGGTACAGAACTTATAGCGGCAGGTAAAGATGATGCTGTATCTGCAGTTACCGACATAGGTTTTACGTTTTATTACGACGGTGTTGCATATACACAGTTTTCGGTGAACTCCAATGGTATTTTGCGATTGGGTAGTACTCTTGTCGGTACAAATTATAACAATCACTTTGGAAGTAATTTGTCTGTAAACAATCCAAAAATTGTTGGTGTTGGACGGGATATGTCGACAGGAGCGGCCGGTTATGTGAAGACGGGTTCTGTCGGAACTCAAAATAATCTTATAAGGGTGGTTGAGTACCTGTTGAATACAAGTTCTAGTTCCTCAGGAACTAACTATTTCCAGTTCCAGATACAGTTGTATCAAGGATCTAACGAAATTCGGATAGTGTATGGTACAAATTCCGATTATCAGTCGGTACCGTCCAGCTATCAGATAGGACTTGTAAATGCCGATGGCAACAAGATATGGGTTGTTAGTCCAAATCTTCACGTGGCTGACTATGCAACATCTGCTGTGTCGGATAGTTATAGTGTACATCCTGGTGCGGGACGTTACTATTCGTTTGCTCCCGACCCATTGAAAACTATTGGTGCTGCAGCAAATCTTCCATATACATGCAATTTCGAGAATACCACCGAAAACGCCAACTGGGCATTCGGTAATGCTGTCGATGGTTGGGCAATTGGTTCGGCTACTAACAATGGTGGCTCCAACTCCCTTTACGTGTCGAATGATGGAGGTACAACAAATGCATATAATAGTGGCGCACAGTATATTTATGCAATCAGAGCCTTGAATATTCAAGCAACTGGTAGTTACAAGGTTTCGTACAACTGGAAGTGCCAGGGCGAAAGCAATTGCGATTATCTTAGGGCTTTCCTTGTGCCTGCATCGTTGTCGCCCGATTTGGTGGGACGTTCGCAGCAGTATATAAATAGCATTACGATGAGTTCTTGTCCTGGCGGCTGGATTGCAATTGATGGTGGTGCAAACTTGGGACGTCAGACCGAATGGCAGACTAAAGCACTAACAGTCTCGCTATCATCAACAGGAACCTACTATCTTGTATTTTATTGGCGAAGCGATGGCTCGGCTCAGGGGGGCAACTATAATCCTCCTGCCGCTGTTGATAATGTAAGCGTGAAATATTTGCCGGTTGCGGCTTCGCTTCCATATACCTGCAATTTCGAAACTGCTTCCGAAAACACTAAGTGGATTCTTGCAAACGGCTCTCAGGCAAACTACTGGATGATTGGAAATTCAACATATAGCAGTTCGTCAAAGTCGCTGTATATCACAAACGACGGTTCGTCAAATGCCTACACAATTAAATTAACTACTACTCCCAATGCAGCATCTTCTGTATATGCATATCGAAATCTTACATTTGCTAGCGCAGGCAATTATGTGGTTTCGTTCAAGTGGAAAGGGGTTGGAGAGTCTACTTACGACTATCTGCGAGCTTTCTTAGTGCCGAATTCTGTCGAGACGCTTGAAGCAGGAAATATGAATAGCATCGGAACTGCTGGCTCTCCAACTAATTGGATTGCTGTGGATGGCGATACTAAATTGAACTTACAATCAAGCTGGCAGGTAAATTCGCAGACTGTAAATGTCCCGACTGCTGGCGAGTACAACCTTGTATTTTATTGGAGAAATGATAATTCCGGTGGAACCCAGCCTCCAATTGCCATCGACGATATAGAAGTAGCTCAGCCTTGTACTGCTACTGCAGGCATTGCTGTTAATGTTCAGGGACCTACTTCTGCTGTTATTACGCGTACTAGCGGCGACGCCGACGCCTATCAGCTTCTTGTATCCTCCAACTCTAATCCTTATGCGGCAACCGAAACTCCTGTCGCGATGACTTCGTCGAGCATGACTCTAAGCGATCTTGCTGAACATACCACTTACTACGCATTCATTCGTTGCCGCTGTAGCGAATATAGGTATGGCGAATGGAGCAATGCTGTGAATTTTACCACTCCATATACTCCGGCAACCGTTCCTTATACCTGCGATTTCGAAGATGCTACTGTAAATTCGAAATGGATTCTTGCAAATATGGTCGGCGGAAACTACTGGATGATCGGAAACGCGCCAAGCGAAGGTTCTTCCAATTCGCTGTATATCACTAACGATGGTTCGTCGTATACTTATACTGTTTCATCCGCACTTTCTTATGTATATGCATATCGTAACTTGAGTTTTGCAACTGCTGGCGACTATGTGGTCTCGTTCAAGTGGAATGGCTATGGTGAAGGTAATTACGATTATTTGCGAGCTTTCCTTGTTCCTATTTCTGTACAGACTCTTACTGGTGGAAATGCAAATGGTATAGTAGCTACGGGTGCTCCGTCGGGTTGGATTGCTGTAGATGGTGGTTCCAAGTTGAACTTGAAGTCCGATTGGCAGGTTAATTCTCAGACGGTAAATATTCAAACCGCTGGCGAATACAATCTTGTATTCTTCTGGCGAAACGATGGAACTGACGGAACTCAGCCTCCTGCTGCTGTCGACGACATTGAGGTGTCGACACCTTGTACAGCTTCTGCTACAATAACTGTTGGTGAGGTGGAATTTACTTCGGCAGTAATAACACGTACTTCGGGCAGCAGTTCAAAGTATGAAGTTTTGATTTCAACTTCGTCGGACCCTGCTGCAGCAACCGAAACGCCATTCGAGTTGACTTCTGCATCGCAGACTATCAACGAATTAACCCCAGGTACCCAATATTATGCTTACATTCGTGGCTATTGCTCCGAATATAGGCCTGGTCCATGGAGCAGCGCGGTAAGTTTCGAAACCGAATCGGCTTTCACGTTGCCATACCATCAGGATTTTGAGAGCGGAGAGGCTTATGGCTGGACAATGGCAAATGCCACAAACGGTTGGTATGTGGGCACTGCAACCGCAAAGGATGGCGAATATTCGTTGTATGTATCCAACAACGGTGGCGGAGTTAATGAATATAGTCCGTATTCGTATTCATATTCGTATGCTTATTGCAAATTGCTAGTAGAAGAGACAGGTGTATTCAATGTTTCGTTCTATTGGAAGTGCGATGGATATTTTGATTATCATATGCTTCGAGCATTCTTAGTGCCGGCAAACTTGAATCCTAACTTAAATTCAGGACAGTCGAATGGAATGGCAAATGCTTACAACAATACTCCGGCAGGATGGATTGCTGTCGGCGGGGATAAACTTAATGACTCGGAGGATTGGTTGCATGTTTCCGACAACTTGGTACTGACCGAAACAGGAGAGTATTACCTTGTATTCTATTGGAGAAATGATTATTATTCTTTAGTTTACAATCCTCCTGCAGCTGTGGATAATATAAGTGTGGAATTTTCAACTTCGTGTTTGCCTATTACGGATTTAGTAACCACTAATGTGGGCAAGACTTCTGCAAGTGTGACTTGGACGCCTATCGGTGACGAAACTCAATGGCAGGTGTCGTTGACTAGTTCTCCCAATACCTCGTCCGATGACGGAAATATTACACTCGTTAATACAACATCCTATACATTTACGGGACTTAATTATGACACTTACTATTATGCTTATGCCCGTGCTTATTGTTCTGAATCGGATCAGAGCCCGTGGACTCCTGTTCACACATTCCTGACCAAGGAAGCATGTGCGATAATAAGCGATTTAACCAAGAGTGATATAACGCCAACGTCTGTCACGTTGTCGTGGACAAGTACCGATGCCGATGCTTCGCAATGGGAGGTTGTAGTTAATCAGTCGTCGGATCCTACCGTGGATGTTGTTGCTACAATGGTTGTAGAAAACACTACTGCAACAATTACAGGTTTAACACCTGGATATAATTATAATGTGCATGTACGTTGCAATTGCGGAGAGCACGGTTATTCTGATTGGTATAATGGTTCATTCGGCACTCTTGACGAAGATATTCCATTGCCATATAGCGAGGATTTTGAAAGCGGATTGCCTTCACAATGGATTATAACCGAATCGGGTAATAACAAATGGTATGTCGGTAGAGGTGCCAATAATGGCGGAGTGCGTTCGTTGTATATTTCCAACAATAATGGAGCATCAAACAACTATGACATACAGTCGAGTGGTATGTCGTGTGCATATTTCATTTTCGAAGTCGAAGAACGTTGCGTATTGAATGTTTCCTACGATTGGAAGTGCGATGGTGAGGATACTTATGATTTTGCCCGTGCATTTGTTGTTCCTTCGTCACTCGAACCTGCATTCTATCTCTATAATGAAGTGTCGGCTTATTCTGCACCAAGCGGTTGGATTCCTGTCGATGAGGGACAGATGAGTGGATCGTCGTCGTGGAATCATACCTCTGAAAATGTGGCGTTGGAACCAGGGTATTATTATTTGGCATTCTATTGGCAGAACGACGGCTCTGTAGGAACACAGCCTCCTGCAGCAATCGACAATCTTAGTGTTTCGGTTGTAACCAACTGCATGTATAGTGGAAATGTAAATATCTCGAATATCGGCAAGACTACGGCACAAGCTTCGTGGTCTAGCAGTTCCGAGGTTTCGCAGTTCGAGGTACTTGTAACTACTGCAAGCAACCCCGACGAGGCAACCGAAACCCCTATATTGCTAAGCTCTACAAATTATGAGATTTCAGGACTCGATACCGAAACAGAATATTACGTATATGTTCGCGGAGTTTGCTCCGAGTCGAGCAAGGGCGTTTGGTGTAGCAGTACTTTCACTACTTTGCCAGCTTGTCTGCCAGTCGAGGATATAAATATTACCGACAACGGCAAGACTTCTGTGTCGCTTTCGTTTACCGACAACGAAGGAGCTTCGCAATGGCAGGTATTGTTGACTGCTGCTGGCGATCTTGCCGATGCAACCGAGACACCTGTGATTGTCGATAATACAAATCCGACGATTACTGGTCTTACTCCTAACACTTATTATAATGTGTATGTTCGCACCGATTGCTTTGGAGCAGGACAAAGCACATGGACTTATGGCGGTTCTTTCACGACTATGCTGCCATGCTATCCAGTAGAGAATGTTACGGTTGACAGCTACGGCAAGACTTGGGTTACTGCATCGTGGACAAATACAGACAGCGATGCTTCGCAATGGCAGGTGCTGGTAACGTCAGCATCGAGTGCTGACAATGCAACCGAAGAACCGATACTTGTCAATACAACCTCTGTAACTGTAGAAAATCTCGAGATGAACAAAAGCTACGTTGTGTTTGTACGTGCATATTGTTCCGAAACGGCTCAGAGCGAGTGGGTGAGAAGTCATTATTCGTTTACTACTTATCCGCCATGTGTGCCGCCAACAATAATATCTGCGGTTGTTAGTTCTACATCTGCTGTCTTAACATTTAGAAATGAATATGGTTCATTAAATTATCATGTTTATTTTTCGGATACAGAAAAATCTGATGTAGAGTTAGATGCTTTGACTTCTACGGAATATGTATCACTGAGTACTTATAAATATAGTGTATCGAACCTCGTTGCTGGACAAACATATCATTTTTATATAAGGACTTTATGTGCCGATGAAGAATTGAGCGATTGGTTACATTTTACATTAACGACACCTATAGATGAAGTTATGACATTGCCGTACTATCAGAATTTTGAAACTGTTTTGCTTGAAAATTGGCATTTGAACAATGGCCTTAATGGATGGTATATGGGTAAAGCAACAGCCAAGGATGGTGAAAAATCCTTATATGTATCAAATTCTGGTATAGCATGGTCAGTAGTAGGACAAACGTCTTTTTCTTATGCATATTGCCGTTTGCAAGTTGATCAGCCTTGTATTGTAAATGTCTCGTTTGATTGGAATGGTAAAATGGGAAGAAATGGCTATTCTGCGCTTCGCTCTTTTTTAATTCCTGCATCTGTCGATCCAGAATTAGAG
>CADARW010000100.1 GCA_902790405.1 uncultured Bacteroidia bacterium
GAGGTAAAACATATATTAGAACTTTCTAATAATGAAATATATGGTTCTGTAAAAGAATGCCGAAATAAAGATTTTAATTCTAAAATCACAAATGTTCACCACGGCTATTGTATAAGGACAGGTGTTGAAATTCCATTTGATATGGATAGACCAATGTGTAGGGAAGCTTATTATGAGTGGAGCAAATGGGAATATCCTGAACATCGTGAAAGTTTTTGTCACTATTCAGGCGAGCCTTCTTATGGTGAGACATCTATGGCTAAACCTGTTTTAAGAAAAAATTATGATGCTGCAATTGAGCTACAGAATAAACTTCATCCAGAATATTAGTATATGTCAAAAGTCAATATTGTAACGATGGGTTGTTCGAAGAATCTTGTCGATTCGGAGAAACTTGCCGCCCAGCTTGTGGCAAACGGCTACGAGGTTGTGTTCGATGCGGAATGCAGAGATGCCGAAATTGCTTTTGTAAATACCTGCGGTTTCATAAACGATGCCAAGGAGGAGTCGATAAATGCCATATTGAAGCTTGCCGGCGAAAAGGGCAAGTCGAAACTGAAGAAGATTGTCGTGTTCGGATGCTTGTCGGCTCGCTACTACGACGACTTGAAGGCAGAACTGCCCGAGGTTGATTTTATGTGCGGCAACTACAAGATTGACGAACTGCTTGCTTTCCTAGGCAAGAAATCGGACGAGGGCAAGGCAAATTCGCGCGTGTCGAGTGCGGCAGGACATTACGCCTACCTTAAGATTTCGGAAGGCTGCGTGCGCAACTGCGCTTTCTGTGCAATTCCGCTGTTCAAGGGCAAGTATGTTTCGCGCCCGATGGACGATGTTGTCGCCGAGGCCGAGCAACTTGCAAAAAGCGGTGTCAAGGAACTGATACTCATTGCACAGGACTTGTGCTACTACGGCTACGACATGGAACATCGCTTTATGCTACCCGAACTGGTTGAGCGACTGTCCGAAATTGCTGGTATCGAGTGGATTCGTCTGCACTACCTATATCCCTTCCTGTTCCCTGAGCGACTGCTCGACGTCATTCGCGACAATCCAAAGGTGTGTAAGTACATCGACATTCCATTGCAGCATATTTCCGACAAGGTTCTCACGGGTATGCACCGCGGTGGAACAAAGCAGCAGACTATTGCTCTTCTCGACAGGATTCGCAAGACAATTCCCGAGGCAGTAATCCGCACCACAATGCTCGTCGGTTTCCCAAACGAGGGCGGCGCTGAATTTGAGGAACTTGTGGAATTTGTAAAGGAACAGAAATTCGACCGACTTGGCGTGTTTACATATTCTGAGGAGGACGGCACGGCTGCCGCAAGCGAATTCGAGGATGTGGTTCCGCAGGAAGTGAAGGACGAACGCGCCGAGCGTATTATGGAAATCCAGCAGGAAATCTCGTTGCAGTCCAATCTGGCGAAGGTCGGCAAGACTTTCCGCGTGCTTATTGACTATATCGAAGACGATATGTTTGTCGGTCGTACAGAGTTCGATTCGGTGGAGGTCGATAACGAGGTGCTTTTCCCGTATTCCGATGAATACAAGGTCGGCGATTTTGTAAATGTCAAGATAGACGATGCATCGGAATATGAATTGTATGGGACGGTAATATAACCTTCTTAATCAAAAATATAGCTTGTAATTTATTTGTAATCAATTATTTAAATATAAAATATAGAAAATGCACTAAATTTGGTGCGATTTTTGAGCAAATCTGATTTGCTTTTGGTGCAAAACAAAAATTGTTAATATAACTTATTTTAAATAAGTGATTTAAGTGTCAAATTTTTGAAATGCACTTTGTCGGGTGCGTTTTTTTTTAGAAAGATTAGAATCTATTTTAGTGCAAAACAAAAAATGTTGATATAACTTTCTTTAAATAAGTATTTTAGATGTCAAAATTTAAAAATGCACTTTTGTAAGTGCATTTTTTATTGTCGATAATTTTAGAATTCTATTTATTCCAAACCGAACAGTTTGTAGAACTTGTCGAGTTTGTAATCCTTGGTCACGCCAATCATTTCTTCCCAAAGTGAATCGGGAATCGGAACACCGTTCTTGCTGCGGACGAGGAAGTTTTCGTATTCCTTTTCGCCTGCGGTGTAAATGCGGTCGTGTCCTGGCATTTTCTGTGAGTTGCGGAGGTCGCGGAGTAGATTGCCTGCATTCTTCTTGAAAACATCAAGGTCCTGGAAAGTTTCAACATTTATTGCGATGAAGAAATGTCCGAGGCGGTAGGGCTTCTTGTTGCCGTTTTCGTCGAGGCCTGTGAGAGCCTTCATATAACCGCCGCATTGCAATGCCGATGATAGAATTTCAACGACAGTTGCGTAGCCGTAACCCTTGTAGCCTGCTGTTTCTTCGCCGATTCCACCGAGCGGAGCAAGTGCGGCTTTGCCTTTTACAAGGTCGTCGAGTACTTCTACGGAATTGGTCTTGGAGTTGCCTTCGCGGTCGATGCACCAGCCTTTGGGTAGGTCTTTGCCGACTTTTGCGTAGTATTCGAACTTTCCGCGCTGGCTTACCGATGTCGCGCAGTCGAGGAAGAACGGGAATTCTTCATCTGTTGGAATTACAAATGTCAGCGGATTTGTACCAAGCATATTTTCAACGCCGAAAGTCGGGGCGATGGATGGACGGGCGTTTGTGCCAGTAAGACCGATCATGCCTTCGCGAGCAGCCATAAGTCCGTAGTAGCCAGCAATTCCGTAGTGCGAACTGTTGCGTACGGCCACCATACCCATTCCGAATTTCTTTGCCTTGTCGATAGCCATCTGCATAGCTTGCTTCGAAACGACATGTCCCATGCCGTTGTTGGCGTCGAGTAGGGCGGTAGTTGGACTTTCTCGCAGAATGTCAACTTTGGTAACCGGGTTTACGATTCCAGCCTTGATTCTGTCCAAGTATATAGGTTTCAGTCGGTTGATTCCGTGCGAGTCGATTCCTAGCTTGTCGGCTTCGAGAAGGACATCGGCTATAACTTCCGCATCGTTTTCGGGAACACCTGCTTTCTTCAGCGATTCGACGCTGAAAAGGTGTAATGTATCAAAATCTAAATGTCTCATTTCCTGTAAATTTATTTTTTGCAAATGTACCTATAAATAAATGAGAAAAAACACTATCACAAAACTTTTGTCAACAGAGCGATGTTTGAAGTAAATGGGCTGACAGGCTTGCAGGCTCACAGTCTAACGGTCTTGCAGTCTAACAGTCTGACGGTTCAACGGTCTGACAGACTTGCAGTCTTATTGGGCTTTACGCCTTTTAGCCTTCTAGCCTCATTAATCGTTTGCGAATTCCTTTATCATCTTCCTGTAGTTCGAGAAGATGGTTGCTCGTGAGACGAATCCGACGTATTTGCCCTTGTCAATAACGACGATATTGTAGTTGTTGGAGTTCTCGAAAAGTTCGGCGGCTTCCTGTACGCTCATGCCGTATTCGATGGTGGTAGTAGGGTAGAACATCAAGTCTTTAACCTTGGTGGTTTCGTATAGTTCTGTCCTGAAAATCAAATGTTTAATCTGGTCGAGCCAAACCAAGCCCTTGAAATTGTTTTCGGAGTCGACCACTACGTAGATTGTACGCGTAGAATGGGAGATGACTTTGGTAAGGTCACCGAGGTTTGCGTCCTCGTTAATGGTGAGGAAGTTACGTTCGATGTACTGTTCCAACTTCATCATTGCAAGCATATTGCGGTCGGCATTGTGGGTGAGGAGTTCTCCTCGTTTTGCAAGTAGGATGGTGTAAACCGAATTTGGCATCGCCGCGCGTGTTACAAAGTACGAAATTGTAGATACAATCATCAGCGGTACGAAAAGCGAGTAACCTCCTGTCAGTTCCGCGATTAGGAATATTGCGGTGAAAGGTGCGTGCATAATTCCGCCGATAAGTCCTGCCATGCCGATTAGTGCGTAGTTGCCGACCGAAATGTCAAATCCTAACGATTTGCAGATGTGTGCGTAAAGCAAGCCGAGTATTGCGCCGAGGAACAACGACGGAGCAAAAATTCCGCCAGCACCGCCAGCACCGAAGGTACAACCTGTTGCAAATGCTTTCAGTAGCAAAATGAGCAATAGTATTATGGCTATGCCCCAGAACGAGTGTGCAAAGCTTGTTGACGAGTAGAATGTATTGGCGTATATTACATCGAAATCGCCTCTTAGCGCGGCGTTTATTGTTTCGAAGCCTTCACCGTACAGAGTTGGGAATAGGAACACAAGCAAACCGAGCGCGACAGAACCGATGGCGAATCTTACCCAGTCGTTCTTTATCTTTTTGAACCATTCGGTTTGTGCAAGGTAAAGTTTTGAGAAATAAAGTGATAGCAGTCCGCACAAGATGCCGAACACAACTAGGAACCCGGTGTCGCGGAGCATAAACGGGTCGGTATGTTCTATTGGGTACACAACATTTTGTCCTAGGAAAAGGTAGGATGTCAGTGTCGCTGAAATAGATGCGGCAAGAAGTGGCAGGAGGGATGCTGTTGAAAGGTCGAGCATCATAACTTCCATCGAGAAAATGATGCCAGCAATCGGGGCCTTGAATATCGAAGCTATTGCGCCAGCCGAGGCACAGGCAATCAGCATTATTACTTGCTTGTATTTCAGGTGGAAAAGCTGTCCCATGTTGCTTCCGATGGCTGCTCCCGTGGCAACAATCGGGCCTTCCAGTCCGACCGACCCACCAAAACCGACAGTAAGCGAACTGCCAATGATGCGCGAAAACATGTTGTGCTTTGGTATGCGCCCTTCGTTCTGCGACATATTATACAATACCATCGGAATGCCGTGCCCGAGTTTCTTCTTGATGAAAACCTTTACGAAGATTAGGGTTAGCAGAATTCCGATTGCCGGAAATACGAAGAATAGGTAAGGAGTGTGCGTAGTGTCGATGATTGTGATAACTAGTTCGCGGACGAGGTGCACCGAGTTTTTCATGACTTCGGCTGCCAGTCCCACGGCTATGCCGACAATGAAGGCGAGTATGGTCATGAAGGTTCTGTCCGACATGTTTCGCACACGCCAGAACATGAATTTACGGTACCGTTCCTTAAAATTCGTCTTCATATCACAAATCGGTCGCGAATATGGGACTTTTTTTTCAAATTCTAATATTTTTTTTGAAAAAAGGTTGCAATTCATTTTAAAGGCAAGAATAAAAATAAATTCGTGTGGTGTCTATTGTTGATAAAATGTCTATATGTATCAGTCTCCATCGTGAAAACAATCATTTATTTTGTGTAACTTTGCAACAAATTTAGTACTATGAACAACTATGTGCGTCCCGAAGAGGAAACCATGACTTCTGCGGAAAAAGAGTTTGAAAAGGCTCTGCGACCGCTCGAATTCGATGACTTCAACGGGCAATCAAATATTGTTGAGAACCTTCAGGTCTTTGTGAAGGCCGCCAAGATGCGCGAGGAGGCTCTCGACCATGTTTTGCTGCACGGCCCTCCGGGACTTGGCAAAACTACGCTTGCAAATATCATTGCAAACGAACTTGGCGTCGGTTTCAAGACTACATCGGGACCTGTGCTTGACAAGCCAGGCGACCTTGCCGGACTTCTTACAAGTCTGGAAAAGAACGATGTGCTTTTCATCGATGAAATCCACCGTTTGAATCCGCTTGTCGAGGAATACTTGTACTCGGCAATGGAGGATTTTCGCATCGACATACTTATCGACAAAGGTCCAGCTGCGCGTTCGGTGCAGATTCCGCTCGAACCGTTTACGCTCATCGGTGCTACAACCCGTTCGGGCTTGCTGACAAGCCCTCTGCGTGCGCGTTTCGGTATCAACTGCCACTTGCAGTACTATACCGCCGATGTGCTTTGCAAGATTGTAAAGCGTTCTGCCTCACTGTTAAACGTGCAGATTACGGAAGATGCTACATTTGAGATTTCGCGCCGTAGCCGTGGTACACCACGTATTGCAAATGCCTTGCTGCGTCGTGTCCGCGACTTTGCGCAGGTGATTGGCAACGGAAGCATCGATCTTCCAATAGCAAAGCATTCTCTGTCGGCTCTCAACATCGACCAGTACGGCCTCGACGAGCAGGACAACAAGATTCTGCTTACAATCATCGAGAAGTTTGGTGGCGGTCCAGTCGGTCTGAAGACCATTGCAACAGCAGTTGGCGAGGACGAAGGTACCTTGGAGGAAGTTTACGAACCTTTCCTCATTATGGAAGGTTTTATAAAGCGCACTCCACGCGGACGTGAGGCAACAGAGAAAGCGTACAAACATCTGAATAAATTTATGCCTGGTACGCAGGAAACATTATTCTGATTAAAATATTGTGTGGGCAGGTTTGAAACTGCTCACATTTTTTTGCAAATTTATAAACAGTCAGTCCTGTCTATATATGGCATTACTGCAGTAAAGAAACATCGTTAATTAAATCATATCTTTAGAAACATCTTTTTCCATCCTATAAGAGATATAACAATTGATGTGATTCCATATATTATCATAATGAAACCAGCGATTTCTCCGAAAGCCAAACCAAAAAATAAAACTACTATAGGCAAGCATAGAAGCAATATTGTAGCGATAAATACAATTTTTGCTCCTTCTTTACCAGGAAAAGTTTTTGATTTCTTAAGTTTAACAAGGCCAATAAATCTAAAAACTACAGAAACAACGAAAAGAGACAACCAAATCATACCCATAAGTCCAATCAAAGGCATATTATTTGAACCACTTTCGCTCATTGCATTCTGCATTATGAAAAACATGGGAACAATAGCAAACATGATTGCAGAATTCCTCATTTTGTTAACAGCAGGAAAATCTCTTCTATCAACAGATTTTGACAAATCACCAAGTCCTATGACATAATAAACATAGAATGCCAATCCTATCACAATAAAGATTGTTGTTTTTACGAATGTAAACAATGGAGATTCTGAACCTAGGTAAATAATAGCGAAAGTTGATACAATAGCAAAAATTGCGTATGATACATAAATCCCAGTTACACCAATAAATGCTTTTTTTAGTGCTAAATTGTATGCTTTTACATCAAAACAGCTCAGTTTGTCATCATCCGATTCTTGTACAATAGGAGTTGTTATTGTTGTTGCTATTGGTGTTTTTATAGTTTCTGGTTGTGCAACAAGTTCAGGCTTATCTTGCATGTCTAAATTAGTATTAACCCCTATGAATGATTCGTCGTCAACACAACCAGCATCAATCTTTCTGCCACATTTGTGACAAAATTTGTTTCCGTCTTTAATTTCTGCTCCACATTCAGGACACTTGTATTTTCTTTCAATTTTTCTGCCGCATTTGTGACAAAATTTAGCATCCCTTTCGACTATCGTACCGCAGTTAGGACATATTATTTCTACATCTACTTTTTCGCCACATATAGGACAGAATTTTGAGTCCTCAGCTATCTTCGCATTACATTTTAAACATTTCATATTGTGTATAACACTTTTCTGCCCACCAGCACCCTATAGGCAATTATACAAAAGAAGCGTGGCACTGATATACCACTTCTTTGAATAGAGGTCGTGAGAATTACCTTTGAGGAAGAAATTGCAATCAGTCCACGCGTATGCGCGAACCTTTATGCACTCTTGCCTCTGTTAGAAATTTCTCACGTTTCTATTCACAAGACGAGCATAACGCTTCGTTAATTAAATATGTACGGTTTGGCTAACCAAACTAAAGACAAAAATAGAAAAAGGAAATGGAATGGCAAAATTTATTTTTTGTAGGAGAGAATTTTGGAACTTTCGTGCAATAGTTCCAATGTTCAGTCCTTTATAGCGGATTCCATCCGCCCTACTTTTCCACAATTCGCCTGCCTATTTCGTTAAGCGCAATAAAGCGGTAACGCTGGGAATCAACCGAAATTTCGGCGTAACTATAATGCTTGGATTCTGCCTTTCTGCGAAGTACTTGTTCTGTTGCCTGCCGAACAGAAGGTTCCAAAAATGTTTGTTCAAATGGTTCCAATAGTAATAGTTGCCCCTTTGAACATGCCTCGAAATAAAACCCACCAGGTTTATAAAACCGTTCTTGCTGCGAACCGCTTTCTGGAAAGCCATTGTTTAGAAGAACAACCAGCGGAAAACC
>CADARW010000101.1 GCA_902790405.1 uncultured Bacteroidia bacterium
GTCCCGTTAGGGACATAGCTTCGGTAGGATAAAATCCGAACGATATTAGCGTGCCGTCAGGTACGCAGCTAGACAACGCATTTGCATCGCAACACCCCGAACCGTCACAATTCACCATTTGTCCCGTCAGGGACATAGCTTCGGTAGGATAAAATCCGACCGGAATCCGCGTGCCGTCAGGTACGCAGCCTGTAAACATATTTGCATCGCAACAACATCCAGAACCGCCGCGAACCGCCATTTGTCCCGTCAGGGACATAGCTTCGGTAGGATGAAATCCAACCGAAGTACGCGTGCCGTCAGGTACGCAGCTAGTCAACATCGGTAAATATGTAGCGTTCATCATATTCGACATTAAATTCGCGAAGCAAATCCAAATATTCTTCTCTAAACCTTTTCTTCCTATGATGTTCCTGCTGTTTTTCAATATAATTGGCAACAATAGGAATCTGCGATTTGGAATACGAAAACGCTCCAAAACCCGATTGCCATTCAAAATGCCCCAAACAAAATCTATTTTCGTTTATCCATTTCGACGAATTGCCTTTTACCTTTTTTACCAAATCGGACAATGATTGTGTCGGACGAAATCCGAAAAGAATATGTATGTGGTCTGGCATTCCTCCAATAGACAAAACCTTGTGAGATTCTCCTTCTATTATTCCCGCTATATATTGATACAACCTGCTGCGCCAATCCTCTGTAATCAACGATTGACGATTCTTTACGGCAAAAACCAGATGTATGTGTATTTGCGTATATGTATTTGCCATTTCAATGCATTTACCTATACAACTTTTTCGATTCTTCCCATATCGCGTCCATTTCCGCCAATGTCATATCCTTGAGGTCACGACCTTGCTGTATGGTCTTTTCCTCGAGGTAGCCGAAACGGTTCTTGAACTTGCGGTTGGTACGTTCGAGGGCAGTATCGGGATTTACGCCATAGAGACGTGCGGCATTTATCACCGAGAAGAGCAAGTCGCCAAATTCGGCCTCAATCTTGTCCTGATTGTCGGAAATTGCAGTTTCGAGAAGCACCTCGTTGTATTCCTCGTTGAGTTTGTCCCACACTTGCTCGCGCTTGTCCCAATCAAAGCCAACGCCTCGCGCCTTATCCTGCATACGGTAGGCCTTGATTATCGACGGCAAGGACTCGGGTACCCCACCAAGTACAGTCTTTTTAGGAGCTTCCTTCAACTTAATGCGCTCCCAGTTTTCCTTAACCTGCTCGGCCGTTTCTGCCTTCACATCGCCAAAGATATGCGGATGACGGAATATCAGCTTCTCGCAGATGCCATGAATGACATCGTACAACTCAAACTGGCCGTTCTCCTTGCCTATCTTGGCATAAAACGCCACATGAAGAAGCACATCGCCAAGTTCCTTCTTTACCTCGTCGGCATCGTTGTTCAACAACGCATCCGAGAGTTCGTACACTTCCTCTATCGTCTGTATGCGCAGGCTTTCGTTTGTCTGCTTGCGGTCCCACGGACATTTTTCGCGCAGCTCGTCGAGTATTTCAATTAATCTCTGAAATTCCTTTAAAGTCTTTTCCATTGTGCAAATTTCTTTTCACAAAGGTAATGCTTATTTGCGAGTTCTGCACCCGAATTTCGTATAGTATTGATAAAATGTATTTTATTTCTTCCTATTCGTCTCTTCCAGCAACGTAACCACGCCACTTTTCGATGCACTTTGTCATATCTTCGGGAAGTTCCGACTCGAAATACAATTCCTTTTTGGTTACTGGATGAATAAATCCGAGCGACTTTGCATGCAGAGCCTGACGAGGAAGAATCTTAAAACAATTTTCGACAAACTGCTTGTATTTTGTAAAGGTTGTACCTTTTAGAATCTGGTCGCCACCATATTCCCAATCGTTGAACAGTGGATGTCCGATATGCTTGAAATGAACTCTTATCTGATGAGTGCGACCTGTCTCTAGGCGGCATTCCACAAGATTCACATAACCCAATCTTTCGAGCACTCGCCAATGCGTTATAGCCTCCTTGCCATAGTCGCCATCAGGAAATACGTCCATAATCTTGCGGTTCTTGAGGTTGCGTCCGACATTGCCAATAATTGTACCCTCGTCCTCGGGCATATTGCCCCACACAAGCGCATTGTATGCACGCTTACAAGTGTGGTAGAAAAATTGAGTTGCAAGACCTTCGCGTGCCACCTCCGACTTTGCCACCACGAGCAGTCCCGATGTATTCATGTCGATGCGATGCACAAGTCCGGGACGGAAAGTCTCTGCATTGAACATTGGCAAATCCTTGAAGCGATAAGCAAGCGCATTTACAAGTGTTCCCTCGAAATGTCCGAAACTCGGATGAACAACCATTCCTGGCGCTTTGTTCACTACAATAAGGTCGTCGTCCTCGTAGACGACATCGAGAGGCAAGTCCTGCGGCACAATGCCAGTCTCGCGCTTGGGGAACGACAGCATTATCTTTATGTCGTCGTTGGGTTTTATCTTGTAACTGCTACGTACAACCTTGCCGTTTACATATACGCATCCGCCTTCGGCGGCATTCTGTATGCGGTTGCGCGAAGTGTTTGGCAGACGGATTGACAAATATTTATCTATACGCATCGACTTCTGGCCAGGCTCAACCTCCAGATGCTTGTGTTCGTACATTTCGCCACCTTCCTCAACGACTTCAACATCGTCGCCAAGTTCAAGTTCGTCTATATCTTCGAGTTCGTCAAGTTCGTCAAAATCCTTCATACTATTGTACTATCGCATTATCAGTATTTTAACCGTCTCAAACACCTTGTTTTCGGAATATGGACGTACAAAATATGCACCTTCGGGCAAACTGCTGACATTTATCACATTTTCGGTACCCGACTGCATCACAACACGACCAAGATTATCGTATATCATAACTCCGCTGAAATCAGTTTCTGTCTCGATGGTAATCTCAGTGGATGCAGGATTTGGATAGATGCTGCACTGCGGAACAATATGTTCAACCGGGACATCAGCATCTTGTCGAAGTTCGTAGCCGAAAACTGGGCGTATCATAAGCGCTCCCGAAATTATCGAATTTTGCCATGAGCCCGACACGTTAATGAAAATTTTGCCATGTGCATCATTTTCTGTATCGAGACCGCAGTTGAGCATATCGTTTGTTGTCTTTATCCAGCCAATGTAGAACGGTCCGTTGATAACCACAGCCGTATCGAGCGGATAATATACATATCCGTTGAGTTCGTTTGAAAACGACGGACGAACGCCCAAACGGCTTACAATTGTATCGCCGGGGATTCCGCTGTTGTCCTCCCACACGGTAAGGTAGAAATATTTCACATTGCCATCGTTTTGCGTACGGTTGAAATAAATGTAAACGCCATAAAGCGTATCGGTCATATAAGGCTCGAACTTGTATGCCAAGCAGGCGTTTGCTGTTCCTTGCCCCGCAATTCCGTAGCCTTTCTCTGCAGTTCCGTCATCGTAAGCGTAGTAGTTCTTGAACTCCTGATAAAATCTAACTGTGTCGTTCCAGCGATAATAATCACGAACTTGTGCCACATCGGTCTTTAGGTTAGCTCTTATAAGGAAAGTAGCAGAATCTTCGGTCAAATAATTTTCATCGTTGAAGAAATAGCAGAACTTCTTGGTATAGGTAATTTCTTCGTTAGCCCCAGCATTTTCGCTATCATCGCCACAATGATATGCAAAATAAGTACTCGTCGGTATAAGCGACGATGTTTCTTCCTTGTCGAAAACATCGTACTGGCGGTTGATGTTGTGGGTTGCATCCTGCAAATTGGCATATCTGAATGTTATAGAGTCGTGAACCGCCTCTCGCCCCTTGTGGAGGAAATGCTTCCATGGTGCCTGCCTATAATCTTTCAAGAACGGTCCGACATTCTTAACCATTGCGACATCTTCGATAATTGTATCGTTGCAGGTACGGTTCGCATCAAGAATTATAAAGTCAAGGTTCCACTGATCGACATTGCTCTGCCAGCTCGGTTCATAGTTTGAACTGATGCTCACGTAGTTGACAAAACGGAAACGGAAACCTTTCTTCAGCCATACCGAATCGGTAATTGGCAACAGCACCTGCTCGAAATTGTTCATGACTGCACCACCAGCAGCCTTCCAAACGCTACGCCATTCGTCGTCGGCAACAGAATAAAACTGCAATATGAGCGAATCACGGAACTCAGGCACATTGCCGTTGCCACCACACTGGTAGAAAAAGCTAAGGTATATCGAATCAGATACATTACGCTGCAAATTTATCGGCTTCGAAGTCAGAAAATCGGAAACATCCGACATTCCAAAAGGCAAAGTCGGATAAACATTGCCGTGCTCGTCGAGGGCATCGAGAGTAGCAACCCCTATCGAAATAGGGTTTTTACCACACGAACTATTTACAAAAGCATACTTGTCCGTCCACTTCGACGAATCGGGATACATGTACGATGACGAAAAATCGTCGAAGAATGGTAGTTCGAGGGTGTCGGAAGTGGCAACCTTATATCCGTATTTTTCGAAGTAGCGCACACTGTAGTCGCTAAGTGCAGGATTTCCGCAGTCGATGATAACCTCCTGCGAATAAATGCTGACTGCACAAATGGCAAGTATCAATATGGCGACTATCCTTTTCATACAACGACTTTTATTTTATTCATCAAAATTAGTGCCACTGGTTTCGGGAGCTGAGGACTCATCCAATTTGCTCATTTCTTCGAGTGTGGAAACTTTTTCCTCCTCTTCCTCGTCTTCTTCCTTCGAATTGGGGTCGCGACCAGCAACCACAAAATCGATGCGCGAACCCTGCTTTATTTCAGTTCCAGGCTCTATAGGACGCCCCTTGTACAACTGCTTAAGCACTATATTGACAACGTCACCGTCCCTTTGCCATTTCACATTACCTTTCTTAAGTTTTGCATGTTTCTATCTTACATCAAGCACCTTATACTGCTCACCAACAAACGACGGCATTCTGACCAAAATTTCATCTCTGGTGTTTATCTTCATATACACCGTACGTCCATGCTTAACAAGCGATTCCCTCACAGGATTCTGCTCTACTACTACGCCTTTTGGTAACGAGTCGATGAATAGTGTATCTACAATCTCGTATCCGAAGCCTTCTTCCTTGAGCATTTCAATAGCTTCGTCGGCATCCATACCCACAACAGTCGGCACCGTCACCGAATCGCCATGACGAGTACAGGACTTCAAGCTAACCATCAAAATCACTACGGCCAGCACAAAAAATAGAATAATTCCTAGTATATTGAACCAGAATGCCTTACTTAATATAAAGTTTAAAAATTTCTTCATGACAATCAAAAAAAATCGAGCCGTAAAGTTAATACTTTTTATTGAATCTACAGCGCAAAAAATGCAATACTGACATCGCACATATAACGCAAAAAATGGGTTTAAATTATGAATAAAATAAATTATTTTTGCGCCAAATTGCAAACTTATGGCAGAACGACCGATGCTAATATGCGGACCATGCAGTGCAGAAAGCGAGGAACAGGTTTTTTCAACTGCGCAGCAGCTCAAAGAACTTGTCGCTCCCGATTATTTCCGCGCAGGAATATGGAAACCTCGCACTCGTCCCGATTCTTTCGAGGGTGTAGGCGAAACTGGACTTGCATGGATGAAGCGCGTGCAGGACGAACTTGGCATTCCCGTAATCACCGAAGTCGCCAACGCCAGCCACGTCGAGAAAATTGCAAAATACGGTTTTAAGGCGTTCTGGATAGGTGCACGCACTGTAGCCAACCCGTTTTCGGTACAGGAAATCGCCAATGCAGCAAAAGGCCTTGCATTCAAGGTTTTTGTAAAAAATCCAACAAACCCCGATATCGACTTGTGGTGCGGAGCTATAGAGAGATTTCAGAAAATAGGTTGCGATGAAATAATTGCTGTAAGCCGCGGATTTTATCCGTTTGCCGAAACAAAACTTCGCAATTTGCCATGCTGGGAAATTCCAATCGAACTTGCCCGACGTATGCCAGAGCTGAAAATCATCTGCGACCCCAGCCACATTGCCGGCGACACAAGATACATCGCCGAGATTGCCCAGCAAGCACTAAACCTAAGCATGGGAGGACTGATGATAGAATCGCATTGCTGTCCGCAAAATGCATTGAGCGATAAAAATCAGCAACTTACTCCGGCAGAAGTCAAAAGCCTCATCGGCAGCCTGAAGATAAAAAAATCGGCAATCGACGACCATAATTTCGAGATGGAACTCGAAACACTACGAAGCAAAATCGATGTGCTCGACTATCAACTGATTGACGTACTAAAACAACGATTCGCCATAACAAACGAGATTGGCGAGATAAAAAAAACGCACAACGTTGCCGTCCTGCAAATCGACCGCTGGAAAAAGGTTCTGGAATCACGAAGCAAATACGCCGAAAACATAGGACTCTCGCGAGAACTTATCGCCGCACTATTCTCCGAAATACACAAGGAATCGATAAAGGAACAACAATGAGGAGATTTCTGCTTGCAAACAAGATGCAAAAGAAAGCGACAGACTAAAAGTTAAGAGTTAAAAGTCGCTGCAGGATAGTTGTGAGAACCCATTGAACTACTGAATGTTGAACCCAGAAACCTTCAAACGCCGTAGGCACTGAAACGCCGTAGCCATTGAAACGCCGTAGGCACTGAAACGGCGCAGCCATTGAAACGCCGTAGGCATTGAAACGGCGTAGCCATTGAAACGCCGTAGGCATTGAAACGGCGTAGCCATTGAAACGCCGCAGGCATTCAAACAGCGTAAGCCATCTAACCTTCTACCTTCCCCACCTACGGCACGAGAACCCTATTCCACTCTCGATGTACTGAGCCTTAAACCCATGCGCCTTCAGCGAAAGGTTCAGGAATATGTAATCGGTTAGATAATAACGACCTCCGACGCGGAAATATACCCAGTCATAAGCCCAGACCTTGTTGTAAACGTATGCTCCCAAATATGTCACGAACTCGAACCTACGATAAACAAGCTGATGTCCTACCGCAACGCCAAATTTTACTATGTCCGAAAATTTGTCATACATCAAAGTCAGTCCCCTCTGGTCATCAAAATAGTAATATTTCATGTTTTCGTTGTAGAACATATCGAACGAAGCGCCAACCTTCCCGATTTTACCATACTGGTATGCATATCCTGCCGCTACTGTACTGCAAATAAATCCTCCTCCTCGACCTTCGTAGCCGACCGAATACTCGTCGGCAGTAACGCAAGTTCCCATTATCCACGCCTCGTGTGGCGATAATCCGTCCTGATAGTCGTGACGCCGTTGAGTATAATTCGACGTAGCAATGTCCTTCGACAGCAAAAGCGACAAGGCAAACTGGTTGAGGCCCAGATTGGGTTTAAGCACTGCACCGTTGGAATAATGTGCAAGCATTGGCATGAGTTTCAGCTCGAAGCCAAGCGGCAATTGGAAAGCAAAATTGACTCCCAGGTTGAAATAAAAGCATAAGTCGGTGCTAATCGCCAAGTTTTCTGAATTTGTCTCCTTATTATATTTCTCGGTTGCATAGGCAAGTCCGGCATTTGCGCGTAGCCCAAGCCTGAAAATGCCTTGGTCAGCCAATGCAAAATCCATAAACGTATATGCAGCAATCGCCGAGCCTAGCACATTAGGATAACCAAGATAATTGTAGTTAATACCAAATCCATGTTGCGGCGAACGGTATTTTCTGTCGTAGAAATTGCCCGACTTCGTGCTGAAATAGTAGTTTATCTCGCCACCCGCAATAGTACGTGCAAGCGATTCCATTCCAATACGATGCGGCACATTGCGTCCGCACCACCCTTTCAGCTCGATACTATGGGTTCGCTGTGCCGACAAACTGCAGCACAACAGCAATAATATTGGAATCAAGATGTTTTTCATTGCCGTGCAGCAGTAAAGTAAACGACTACAGCTATTAACG
>CADARW010000102.1 GCA_902790405.1 uncultured Bacteroidia bacterium
ATGTCTGCTCAACATTCGGCACCTTGGTACATGGCGAATAACCGTTCTGCATAAGTAGGCAATAGATAAACGGTTTGAAGGTTGATCCCACCTGACGGCGCGACTTGGTAGCATTGTCGTACTTGAAGTGCATGTAGTTTATGCCGCCCACGTAGGCCTTCACGTGACCTGTCTGCGGTTCCATCGACAGGAATCCTGCCTGCAGGAATCCCTTGTAGTAGAGCATCGAGTCCATAGGGGTCATGATGGTGTCGATGTCGCCGTCCCACGAGAATACCGACATGGTGTCTTTCTCGTAGAACGAAGCCTTGATTTCATCTTCGCTGAAACCAGCCTTCTTCATCACGCGCCAACGTTCGGTACGGCGCATAGCACTGTTAATGCATTCTTCTTTCTTCGATGCACCTATACCCGAATAGTAAGGAGCACTCTTGTTGTTCTTCATGCTCTTCGAAAATGCCGGCTGCAGATACGTACCAACGTGCTCGGCAACTGCCTCCTCGGCATACTTCTGCATACGGCTGTCGATAGTTGTATACAGCTGCAAACCATCGGAATAAATATCGTAAGGAGTACCATCTGGCTTCTTGTTCTTGTTGCACCAACCGTACGAGGGGTCAATTGCCCAGTTTATCGAGTCCTCAATAAATTCGCGCTCATCGACATAATTTTCGCGAATAGGCTCCTTGGCGCTAAGCCACAGTCGCAAAAACTCACGGAAATAGGTTGCCGAACCCAGGTTATGATCGGCACGGCGGAACTTTATTCCAAGAGGTTCGTTCTTCAGAGAATCGTATTCTGCTCTCGACAATTTGCCATACTTAACCATTTGACTCAAAACTGTATTTCTGCGGTCAAGTGCTTTCTCGGGGAAACGTATCGGGTTGTACATCGAAGGATTCTGAGCCATACCTACAAGCATTGCTGCCTGAGTCTTGGTAAGTCCCAACGGAATCGTATCGAAATAAATGCGCGATGCAGACTCGATACCAACTGCAAGGTTAAGGAAATCGAACTTGTTGAGATACATTGTAATAATTTCCTCCTTTGTGTATCGGCTCTCAATTTTGGTTGCAATTACCCATTCCTGGAATTTTCGGTTGATGAATTCCAGTTTGTTCATCTTCTGTCTAGGGAAAAGCATTTTTGCAAGCTGCTGCGATATGGTACTGCCACCACCCTTTGCGCTATTGCCAGTAAGAATACCTTTGAAAACACGAGGCAACGACTTGAAGTCGATACCGCAGTGTTCGTAAAAGCGGACATCCTCGGTAGCAATAAGAGCGTCAATCACATTGGGTGAGATTGAGTCGTAGGACACGTGAGAACGGTTCTCGCGGAAATATGTACCAAGAAGCTGTCCATCGCTCGAATATATACGTGTTGCTAGGTTTTCTTTCGGATTTTCAAGGTCATCAAACGTCGGCATATAGCCGAAAACCCCATGCGAGAGCAATGCAAAATACACCACGAGTAGCACTACAGACAATATGCTTATTGTCCATAAAGCAATGAAAATCTTTGTTTTAGTCTTTTTTGAATATGTATTATTACCTTTAGTTTCTTCAACCATATCGTAAAAATTTTAAAGCCGTAAAATTATAAAAAAATTCTTACCTTTGCACCCAAATTTTGAAGTCGTATGGAGAACAACTTGGTAATTGTAGAGTCACCAGCAAAAGCAAAGACTATTAAGAAGTTCCTCGGAGAGGATTTCATTGTAAAATCCAGCTACGGACACATTAGGGACATTGAAAAAAAGAATTTGGGAATCGACATTGAGCACGGATTCACTCCCGACTATGTAATTCCAGATGACAAGAAGAAAGTAGTTTCGGAACTGAAAGATGCAGCAAACAAGGTAAAAGTTGTATGGTTGGCTTCCGATGAAGACCGCGAGGGAGAAGCTATATCGTGGCATTTGAGCGAGGTTCTGAAGTTGAAAAAGAGTAACACCAAACGTATTGTCTTCCACGAAATTACCAAGGAAGCCATTACCAATGCAATAGCAAATCCGCGCGACATCGACCAGAACCTGGTCAATGCACAGCAGGCCAGACGAATCCTCGACAGACTTGTTGGTTTCAAATTGTCGCCACTATTGTGGAAGAAAATAAAACCGGCGCTTTCAGCAGGACGCGTACAGTCGGTTGCCGTAAGACTTATAGTAGAACGCGAAAGAGAAATCACCGAATTCAACTCAAAATCGGAATACAAGGTTTATGGTGTATTCAACATCGATGGCAACTCGATAAAGGCTGAACTCAATAAGAAATTCAAGACCTACGACGAAGCAAAGAAGTTTGTAGAATCGTGCAACGGCAAAGAATTTCAGGTAAAGGACGTTAGCAAGAAACCAGGCAAGAAATCTCCAGCACCACCATTCACAACTTCTACACTGCAGCAGGAAGCTGGTCGCAAACTCGGTTTCTCGGTTTCTCAGACAATGAGGTACGCACAAAACCTATACGAAAACGGTTTCATAACCTACATGAGAACCGACTCTGTCAACCTGTCGTCGCTGGCAATCAACACAATCAAGGCTAATGTTATAAAGAACTTCGGAGAAGAATACCTGCATGTAAGGCAATACCAAACAAAGACGAAAGGTGCTCAGGAAGCCCACGAAGCAATAAGGCCCACTTTCGTTGAAAACGAAACCATCGAAGCGACAAAGCAGGAACAACGTCTGTACGACCTCATTAGAAAGAGAGCAATAGCTTCGCAGATGTCCGATGCAAAAATCGAAAAAACAATCGTAACTATCGGAGATTCAGACAAAACGTACAACTTCATAGCTACTGGTGAAACTGTGATATTCGACGGTTTCCTTAAGTTGTATATTGAATCTACCGACGACGAAAGCACCGACGATGCAACATCGACTCTCCCTAATATATTAATAGGTACAAAAGCTGAATCGACAAAATTCGAGGCAATCGAACGGTTCGACCAGCCACCAGCAAGATACACCGAGGCAAGCCTCGTTAAAAAGATGGAAGAGCTCGGCATCGGAAGACCTTCGACCTATGCACCTACAATTTCGACAATACAGCAGCGCGAATACGTAGTAAAGGAAAGCAAGCCAGCTAAGAAAAGAACAATCAAGACTATCACTCTGTCGAAAGGCAAGATCAAGGAATCGACAACTACCGAGAACTACGGAGCCGAAAGCAATAAGTTGTTCCCGACTTCCACCGGCATTGTCGTAACCGACTATCTGACCGCCCACTTCAACGACGTGCTCGACTACAACTTCACCGCGCAGATCGAGGAAAAGTTCGATGACATTGCTATGGGTAAACTCAAGTGGGGCGATATGATAAAGTCGTTCTACAAGTCATTTGACAAGGAAGTTGACTCGTCGCTCAAGGAAAAGGAAACCTCGAAATGGGAGCGCAACATAGGCAACGACCCGAAGACTGGCGCACCTATTATAATAAAGATAGGCAAATACGGTCCATACGCTTCAATAGAAAACGGCGACAAACCTATGTATGCAAGCCTGCGCAAGAACCAGAACATTGAAAGCATAACCCTCGACGAAGTCCTCGACCTGTTCAAGCTTCCGCGCGAACTCGGACAATACGATGGCGACAACACAACTGTTCTGGTAGGACGATTCGGCCCATACATAAAGAACAACGGCAAGTTCTACGCACTATCCAAGGCCGACGACCCCTACACAATAAGCATTGAACGCGCAATCGAAATCATCGAAGCCAAAAAGGAACAGATGAAAAACGCATTGTGCCGCACTTTCGACGAAGAACCTGACATGCAGATCCTGAAAGGCAGGTTCGGACCATACATATCGTACCAAAAGAAAAACTACAAGATACCTAAAAATATCGCACCCGAGGAAATAACCTTGGAGCAATGCCGGAAGATAATCGAAAGCGCTCCTGAGAAGAAGAAAAAATAGGTCTCAAAAACTCTGGTTACTTAGAATTTTGTTAAAAACTTGACTGATTTTTGAACAGGTTCAAAAAACTTTTCTCATCAGACAAGTAAGACAAGCAAATCTTTATAGTTTTTTTAAAGTTATAAAATACTGATTAATAAAACATTAATAAGAAAACAAGGTATAAACAAAAAAAAGTTCATAAAATTTGGTCGCATAAAAAAAAAGCATTTAATTTACCAACTTGAAATTTAGATAAAAAATTAGAGATAGACTATATTGTTATTAAAGGATATGTTGGACTCTTATTGTAGAACGAAATAACGGAAACAATATGAAGAGAAAAGGTTTAATACTATCGGGATTGTTGATATTGCTTTCTGCATGTTGGACGTTTGCACAGAATGACTCTCATTATAGTTTGTTTGAGTATTCGCAGAACGTGTATAACCCTGGAGCAGCAGGAGCAAACAATGCAATGTGTATCACAAGTATGCATCGTCAGCAATGGGTAGGATATGAAGAAGGACGTCCTCAAACAACGATTTTCACATTCGACATGCCGATAAAGGATTTTATGGGGTTAGGTGCCGTAGTTATGCAGGAAAACATTGGTTTCCACAACGATGTTAGCTTTATGATTAATGGCGCATATAGACATGAATTTTCGTTCGGAATACTTGGAGCAGGCGTAAGTCTTGGAATGCTTAACAGAAATATCGACGGAAACTGGCAAACACCGGAATCTCTCGAAGGTGATCCTGTTTACCGCGACCAAGCTATACCTCACAAGGACAGCAAGACGACATTCGACATGCATATAGGTGCTACTCTCTATGGTAAAGACTTTTGGGCAGGTATTTCTGCAAGTCACTTGACCAAGCCTTACCTTAAATTCAGCGGCACAAAGTCAACATACCTTGCACGCCATTACTACATAGCCGGTGGATATAATTGGACTCTGCCAAATCCATCGAGCGACTTGTTATTCTCGGCAATGGCCGTATATGCTTCAACTGTCGAATTCCAAATCAATGTTAAATATTTGTACGAAAAGAAATTCTGGGCAGGTTTATCTTACAGGTACAGCGACGCTATCGTCCCAATGCTTGGCATACATCTTGCTATGGGTCTAAGTATAGGTTATAGCTATGATATTCCCCTCGGAAAGAACAGTTACAAATATAACACTGGTTCTCACGAGATTATGGTTAGATACTGCTTCAATGTATCGCGCAACAACAATATGGGTAGGTACAGAAGCGTTAGAAGATTATAAATTAATTTAGAAACTTACTAAATATTATATATTATGAGAAAGTTACTTGTCATTTTGGCTATATTCATCATCGCCCTCGTAAGCGGATGCAGCTACTCGGGCAATGGCGAATTGACAGGAGTTGACCGCAAGCCGTGGTACACCCCTCAACCATACGGAATGTTGTTCATTCCCCCGGGATCATACCAGATGGGACCAAGCGACCAAGATGTTCCATACGCAATGACAGCTCAATCAAAAACTGTTACTATTCAGGGGTTCTGGATGGACGAAACAGAAATCACAAACTCGGAATACAGACAGTTTGTATATTGGGTAAGAGACTCTATGGCTCTGACAACCCTCGGTAAGGAAACAAAAGCATCTACCGATTTCGGCGATATCAGCACCAAAAAGTCGTACCAGCCGACTGACTTTATTATCGACGACTCCGAAGTTTCGGAAGAGGAAGTCAACTATATGACAGCCCTCTACGAAAACGGAGAATTCGACTTCGACGACTACGACAATAATAATTTCCTTGATTGGAATGGACCGCTGGACTACAATGATCTGGAACTCAAGGGCATACTTGTAAAGAATGAAATTCCTAACAATTTCAACCAGACATTGTTCCTCCTGCCTCCGGCCGAATTGTATAGGTTTAACCGTAAGATCGATCTCAATACCGATGCTTTGTACTACGAATACTTCTGGTATGACCTCAAGCAGGCCGCACAGAAGCACGTGTTCAAACCAGGTGACGACGGTATAGCCCAGGATGCAGAACTTGCACGTAATTTCGAACGCGAACCAGACCATGGTCTTAGAATCGGAAGACACTTCAATCCGGAAACCGGTCACTATGAAGGTACTATAAAGGATCGCGAAAAGTTGAAAGAAGATGCTGAATGGGAAGATTACGCAGACAGAGAAGTTAAGAACTATGACGGAAAGAACGATGCTGGAAGACATGGTGGAAAATACACTTACTGGATGCACGAAAAGGTTCATATCTATCCCGACACATTGTGCTGGATAAGCGACTTCACATATTCATACAACGAACCTATGGCTAAGGCTTATTTCTGGCATCCTGCATACGACTACTATCCAGTAGTAGGTGTTACATGGAAGCAGGCATCGGCATTCTGCGTATGGAGAACTATGATGAAGAACGCTGCACAAGCTGCAATGGACGAAGCCGCACTTCAGGACTACAGACTTCCTACCGAATCGGAATGGGAATATGCAGCACGTGGCGGTCTCGATCTTATGATGTATCCATGGGGTGGTTTGTACACTCGTAACTACAGCGGTTGCCACGTAGCCAACTTCAAGCCTATGAGAGGTAACTACTACGATGATGGTGGTGTTCAGACACTTATGGTTGCTACATTCGACCCGAACGAATTCGGTTTGTACGACATGGGCGGAAACGTTGCCGAATGGACAAGCAACGCATTCGACGAAGCAGCATACAACTACACACACGATTTGAATCCTGACTATCAGTACTATGCACATCCAGATGATGCACCGGCACTTAAGAGAAAGGTCGTCAGAGGAGGTTCGTGGAAGGACGTATCATACTACATGCAGAATGGTACTCGCACATACGAATATCAGGATTCGGCAAAGAGCTATATAGGCTTCAGATGTGTAAGAGAATATCTCGGACGCCACAGAGGCGACGGAGCTTCATACTCACAGGTATATTAATTAGTAAATTATATTGTTTTATTTAAGTTAAGTATTATAAACTAAAAAAAAGTAAAATTATGAGTCTTGGTGAATTGACCCAAACCAAAGGGTACAAAGTATTTATGGGTTACGTTTACGGTTGGGGTGCAACCGTAGTTATGGTTGGTGCATTGTTCAAAATCCAGCACTATCCTGGTGCAAGTGTCATGCTTATCGTAGGTCTTATGACTGAAGCTGTGATCTTCTTCCTCTCAGCATTCGAACCACCTCACGAACAAGTTGACTGGAGTTTGGTTTACCCCGAACTTGCAGGTATCGACAAGGATATGGATTCTATCAATGTTGAAGACAAGAAGGCTGCTGTTAAATCAAAGAAGTCGGCTTTGGAAAAATTCGACGCTATGATTGAAAACGCAGAGATTACCCCAGAATTATTCGAAAAGTTGGGTCATGGTTTGAAGAATTTAAATACTACTACCGAAAAGTTGAAAGACGTATCGGATGCAACTGCTGCAACAAATAATTATGTAGCAAACTTCGAAATGGCATCTGAAAAGGTTAACTCGTTCGCAGAAGCTTACGGAGCATCGGCACAGAAGCTCAACGTACAGGCAGAAAAGTTGGCAAGCGCTTACGAAAGATCAGCTATGTCTGTTGGCAATTCGGGTGACGAACTTTCGGCAACCTACACCAAGCTTATCGCTTCGATGAATAAGGAACTCGAAACTTCGGCTGGTAGCGGTAAGTCGTACAACGAACAGTTGAACATCATGAACAAGAACCTCATGGCTCTCAACTCGGTTTACGAAATGCAACTCGAAGGAACAAACAAGCAGTTCGAAGCAGCAAAGAAGTTGTCGACCGGCTTGGACGAAATCATGGCAAACATGAAGCAGTCGGCAGAAGACACAAAGCGCTACAGAGACGAAATAGGAAGATTGAGCTCGAACTTGGCAGCAATGAACACTATTTATGGAAATATGTTGGCTGCAATGAATTTCAAGCAGAATTAATTTCCGCATAGTGAATTATTAACTGATTGTTTAACA
>CADARW010000103.1 GCA_902790405.1 uncultured Bacteroidia bacterium
CAGAACCAGAACATTAAGGATAGCCAGAAATTCAATTTCTATATTAGATTGTCAAAGAAAATATTTTAAAGCTATATGAAAAGGTTTTTGTCGATATTATCAGTAGTTGCACTTGTGGCATTGGCATTGGCCGGCTGCCGCAAGGATCCAATCGAGTTCAATCAGGTTGGTACTATAAATATGCAACTTGTTAAAGGCTTTTCTCATAAGAATAAAGTTCATAGTAAAGGTATTTGGGAGGCTTTTGACGCAACTGTCACCATTATTTACGAAAGCGGTGAGGATATAGTTTACAATTGTGTATTCTCCGATCCTACAGGTTCGGGTATTTATTCTAACGACAATAATGGCGATAGAATTTACATAATTAGGAATATGAATTTCCGCATCAGGATTGAAGGTATTGTAGATGGCGAATCTGTAAGTGGTATGATTCCAGAGGCTGAAAACGAATGGCTTATCTTTACTGATGATAGCGAAGAACTTAACGTACCTCCGGTAATGCTGTATGCAGGAAAGACTCGTCTTGGCATTATGCTTAAGGAAGTTGGTGGCGATTATGTTCACGCTTTCGCAAGCCTTGCCGAGTACGAACAGCCCGATTCAGGCGTATATGAGGAAGTCTGGGGCGGTTTCTACTACATCGAAAAGAGATTTGCCGACCTCAATGTTTCGATAGAGGAATGGAATTTCTTCCCGATTGAGAATTATGGTCCAGAAGAGGAGATGGGCGGTTCGAAGGGAACTTTCGAAGGTTTTGTTTCCGACCTTGCAATGGAGACTGAATATTCGATAAAGGCTTTTGCTTCGACACGCGAACTCGAATTGTACAGCCGCACGGTAAATTTCACGACTGGAAATCATGTCGATTCGATAATGACATTGGTTACTACCGAACTTAATGCAGGTGTCGACTTTGTTAACCTTCGTGCTCGTATACACATGAAGGAAGGTTACGACCTATCGAAGGTAAGCGGTGTGGGTGCCATTGTTTACCCTGCAGCATCGGCTGGTGATGCAGATTCGCAGAGGTGGTTCTATGGCGAACTCGACGGTGAAGAGTTCTATGTAAATATGAGCGATCTCGAGCAGAATACCGAATACAAGTACAACCTCTTCGCATACTATTACGACGGATATAGCAGAACATGCAAGGGTGTCGAAAGTTCATTTGCAACCGAAGGCTCGAGAGAGTTCGTCGTTAATACCGGCAGAAGCACTGTTACTGGCGTTAATAACGTGTCGGCAGTCCTGTATGGTGAGATTGTCTCTGGAAACGTTGAATACAGCAGCGAAATAGGTTTCTACTATGGTCGTTCTGCTGACAACATGACCGAATTTATATCCGCTGAAATACTTCCTGGACAGAATACATTTACAGCCACTTTAAGCGATAGTAACTTTGGCGTAGGTAGCACTATCTACTATTGTGCAGTTGTTAAGGTCGAATACAATGGAGAACTCAACGAATACAAGGGTAGCAATATGAACTTTACTTTGCAGAGCGCGCCCGAAATATCATGTAGTTCGCCTTCGCGAAAATCTACTTATTCGTTTGATATACCATGTTCTATCAATAGCAATGGTCGTACTTGCAGCGAATATGGTTTCTTGTATTTCCTAAATGATGACCCAGATGGTGGCGATTCTCTTCCTTCTCTCGAATACAACGATGGCGTAAGCCAGATAAAGTCTTTCACATCGTCGGTATCGGGTAGTGTTACTCTAACCCTGAACGGTTTGTCGGCTGGTAACGAATATCTATACCGCATGTATGCAAAGTATGGCGACGAAGTGGTATATAGCGAAACTCAGCAGGATTACACTTTCTATATAGGTGAGGAAGGCCGCTACGGTGGTGTAGTGTTCTATGGTGGCTCCGATTTCACCCTCGAGATGATAACTCGATTTGACCAGGCTGATCCTCCAACTGCAGTTTGGGGTGAAACTGGCGAACTGGTTATCACTACCGATGTGCCAAGTACAGGTGCTATGACATCGGGCTTGAGCAATACAGAGGCTATTATCGCACGTTACGGACTTGTTGATACATACGCTGCACCTGCATGCCGTATCGAAAATTCAGGCTCGTATCTGCCATCTGCTGCCGAAATGGAAGCTATTGCTCGACTGCTTCAGGAAGGCACTTCTGATATGTATCTGGACGGTGGCACATATTGGACATCTGACGAGGTCGACGCCGATAATGCTAAGGCTGTAATTATCGATGTCAGCGGACAAACTCCGACATATACGATATCTACAGTTTCGAAGCAGACCCAAGCACAGTATATTAGCGTATATCGCTACTAAAGATATTAGTTTACAATAAACAAAGGCGGAAAATCATTCGATTTTCCGCCTTTGTCGCTTTATATGAGCTATGTTTCCGTTATAGGTTTTAGGGCATAGATTACATGTTAGTTGACGTTTGTTCTTCTTGTTTCGTTTGATCCGCTGGCTCGTTTTCGCTTTGCTCGGCATTCTTGTACTTGAAGCGGCGAATCTTCTGCGTGGCGGTCTTTTCGAACGGTTCTTTCATGGCTTCCACTTTGCCGATCTTCGAATTCTTGCCAACAGCGCGGTTCACAAAGTCCATCACCGACTTTTTCATCGACTCCACCTTCTCGAAAAACTGATCCTCGTAGGCCTGATTCCAGTTAAGCACATTGTCGTCGAACTTTACCAGAGCCACGAGTTCGCCGTCGCGCTCCATCACAAGCGATTCGTCGACGCCATCCATGTCGTTGATTACCATTTCGATTTCTTCGGGGTAGATGTTTTCGCCCGACGGACCGAGAATGGTGTTATTGAGACGTCCGCGTATGTAATAGTAGCCGTCCTTGTCGACTGTGGCTATGTCGTTGGTGCGGAACCAGCCGTTCTCGTCGAGAACTTGCATGGTACGCTCGGGATCCTTGTAGTAGCCGAGCATCACGTTGTCACCGCGGCATACTATTTCGCCTTCGCCTGTCTTCGGATCCTGGTTGTCGAGACGGATCTCCACCTTGTAGGCCGCAATGCCTATTGAACCGACACGTTTCTTTTTGTTTACCAATACGTTGCATACAAGTGGAGCTGTTTCGGTAAGTCCGTAGCCAACGGCGTAGGGAAACTTGCATTTCTTGAGGAATTCCTCTACGTTGGTGTCCATCTTGCTGCCTCCGATGCCGAAGAATCTCAGTTTCCCGCCAAAAGTCTTTACCAGCTTGTGTCCGATAAGTCGGTGAAGCAGGCGGGGCGTACGTTTCTGCATCCACTTTAGCACGCGGCTTTTGTTGATTGTAGGCACAATGCTGTTGTGGTACACCTTTTCAATAATAAGCGGTACGGCGAGCATTATTGTTGGCTTTACCTTTTTCATTGCCGGTAGCAGAATCGACGGAGTAGGGGGCTTTTGTATGTAGTAGCAGCAAGCGCCCACGTAGAACGAATATAGGCTCGAAACGCACATTTCGTAGGCATGCGACATTGGCAGTATCGACAGGAAACGGTCTTTTTTGTGGCACGGCTGAGCCTTGAACGATGCCACGAGGTTGTGACAAAGATTGCGGTGGCTGAGCATCACGCCTTTGGCTTTGCCTGTTGTGCCCGAAGTGTAGATGATGGTGGCGAGGTCGTCGGGGAGTGGCTCTTTTGTCCAGCCGTTGCACTGAAAGTCCTCCTTCTTGCATTTTATGAACTCAAGCGTCTCTATATCAACCACAAGCGTCATCTTTTCCTTGCATTCCTCGCTTAGCTTGTGCATCAGCCGCTTGGATATGAAGATGACCTTGCTTTCGGAGTGGGTGAGTATGTTTGTCACCTCGTTTTCGGAGCTGTCGGGCAGAATTGGTATGGCTATTCGTCCGAATGCTGTGGCGGTGAAGAATGCCAATGTCCAGTTGGGCATGTTCTGTGAGAGGATTGCCACCTTGTCGCCAGCACTGATTCCAAAGCGTGACATTCTGGTCGACAGCATGTTGCATTTTTCGGCAAACTCGCTGTAGGTGTATTTCTGTTCACCATCGACGTATTGTGCCATTGTGCGTTTCCAGTAGCGGGTGGTCGAGTATTTGAACACCTTGTACAGCGTTGTGCAGTATATTTCGCGGTATTTGTTGCGTACCTTGTATGGATTTTTTATTTTCTTGCTCATATTTTCAATGTGTTATGTATTTGTCTTTGTGTTTTCCCTGTATGTCGAGGGTTGAATAGTATTCCTGTATTTTCTTGATGTCGTCGTTGGGATTGTCGGAAAGTTCCCATCTGCGGCCGACGCTAATTTCCTTCTTGCCCCAGTTGTAGAAACCTACATATACTGCTGCCCCGGTTTCGCGTGCTATGAGATGGTAGCCTGTTTTCCAGCGTTTTACAGGTTTGCGTGTCCCTTCGGGGGCAATGGCGAGGTGGAAAATTTCGTTTTCGTTCATAGCCGATATTATGCTTCGGATGGTTGCCGTGGCATTACTACGGTCGACGGGGACGGCACCGCAGGCGCGGAGAATTGGACCCAGCGGCCAGAAGAACAGTTCCTTTTTTACCATGATATGGGCGAGCCGTCCGTATTGTGCATAAAATAGGTAGCAGATGGGAAAGTCGAAGAAAGAAGTGTGGGGGACGCCCAGCACGATAGCCTTGTCGCCATCCATAGGACCGCCTATGCTTTTCCAACCGAGTTTTCGCAGTAGCCAGCCGCAGAATTTTGCCCATCGTTTTCCGACAGTGTTTTTAACTTTTGCCATAATCAGTAATTCGTTTTTTCTATTTTCAATTTTTCAGGGTGCAAAATTACGGCGTCATTTCCTAACGGAAATTTTTGTGTGATGTACGCAAGTTGTTTTTGATGAAAAGGTGTTTTTAGGGACGAAATTTCGTATTTAGGGACGAAATTTTTCACTTGTGAATTTCGTCACAGCGTATTTGGGGCGAAAAACGGTAGTGTTAGCCAGCGGTTGTAAAGCAAGCTTCCTTAAACTTTGAACTTTAAACCCCGACGCAAAGCATTGCGCCGCTACAAACTCTTTAACAGGTGAACATTCAAATCTTCAACCTTTAGCTCGCGCAAGCAAATTTTCGAATCTTCAAATCTTCAAATCATTGAACCTTGAACTTTGAACTCCAGAAACAAAAAAAGCGGAATCAGATGCTGAAACAAGTTCAGCATGACATTCCGCTTTTTTAGAAACGCGAAGCATTGAACGGCGAAGCCATAGAAACCTTAAACCTTAAACTTTAAACTTTAAACCTTGAACTTTGAACCTTCAACTTCCCTGATTTCTGAATTGTTAAATTCTTAAATTTTTATTTTCATTTATCAATAATAGCATTATCTTTGTGCAATAAAAATATGATGAATATGAGATTAAAATTTGTGGCATTGTTGATTTCAGTGCTTTTGTTTAGTGGATATGCTAAGGCATATGATTTTTCGGCAGTTTGCGAAAGCGGACAGACATTGTATTACGACATTACATCGAATACAGAACCATATACGGTGGAAGTGGTAAGAAATGGCAATGTCCACCAATCTGGAGATCTTATAATACCAGAAACGGTTGTCTATAACAACATTACATACTATGTTACAAGGATTTATGTAGCTTTTCATAATTGCAGCGAACTGACATCGGTAACAATCCCTAATTCAGTTACAGACATTGGCTATTATTCATTTAATAATTGCAGCGGACTGACATCGGTAACAATGGGCGATCATGTTGAAAACATTGGTACAGGGGCATTTGAGGATTGTACTAATCTAGGCTCGATTACACTTCCCAATTCGCTAACATTTATTGATTATGGTGCATTTAGAAGATGCTCCGGATTGACAGGAACATTAACAATTCCCAATTCTGTTACGAGTATTGGAAGGTATGCATTTTATGATTGCGCAGGACTGACAGGCACATTAATAATTCCAGATGCTGTCACATTCATCGGTGAGGAGGCATTTGCTGGTTGCCTCGGATTGACGGAGTTGACAATAAACGGTGCCGAAGAGATTGGACCCTCGGCATTTTTTGGCTGCAGTAGTCTCACAACAGTAACAATAGGCGACTCTGTTACTAGGATTCCATCCTCGGCATTTTGTTCTTGTACTGCATTAACAACTCTAACTATTGGCAATTCTGTTACAGAGATTGGGGGCAATGCATTTGATAGATGTAGCAGCTTGAACTCTATAACCTTTGGCAATTCGCTGACGAGCATAAGTGTTGGAGCTTTTAGAAATTGTAGTGCGCTGGCCACTCTAATAATTCCCAATTCGGTGACTAGCATAGGAAGGGAAGCATTTGAGGGTTGCAGTGGTTTGTCTTCAGTTGTAATTCCAAATTCCGTTACCAGCATTGACAATGAAACATTTAGAGATTGTAGCGGATTGACAAGTATAATAATTCCAAATTCGATTACTAGTATTGGATATAGTGCTTTTTATGGCAGTCATTTATCATCGTTAACCATTGGCAATTCCGTCATGAGTATTGAAGATTTAGCTTTCCATGGGTGTGAAAATACTTTGGAGGTGCTTAGCTATAATGCGACAAATTGTGCAACATCAAACATATTCAAGAATTTTATCAATATATCAACTTTGAATATTGGAAATAATGTAACTAACATTCCTGCAGGTGCATTTTATGGTTGTACAGGATTGACATCTGTTGGGATTCCCAACTCGGTCGAGAGTATTGGAGATAACGCATTTTACATGGTCAAAAATATAGCATACGGTGGCAATGCAACTGGTAGTCCTTGGGGAGCGTTATCGCTAAACGGATATGTGGATGGCTATCTTGTATATTCCGATAACACTAAAACCTATTTGAGAGGATGTGGCATTATGGCAACAGAAGTCGCACTTCCGAATTCTGTTACAAGTATTGGAAGTATGTCGTTTCTTAATTGCAATAGGCTTACAACAATCACAATTCCCAATTCCGTGCAGGAAATTGGCGCAAATGCTTTTAATGGTTGTAGTGGGCTTGTAGAGATGACATTGCCTTTTGTAGGAAAGAGTGCATCATATACGGTTGAGTCTGACTCCACGCTTTTCGGATATATATTCGGTTCTACGAGATATACTGGCGGAAAACTTGTATACCAGTATTATACTCCAACTAGTTATAAAACATATTATATTCCCAATGGGTTGAGAACTATAAATTTCAATGGAGACAGATTGCCTTATGGTGCATTTTATGGATGCACAATGCTGAGTTCTGTAACACTTGGAGAAGATCTCTTGAGTATTGGTCGTTATGCATTTTATCGTGATAGTCTGACAGAGATATTGATTCCGGAGAATGTAACAACCATTGGCGATAAGGCTTTTGGTCTATGCAGTAATCTTTCTGTTGTCAATTTTGATGCGACAAACTGTACGCAAATGGGAAGTGCGAGCAATCCTGTTTTCTATAATTGCGACAATTTTTCTGATTTGAGGATAGGAGAAAATGTAACGAACATACCAGCTTATTCGTTCTATAATTGTGGAAACTTAGGTGCGGTATCGATTCCGAGTTCAGTGTTGACTATCGGTGATTCTGCCTTTTATATGGTGGCCAATATTACATATTATGGCACAGCAACAGGTCGTCCATGGGGTGCCTTGTCTATAAACGCTTATGAAGAAGATGGTTTATACTATACAAGTATGGAGAAAGATACCCTAGTGGCTGCCATTAGAACAATTACATCTGCTGATATTCCCAATACTGTCGTGTGCATTATGCCTAATGCTTTCAAAGGTTGTAATGACTTAGAATCATTGTCGATTGGTTCATCCGTAAGAACTATTGGCAAATCTGCATTTAAAAATTGCACAAGCCTTACTGCAATAACAATTCCGAATTCTGTTGAAACTATTGGCGATTCTGCATTTGAAAAATGTGAGATGTTAAAAGGAAAATTAATTCTT
>CADARW010000104.1 GCA_902790405.1 uncultured Bacteroidia bacterium
TAAGCTAAAGTTCAATGTTCAAAAGTTCAAAGTTTAATGTTTCTGAGTTTGAAAGATTCTAGGTTTCTGGGTTGGGCTTGCAGGATTGCTGTCTAACAGTCTCACAGTCTCACAGGCTGACAGCTTGACAGGTCTTCTGCTCGACAATTAGACTTTTAGCCTTTTCTTCTTTCAGCCCTAATTATACATTGTCAATTATCCATTATTCATTAATAACTATATTCCTATTCAATCGTAAATCTAAAATCGTCAATCGTAAATTAATAACTAAATTCTCCTTTGTCTGATTTGATTGTTAGTTTCTTGCCTTCGCATTTCTCGCAATGTCCGATTACCTTTGCATCTACGCCGAAGCTCTTGCTAATCGAAATTATTCCATCGGCAATGCTTTCAGGTACATAAAGTTCCATGCGGTGTCCCATGTTGAATACCTTGTACATTTCGCGCCAGTCGGTGCCGCTTTGTTCCTGTATCAGCTTGAATAGCAACGGAGTTTCGAACATATTGTCCTTCACTACATGCAAGTTGTCAACGAAGTTGAGAATCTTGGTTTGGGCACCGCCGCTGCAATGTATTATGCCGTTAATCTGATGCCTGTAATGGTTCAAGATTTCGCGGATTACGGGTGCGTAGGTGCGGGTAGGAGAGAGGACTAGCTTTCCAGCATCGCTGTACGGATCTTCTAATTTGTCGGTGAGGTGGCATTTGCCCGAATATACAAGTTCCTGCGGTATGCCGTTGTCGTAGCTTTCGGGGTACTTTTCAGCAAGGTATTTTGCAAATACATCGTGACGAGCCGAGGTCAAACCGTTGCTGCCCATTCCGCCGTTGTAGAATGTTTCGTACTTTGCCTGTCCGTACGATGCAAGTCCCACGATTACATTACCATCGCCAATTTTCTCATTGGTTATCAGGTCGCTACGTTTCATGCGACAGGTTACTGTCGAATCGACGATTACCGTCCTTACAAGGTCACCGACATCGGCAGTTTCGCCACCCGTCAGCACAATGTTTACACCAAACTGGCGCATTGTGTCGCAGAATTCCTGAGTGCCGTTGATTATTGCCGAGATAACTTCGCCAGGAATGAGCCTCTTGTTGCGACCTATGGTCGACGACAGCAGAATGTTGTCGGTTGCGCCTACACAGAGCAGGTCATCGGTATTCATCACGATGGCGTCGATTGCAATGCCTTTCCATACCGAAAGGTCGCCGGTTTCACGCCAGTACATGTAGGCGAGCGACGACTTTGTGCCTGCACCGTCGGCGTGCATTATGTTGCAGTATTCGTCATCACCACAGAGAATATCTGGGATTATCTTGCAGAACGACCTGGGATACAGACCTTTATCGATGTTTTTTATTGCATTGTGGACATCTTCCTTTGCGGCTGAAACCCCGCGCATGTTGTATCTGAAATTATCGGGCATAACCTAATTTTTTTGTGGTTGCAAAATTAGATAAAATTTACGATTTACGAAATACGATTTTCGATTTCCTTCGGCAATTTGAAGATTCAAATTATTGCATTAACTTCGCGCAAAATTTCGGAAATGCTATCAATCGACAATATAACCATTCGTTTTGGGGGATTCGAGCTATTCTCCAACATCGGCTTTATGATAAACCGTCGCGACCGCATTGGTCTTGTCGGAAAGAACGGCGCAGGAAAGTCCACCTTGCTGAAAGTCATCTGCGGAATAGTAACGCCAACCGAGGGAAGCGTGTCGAAGCCGTCGGGAATAACAATTGGTTACCTGCCTCAACAGATGGCGCTTGCTTCAACGCAAAACACTGTGCTTGAGGAAACCAAGAAGGCTTTCGACAATATTGCCGAAATCCAGCGCGAAATCGACCGCCTTGCCGCCGAACTCGAAACCCGTACCGACTACACTTCCGAATCGTACATAAAGGCAGCTGAAAACCTTGCCCACCTCAACGAACACTTGCAAATCGTCGGCGTGAACAATATGGAACCCGAAATTGAACGGATTCTGAAAGGCTTGGGTTTTCTACGCAGCGACTTCAACCGCAAGATTGCCGAGTTCAGCGGTGGTTGGCGCATGAGGGTGGAACTTGCAAAAATTCTTCTGCAAAGTCCCGACCTCATTCTTCTTGATGAGCCTACCAATCATCTTGATATTGAGTCAATTCAGTGGCTTGAAGACTTTCTGCAGGCATACAAAGGCGCTGTTCTGCTCATTTCGCATGACCGTGCTTTCCTCGACAATGTAACGACCCGCACCATTGAGATAAACCTCGGAAAACTATACGACTACAAGGTTCCTTATTCAAAGTTCAAGGTTTTGCAGCAGGAACGCCTGCAACAGCAGCTTGCAGCCTACGAGAACCAGCAGAAGCAAATCAAGGACACCGAGGAATTTATCGAGCGTTTCCGCTATAAGGCCACCAAGTCAAATCAGGTTCAGTCGCGCATAAAGCAGCTCGAAAAAATGGACATCATCGAAGTGGATGACCTCGACAATGCGGCTATGCACATAAAGTTCGCCCCGGCACCGCGCTCGGGCGACATTGTTGTCGAAACTAAAGAACTAAGCAAAAGCTATGGCGACAACCTTATCCTCGATAAGATTGACCTTGTGATTGAGCGTGGCGAAAAGGTTGCTTTCGTCGGACGAAACGGCGAAGGAAAGACTACTTTGTCGAAAGTCATCATCGGTGAAACCGAGTATTCGGGCGAACTTAAAATCGGTCACAACATAAATATCGGTTACTTTGCACAGAACCAAGACGAACTCCTTGACCCAGAATTAACTGTCTTTGAAACACTTGACCGCATTGCCGTTGGCGACATACGCACAAAAATCAGAGACATTCTAGGTGCTTTCCTTTTCTCTGGCGAGGACATCGACAAGAAGGTGAAGGTGCTGTCGGGTGGTGAACATTCGCGACTGTCGCTGGCAAAACTTCTGTTGCAACCATACAATCTGCTTGTGCTCGACGAGCCTACCAACCACCTCGACATCCGCTCAAAGGATATTCTGAAGCAGGCTCTCCAGAACTACGACGGCACGCTGATAGTGGTTTCGCACGACCGTTATTTCCTCGACGGACTTGTATCGAAGGTTTACGAGTTCAAGAACAAGAAGATACGTCTGCATGTCGGTGGCATATACGATTTTCTGCGCAACAAGAAGATTGAGGATATGCGCGAAATTGAGATTAAGGACCGCAAGCTTGCCGAGGCAAAAGCCGAAGCAGGAATTTCCGACAACAAGCAGAAGTATCTGGAAAACAAGGAACTCAACAAGCGCCGTCGTGCCATACAGAACCGCATCGACAAAGCCGAAGCCGAAATCGAAAGGCTAGAATCGGAAATTGCTGGGCTTAACGAACTTATGTCGAATCCAGCCATCGAACAGCAGAAGTTGGAAACCGCCTACAAGATGTCGGGCAAGCTGAACGAGGAGCTCGAGCAGCAAATGAGCGTGTGGGAGGAGGCAAGTATGGAGATGGAGGAGTTTGAAAAGGGAAATACTAAATGAAAAAAATTAAATCGTAATGCCAATATGAATAGTATTGAACAACAAAACAATGAAAGCGTAGTCGTCTATCGCACAGATGATGATACTCTGCAGCTCAATGTACAAGTTGCAGATGAAACAGTATGGCTTACACAACAGCAGATGAGTGAGTTGTTTCAGAAGGACAGAACTGTTATTACGCGTCATATAAACAATATATTTCGCGAAGGGGAATTAGAAGAGAAAGGCAATGTGCAAAATTTGCACTTTCCTTTTTCTGACAAACCAACCAAAGTTTATAATCTTGATGTAATAATATCAGTGGGATATCGTGTCAAATCGAAACGCGGCACACAATTCCGTCGTTGGGCGACATCAATCCTAAAAGAATACTTGCTTAAAGGCTATGCAATAAATCAACGATTGATAGCAATGGAAGAACGCATAGACAGGCGGCTTTCTAGCCATGAAACTATTTTGCAAGAGCATCAAGAAAAAATAGATTTTTTTGTTCGCACCAATATGCCACCAGTAGAGCAGGTGTTTTTCAATGGGGATTTTTTTGAAGCTCGTGTATTACTAGAGAAACTCATCAAAAGCGCACAACATAGAATTGTTGTTATAGATGCGTACATTGATGCTGCGACTTTTGATATTCTTGATGTGCGAGACAAAGAAGTTTCTGCGGACATTTATTCTGGTAAGGACTTGTCTGTGTTAAGGGATGCTCATAATGCATCAAAGTGTGGTGGTGTTATTGAAACGCATATATGGTTGAATCCATCGCATGACCGATGGTTGATTATTGATGATTCTTTGTATCATTGCGGACATTCCATTAAGGATATGGGAAGGAAACTTTCTGCTGTTACTTTGATGGGAACCTCGCCAGAAACAATACTTAACCATGTAAAATAAATATATAAGTTTAACCAAATTCAATGATTTTTTATGTAAGTTTGCGCTATGAAGACTTCGAAGGTAAAATTGGACTATATGCCTAATGTGAATTTCCAGATTGTTGGTATATCGACATCGGAAATCGACTACAAATTGGCGTTTGGTCTTGTCCGTGGATTTGGAATGGACTTTTACCTGCTTCCGTGCATCGAGGTGGAAAGAGAACAGCAGCAGACCATGTCGCTGTTCGACAATGTTGTACAATCAGAGCCAAATACCTATTCGGTTTACGGAAACGCAATCGACAGTTTCCGAAAGTCCGACCTCCTGCTAATATCCAACAGGCACAACGGAATTTACCTTATCGACGAATTTCATAACTTCGACTACCTTTTCATTGTCCGCGACTACAGTTCGTTCGGACTCGACAGGGCTATGACTGCTTTGCGCTCAATGGACTGTATTACAGGAGCATACCTCTTGCCATTTGAAAACATCAAGTCGAAAAAAAGCATCTACGATTTATGGGACTCATTGCAAAACAGACAATAAAAGGTTCGATTTACTCCTACCTCGGAGCATTCATAGGTTTTGTGAATGTAGCCCTGCTTATGCCGCAGATTTTCACCACCGACGAAATCGGTCTTACCAACCTGCTTATTGCTCTGTCGTCGATTGTGGGACAATTCGGCTGTTTCGGCTTTACAAATGTGATAGTCAGGTTTTTCCCATATTTCCGCGACCCAGAGCACAAGCACAACGGCTTCCCGTTTCTATTGGTGGCAGTGGGAATTGTAGGTTCGCTGATTTGTACGGCTGGATATTTTGGCGCACGCGACTACCTTGTGGCTCAGAACCTTGAGAAATCGAAACTCTTTGCCGACTATGTTTTCCTGCTTCTGCCGCTGATTTACATCACAATATTCTACCTGCTCAGCGATGTCTATAACCGGATGTTCTACAATTCATCGTTCGGGCTGTTTGTCAAGGAGTTCCTTTTGCGAATACTCAACCTCATAGGCATCGGATTGTTTTATTTCGGAGTGCTCGACTTCAACGGCTTCATAATCTATTATGTTGCTGCATACGGTGTTCCGACAGTTTTGTTGTTGATATTGCTTATAGTGCAGGGAAATATGTCGCTGAAGCCGTCGAAGAAGTTGCTCACGCGTGAATTTGTGCGGGCGATGTGTTCGGTAGCGTTTTTTGGTGTGATTTCGAGTTTCAGCGGAGTGTTTGTCAACCAGATTGACCGTTATTTCATCAATCATTATTGCGACTTGAGTGCCACTGGCGTGTATTCCATTGCCTTTTATTTCGGTTCGATGATATTGTTGCCAGGGCGTTCGATAATAAGGATTTCGAGCACGGTGATTACCGAGTCGTTCAAGAGCGGCGACAACGACATGGTGCTGAAGGTTTATCGCAAATGCACCACTAACATGCTGATTATAGGCGTAATACTGTTTGTACTGGTGTGGGGCAACATCGACAATATCCTCAAGATTCTTCCGCCCGAATACGCCGATGGCAGGCTGGTAATTTTGTTCATTGCCATTTCTCACCTCATACAGATGGCGGCAAGCGTGAGCGGCGAGATTATTCAGTACAGCCGTTATTACCGTTATCATACGCTTATCATGGTGATGCTCATTGGTTTGATATTTGGGTTCAATGTATGGCTGTTGCCGATTTATGGCATTACGGGTGCAGCAGTTGCATCAATGCTTTCGTTCCTTGTGTACTCGGTGGTGCGTATTGCGTTTGTAAGGTTTAAGTTTGGGTTTAATCCATTCTGCCTAAAGCACTTGCTGGTGTTGCTTTTCGGCGCGGTTGCGTATGTGCTGTCGTGGCTGATACCCGATTTGGGCAACTTGATACTCGACCTGGCGTTGCGTTCGGCAGTAATCTGCATTTTGTTTGTCGTGCCGACCTTGTATTTTGACCTTTCGGAAGATATGACGGCGATGTACAAGAGGGTTGTCGGTAAAGTTTTCAGAAAGAAATAATGAAAAACTTTTTGTCTGGCATATTGTTTTGTGTATTGGCATTGAGTGGCTATGCACAAGATAATTATGTGGATAGTCTAAAAAAGGAATTAGCGTCGCTTCACGATACTACAAGTTTGAAAATCTACTATGACTTGTTTGTATATTATTCTGACTATGATAATAATATAGCAGAGCAATATGCTGATACATTGCTGTTTGTTTCACAGAAATACGAATCAGAACATTGGGAAGCCATAGCATATTGGAGTAAGGGACTTGTTAAATATTTGTATGGAGACTATGGTGCTGCGGCAAATTTTTATGACAAGGCGGAAGTAATAGCGAAAAAGAATAGTAATGCCTTAATGTTGTATAAGGTATACAATAATTTTGGTATGATATATTATGAATTGCGTGATTTTAAGGCAGCGCACAAGTACTATAATATGGCTATTGATAATGCAATTATTATAGGAGATGACGATTCATACGCTTTAACACTTGTGAATATTGCAAATCTTTATTACGAAACAAAAGATTACAACAGAATTTTTACACTCTACGACAGTGCATTCAATATGGCTGATAATATAGATATTAGGATATCAATACTTAATAATTTGGCATATTTGCAATATAACATAGGAGATATTGAGAGTTCTAAAAATACATTTAATAATTTACTTTCTTTGCTAGACAAAGGTACTGATATTCATATTTATACATCAGCGCTTAATAGTATAGCTAGTATTTATATACGCGAAGGAAAATACGATAAAGCGATTGACAATTTGCGCATTGTAGATAGCATTTGTACTGCGAATTCATTTGAAGAATTACGCCTTAAACTTTATCAGAATTATTATGAATATTATTGTAAAATTGGAGATTATGAACACACAAAATATTACATAGATAGTTATAATTGGCTTAATGATAGTATATATTCAGCAGAACTTTCGGAAGAATTAAAAGAACTTGAAAATAAAAATCTGCGCGAGAAGAATGAACTAGAAATGAAACGTCGTGACGAAAAGATTTTGCACCAGCGTTCTTTGAATATTATGCTATTTGTTGTTGTAGCTTTGATTCTTGCATTTGCAGTTTTTATTGCGTTTATGTTGGTTAAGAAAAGCCGTTTAAACCGAACATTGAACAAGCTCAACTCTGACCTTAAGCAGCGCGATGAGGAAATTTCATCAAATCTCGACTATGCACGAGAAATACAACTTGGTTGTATGAGCAACAATTTGATGGATAGCAACTTGCAGATGTTTGTCCTCGATAGACCTAAGGTCGTAGTCGGTGGTGACTTTTATATTTCGCAGACCAAAGGCGATGCTACGTATGTTGTTGTGGGCGACTGCACAGGACATGGAATTTCGGGCGGATTTTTGTCGGTGTTGGGCATAAAGTCAGTATACGCGGCAATCGAGAAATACGACACTTTGCCCGAAATGGCATCTTTCATCAACAGCGAGTTCTGCGAGATTGTTTCGTCAGCCGAAAATCTCAAGGGCG
>CADARW010000105.1 GCA_902790405.1 uncultured Bacteroidia bacterium
GAGGGTTGCCGTAGGGTCGTAGTCTATCTTCAGGAACTTGCGTCCGCCAGCCCAATCGATGTTGGCAAACACGCCAACAGCCATATAGGGGTCGCGACCAATCTGGAACGAGAACGAGCCGTACGCGTTGGTAGTCAGCGAGCGGATTTCTCGGTAAACCAGTTGACCATCGGGAGCACCGTCAATGATTGTCAACTGAATCATTATCGGTGTGTTTGCCATCACCTCGCCACTTGCATCACGGGCTATGGCCTGGAAATTTATTGCCTGCGGCACTTCCTGTGCCATCAGAAATATTGATGTCACGAGGAGGCTGAGAGTGAAAAAGATATTCTTCATAATTATTTTTTTATTTTCTATTTACATCGGGCTTCGCCGTTCTATGTTTGGGCTGACAGGCTCGAAGGCTAACAGGCTTAAAGCCATTTTTGACTTTTTGCCTTTTAGCTCATTATTAATTGTTTTTCACTATTTTCTTTACCGCTATTACATCTTTGCCGTTCAAAACCGACACAAAATAACTGCCCGAGGGCAATGCCTTTACATTCAGGTATGCCTTTTCTCCATTTGTCGGTGTCTGTAGTACCATTTGTCCCAATGCATTGAACAATGCAACGCCAGTAATGCCTTCTGTGCCATTGAAATCAACGGTAAGGATGTCGACAACGGGATTGGGGTAACATTCTATCATCGATGGCATTTCCGATGCTTCCTGCAAAATGGTCGGAATATCGCCGCCAGTGTTTTCCTCGCTACTGAGGGAACCGCTTTCGAGGCTAATGCCACCGCTTCCACCTATTGCCATTGTGAAATTGAATGTCTCGCCTAGGACATAGTTAACATTGTCGCCAGCTGCTCCGCCCGAACTCAAGCTCATACGGTCGAGATTCTGTGCATTTACCATTGATGCCGACAACAATACTCCGAAAATCAATAAAATTGACTTGTTCATATACTAAAAAATTATAATTGGCATTTGTTTTATATTCGAGAAATTAACAAATACGCCACAAACATCTTGCGGATATTCATTTGCATTTGCCATTTTCATTGAACTAGCAATCATTTTTACCTATAAACACAGGGCAAATGTATGAAAAAATTTGGAATAATGGATGGAAAAAGAGAAAATTTGTGGGATTTTTATTAACGCACATTTACCCGACACAATGTTGTCTGAATTTGCAACCTTTAGCTCGCTGCATATAGCAGCAATCCAGAGTATATGAATATAAGGATTTTGAATCCGCATTGCAAATGCTGATATTCAGTTGTTTCGGATTACAAATCCGAAACAACACAACAGATAATGATGACTGTTAACGTTTTTCGGTAATTATTATTTCGCTACTTCAAAATCTTCGCTACAAGACCTGTCAGAACCTGTCCCGGACCAACTTCCACAAATTCGGTTGCTCCATCCTCGTGCATCCTAACCACCGAATCGCTCCAGCGTACTGCACTTGTCAATTGCTTCACAAGGTTTTCACGGATTTCATTAGCCGACGTATGTGGCAAAGCGTCAACATTCTGGTAAATTGGCACCTTGGCATCGTTGAAGTTTGTCGACACGATGGCCTTTGCAAGTTCCTCGCGTGCTGGCTCCATAAGCGGAGAATGGAAAGCACCGCCAACCTGCAACTTCAAAGCTCGTTTTGCTCCAGCTTCCTTCAGCTTCACACATGCAGCATCAATAGCTTCCTCGCTTCCCGAAATCACAATCTGCTCGGGACTATTGTAATTGGCTGGAACAACAATACCTTCGGTTTCGGCACAAATACGTTCAATTATTTCACGGTCGAGACGAATAACAGCAGCCATGGTCGATTTCTGCTTCTCACATGCCTTCTGCATTGCCATAGCGCGCTTCGACACCAAAACCAAAGCATCTTCGAAACTTAATACACCTGCAGCAACCAAGGCAGAAAATTCTCCTAGCGAATGTCCTGCAACCATACCAAAATTCTCGTTGGCAAACTTCTCGTAGAACATTACAACCGAATGCAAGAAAACAGCTGGCTGCGTAACCTTAGTCTGCTTCAAATCCTCGTCGGTGCCATTGAACATTATGTCCGACAAGCCAAAGCCAAGAACCTCGTCAGCACGCTCAAACATCTTTTTTGCATTCGCACTTGCATCGTACAAATCCTTGCCCATGCCTGGGAATTGCGAACCTTGTCCAGGAAAAACCAACGCTCTCATTATAATCTATTTCTATCAATTAATGCTAAGAATTCCTGTCTTGTCTTTGCTTGCTTCAAGAATACACCTGTAAAATCGGAGGTAGTAGTTATGGAATTTTGCTTCTGCACGCCACGCATCTGCATGCACATGTGGTGAGCCTCGATAACGACTGCCACGCCAAGTGGGTCTAGTGTATTCTGTATGCAGTCCTTGATTTGCGTTGTAAGCCTTTCCTGCACCTGCAAGCGACGTGAAAAAACATCCACCACGCGGGCAATCTTGCTCAATCCTGTAATATAATGATTAGGAATGTACGCAACATGCGCCTTGCCGTAGAATGGCAACATGTGATGCTCGCACATACTGTAAAGTTCAATGTCCTTCACTATTACCATCTGTCGATAATCCTCGCGGAACATTGCCGAACGTATAATTTCCTCAGCATCCATATCATAGCCCTGAGTAAGGAATTGCATTGCCTTGGCAACCCGTTCTGGAGTCTTCAAAAGCCCTTCACGTTTTACATCCTCGCCAAGCAAACCAAGTATCTCACTGTAAAGCGCAGCAAGACGCACAGTCTTCTCCTTGTTGAACTTCTCAACCTTTGCATAGCCCTGTTCCTCGGGGTCAAGTATCGTATAATTCATCAGTTAAAATTTTGCGCAAAGATACAATATTATTTACGAGGTACGAATTACGATTTGAAAGATTTGAAAATTCGATAATTTGAAAATTTGAAGATTTGATGATTCGATGATAATAATTAATTTTGTACCTTGTTATTAGTTTACCAATGAAACGGATAGGATACGATAAAATAAACGCAAAAGGCTACCTGATAGCAGCGGTTTTCATCGTTGCGTTGGGCATTGGAATACAGTTCAAGTATATGAACGAATTTCCTGCATTCATCCACGCGTGGGCACAGGACGACAGATACGCGCTTGCAACCGGATTTCTAGACAACGGTTTCGACCTGTTCCATCCCGAGACAAACATATACAACAAACAGTTTCCCGGATGGTGGGAAGAAGCATATGACACAACTATCACTGCCGTCGATTTTCCAATTCATGAATACATTGTCGCCCTTCTGATGAAACTTTTCGGCACAACATCACCTTGGGTTTTCCGAATATGGACAATGATCTGCAGCCTGATAGGCATGTTTTTCCTTTATAAGTCATCATTTATCATTACCGAAGATTGTCAGAAGTCGCTGCTCGTCACCACAATAGCAATGACAGCACCTGTTTACGCCTACTATTTCAACGGATTTTTACCTGGAATTCCTGCATTCGCAATAGGTGTAATCGGACTTTGGTCGTACCTAAAATACTACAAGGACGGCAAAAAGAAATTTTTCCACCTTGCCATCGCCATGATGACATTAGCTACACTCATGCGCACATCATTTGCAATTGAACTGATTGCAATTCTCGGATTCGAACTGCTGAGAATTTTCCGCAAGGAAAGCACTTTCAAGGATAAACTGCCAACCGTCATAATATCGTTTGCGCTCATAATCGCATATATGTTATGGAATTCGCACTTAAGAAAAGAATACGGATCCCTTTTCCTAAACGAACTTTTGCCAGCCGGCAACATTGCCGATTTCCTCGACTTCCTGAACGATGCAAAAACCAATTGGGAATACCAATATTTTCAGAAATTTCACTATCGAATTTTCGAAGTGCTTGCAGGATTGGCTGTGATTGCAGGAATTGTCAGATTAATAATAAAATTGAAAAACAAGGACGGGAAGTACAAGAAAAAGCAACTGACAATATGGCTTATTCCAATTATATATCTTTTCGGATGCTTCCTCTTTTTAATCGCAATGATAAGGCAATTCCCAAACCACGACTATTATTTCGTGGATACGTTCTTTTTGCCGATACTGATGCTTTTTGCGCTGATGCTTGGGGCTTTACCAAAAATCAAGAACTACATCGCAGGTGGAATAAGCATTGTCGCTCTTGGTGTTCTTTGCTACTTCATGATTACAAATGTAACCGAAACGCAAGTCGGCAGACGCTGGGCAGAGGACGGTGCATACAAGACTTACCTAAACTTTGAAGGTTCAGCCGAATTTCTAGATTCTCTCAATATTCCCCGTGATGCAAAGATTCTATCTCTGTATGCTTACCCGCAAAATGGTCCGTTCATACAGATGAAACGCAAAGGCTACACGGTGATGCAACACAAGGAAAATATTGTAAATGCTGCTCTCACTTGGGATTTCGAGTATATTGTCATCGAGGACAATATATATAGGGATAATTTTGAAGAACGCAAGGAGGTTCTCTCTCGCCTTTCGAAAGTCGCCGACAACGGCAGGATTTCGGTTTGTACGCTGAGCGATACGACAGTCTGCAAATCGGCAGATGAGTTTTTTGCCTTGCAATAAAAAAAACAATCCCCAATATTTTATACTGGGGATTGTCCACTACTAATATATATTATGCATTACATTACTTCGGGCACTTCGATTCCGAGAAGTTCCATACCTTCCTTTATGGTCTTGGCAACCTGCTGCGACAGACGCAGACGGAGCAAAATCACATTGGGGTCGTTCTCGTTCAGAATTGAATAGTCGTGGTAGAACTGGTTGAACTCCTTGCACAAATTGTACACATAGTTAGCAACCTGTCCCGGGTCGAACTTCTTGGCAGACTCCTCGACAACCTTGCTGAACGAACACAAGTTGGAAATTATGCTTACCTCTTTGTCGAGAAGATGAACATCCTCGGAAATGCGCTTGGTAAGATTAATGTTCTGCTCCTTTGCCTTACGCAGTATCGAGCAGATACGAGCATGAGTATACTGTATGAAAGGTCCAGTATTTCCATTGAAATCAATCGATTCCTTAGGATTGAAAACCATCTGCTTCTTCGGGTCAACCTTGAGGATGAAATACTTGAGAGCCCCTATTGCAATCATTTCGATGATGCGGTTGCGTTCGGCTTCGCTCAAGTCGCCGAGTTTGCCGTTTTCCTCCGATATTTCACGGGCGGTTTCAATCATATCGGCAACAAGGTCGTCGGCATCGACAACCGTACCTTCGCGCGACTTCATCTTACCCTCGGGCAATTCGACCATACCGTACGAAAGATGGAAAATCTTGTCGTAGTAGTCTTCGCCCAAACGCTGAACAACCTTCTTCAGCACTGCAAAATGATAATCTTGCTCATTACCAACAACATATATCAACTTATCGGGATGATATTCGTCAAAACGCTGAGCGGCAGTACCTATGTCCTGAGTCATATAAACTGTTGTTCCATCGCTGCGGAGCAGGATTTTACGGTCAAGACCTTCGTTTGTAAGGTCAATCCACACCGAAGTATCGGCATCGCGTACGAAAACGCCACGGTCGAGACCTTTCTGCACTATAGACTTACCAAGCAGATAAGTCTGTGATTCATAGTATATTCTATCGAACGAAATGCCAATTTTCTTGTAAGTCTCGTCGAAACCAGCATACACCCATTCGTTCATCATCTTCCACACGCGGCGAACTTCCTCGTCGCCAGCTTCCCATTTCTGAAGCATTTCGCGGGTTTCGGCCATAAGTGCCGACTTCTTTTCGGCTTCCTCGTCACTGAGGCCTTGTGCCTTCAACTGAGCAATTTCCTCCTTGTACTTGTTGCTGAACAGCACATAGAAATCGCCAACAAGTTTATCGCCCTTTTTGCCTGCCGATTCGGGAGTAACACCGTTACCCCACTTCAACCAAGCAATCATCGACTTGCAAATATGGATTCCACGGTCGTTCACAAGGTTAACCTTCATAACATTGTTTCCGGCAGCCTTTATGATGCGCGACACAGAATCTCCGAGGAAATTGTTACGCAAATGTCCAAGATGCAATGGCTTGTTAGTATTTGGTGACGAAAATTCAACCATAATCAATGGTTTCTTCGCACTATCCTTCTTTTTAGAAGGCGCTGCAAGACTGTTGAGTCTCTTCAACCAATATTCGTGCGTCATTGTAAGGTTCAAGAATCCCTGTATCACATTATAGGAATCTATGTCCTCGCAACGCGACTTCAAAGAAACGCCAATTTCCTTGGCGGTATCCATCGGACTCTTCTTGCTGTACTTTGTAAAAGGAAAAACCACAACCGTGAAATCGCCTTCGATTCCAGGTTTTGTTCTTTCTAACGATATTGTTACCGACTTTGAATCAACAACATACAAGTCAGACAATACCTCTCCGATATACCTAACTATATCCTTCTCCATAACTCAAAATTCTCGGTTGCGAAAATAATTATAAGTATCCAAAAATTTATCCCTTGTTAGCATTTTGTTGATAAAACGTGCAATATGCTGATATTCCGCACGATGTGCATTTAGGAGAACGTGCTGTGCAAACATACCTTCCATGAAGTATCAGGTAGTGGTGTGCATCGGGGATATCGGACTTGGGAATATATTCTACCAATTGCTTTTCGGTCTGAAGCACATTCTTAGCATTAGTCGTCAAACCTATGCGTGCCGACACCCTGAAAACATGTGTATCTACGGGCATTTCGGGACGGTTGAAAAGCACAGCCTGAACGACATGGGCAGTCTTGCGACCTACACCGGGCAGTTTCTGCAAGAGCTTGTCGTCGTCGGGGACTTCACCGCCATAGCTTTCGGCAACGATTTTGGCTGTTTCGAGCAGATGCTTTGCTTTGGCATTAGGATAGGTAACAGATTTCACATACGACAAAATCTCCTCTTCGCTTGCCTTGCTCATTGACTGAGCATCGGGGTAAGCCTCAAACAATGCCGGCGTTACCATATTCACGCGCTTGTCGGTACACTGAGCCGAAAGCATCACAGCCACGAGCAACTGGAACGGATTGCCATAATGCAGTTCCGTCTCCACCTTGCCCATATTCTGCTTGAACCAAGCAAGAACCTTCTCGTATCTTTCCTTTTTAGTCATAAACAATTATATTTTTTTTAATGCACTGTTGTCTGGATTTGTAATCCAGACAAATTGAATATAAGGATTTGCAATCCGCCTATAATTACACAATTCGGTCATTTCTCCACAATCACATCCAACAATCCTTTTATACCAGCATAATCACGTGCAGAACTATATAGATAATCTTCTGGTTTTTCAACAATCTCGCTCACAACAGGATTATTATGTATATAATCAAGTTTTTGCAAGTAAAAATCATAAGAATAAAGTACCTCTATATAACTGCCATCTTGCCAGAACTTATAATTCTTGATTTTTCTATCGTTGTTTCCTACAAACCAAAATCTATCCATCATCCACTCTTTCCTACTTTCACGCACATTATCATTAACAGCTTCAACAATCTTTTTGCTTGTGTATTTCTTGAAATCACGCAATATATCAGAAATATTTGTTTCTTCATTTCTTGTTCCAACAATCATGTGAAGATGATTTGTCATCAACACCCAAGCATAAATATCGAGACCTTTACTCTCCTGACAATAAGCAAGTGAATCCAAAATAATGTGCTTATATTCGGGACGAGTAAAGACATCAACCCAATCGACTACGGTAGATGTTGTAAAATACAGGTCTTTAGTTAGAGATGCATGCATGGTTATATTTTTAGCGCATTACAAATGCTAATATTCAATTCATTCGGATTGCAAATCCGAATGAACAAATGG
>CADARW010000106.1 GCA_902790405.1 uncultured Bacteroidia bacterium
TCAGCCTCGCGTAGACCCTGTACGCCATCAGGATGCTGAGGTGGTTCAGGAAGAGGCACGCCTCCAGCGTCGTCCCGCTGTGCATCGCGGTCGTGCCGAAGTCCTCCTCGACCTTGTACGTGTCGAACAGCTGCTCGACGTCCTCCCTTGTCTTGAAGCTCCGGTAGGCCTCCTGCCCGTCGAAGCCCATCCTGTTCGTCTTCAGCACGATGGTCCCGTGCAGCAGCTGCGCCCGCGCCGCCTCCATGACCTCCTCCGGTGTCTCCCGGCCAATCCTCTTCGGCAGGCGCGCCGTGTCCTCCTGGTGGCGCAGCGTCTCGTCCACGTACAGGAAGTACCTGTGCGTGTCGCCCTCCGCCACGGGCTGCTCGTAGTACCAGACCACCCGCCCGTTGTACTCGAAGCGCGACGTGAAGCCCGAATAGCCGGGCATTTCCAGCGGGGCGCGCGAATATTCCGCGCTGGACCTTTTCAGCGGCATGACGTACTCGAGCCCCTCCTTCTCCAGCTCGTCCAGGTGCGAGAGCTTCACGAAGCCCTTGTCCGTTATGACGAGCGCCCCCTTCAGCCCCATTTCCGTCAGCATGTTCATGAAGGCGGAGACGTCGCGCACGCTTCCCGGGTACTGCTTGTAGAACACGGGGCACAGCCTGTCGTCCCGCAGGGCGATCGCGTACATGAGATTCAGCTGCGGGTCGTGGCAGCCGTGGCTGTTGTAGCCCCGCTGCGCGTCGTGGATGCGCTGCGAGTTGCAGACGACGGAGGTTCCGTCGAAGATGGCGTACCAGTTCTTCGACGGGATGAACTCCTTCATGAAGGCGACCATGGCTTTCCGCCGGTGCCCGAGCCCCGCCATGAGGTTGCTGATGTTCTGCGAGCTCAGATGCAGGCCGGGGATGGCCTCCGACAGATAGGACACGCTGTAGGAGTGCTCGACGTAGGACATGGCGCAGGCGCGGATGCAGCGCAGCATGGCGCATGCGTACATCCAGTCCCCCTCGTCGGCGAAATGCTTCCGGAGAAGATCGCGGATGTCCTTTGAAAGCAGCCGGAGGAGCCATGTCGCGCCGTACTCCTTGGAGTAGGCGGGGGCCGCGGGGGCGAGCCTGTGCCGTTTCGGGGCCAGCCCCGCCTCGGTGACCTGCCCGAGATATTCGAGGACGACCTTTTTCCTCCGTTTCGTTTCGGGGATCCATTTGCAGGTTATCCTCTGCATGTAGTATTTTCCGCCGACCATTTTGATCTCTGTCCCCGGCAGCCGGTGCCGCAGATAACCTTCGCTATGAATATGGCTCAACAGGTTATTATTGGTCAAGTTCATTGAATCAAGAAAATCCGAGTATAGCGGAGTGCCTGTGTTTTTCCCCCGACACTTGTGTTTTAGGTGGGGTTTCAAGATCATGCGGAATGGCAATACGGCCTGTGTATGTGCCGTCGGATGGTGGCGACAATGGCAATACAACGGGAGACAATACTGGTGGTAACAATGGCAATGAAACGCCTACATATACTCAAGGCTCCTTTACCGATGTGCGCGATGGCAATACTTATACCACCGTTACTATTGGTACGCAAACATGGATGGCAGAGAATTTGCGCTACGAGGGAAATACTACCTTAAGTACCAATACCAGTACATCTGAAAAATATCGTTATTATCCTAATGATAGTTCTGCTAATGTGCAGCAATATGGTTATCTATATAACTGGCCTGCAATTATGGATGGAGCAGAGTCTAGCACTACCAGTCCTAGCGGTGTTCAGGGCATTTGTCCCGATGGCTGGCACGTGCCAAGTTATGGGGAATGGTCGCGTCTAAATAATACGCTTGGCGGTATGCATTACAATGTAGGACCAAAGTTGGCTGGTGAGGCAGACCTTTGGGATGATGGTCTCCTTACGTCAAGTGGATATTTCGGAGAAACAGGTTTCAATGCGTTGCCGGCAGGAACATCTTATAGTACAGGCTTTGGAAACAATGCTTTTTTCTGGTGTACTACAATGTATGATAACGATAATGTTTATTATAGTTATTTGTCGAGTTATTCTCCAGATTTGAGGTATGAAAAACTTCCACCTAGCAGTTTCCTTAGTTTAAGGTGTGTTAGGGATAATTGATGTAGGGCTACGCTTAAGGCTTGAAGGCTAACAGGCTCGAAGGCTAGCAGTCCTGCTGCCCCTCAGTCTGACGGTCTTGCAGACTGTAGGACAGGTCTTATGTTCGGCTGTTCTACATCAAGACAGGTCTTCGGTTAGCCTTTTAGCCCATTTCGTAAATCGTAACTCGTCAATCGTAAATAAAGTTGTACCTTTGCGCCAAAATTATTTTTATGTCATCATTCGAAGATTTTGGACTAAACGAAAAATTATTGGCCGCAATAAAGAAGCGCGGTTTTGAGAATCCAACACCCATACAGGAAAAAGTTATACCGCAGTTGTTGTCGTCCGAGAAGGATATTATAGGACTGGCGCAGACTGGTACAGGAAAGACCGCTGCTTTTGGTCTTCCGATAATTGAACGCATTGATGCAAATTTAAACCAGACACAGGCTATTATACTTTCGCCAACGCGCGAACTTTGCGTTCAGATTGCTAAGGATTTGGTTTCGTTCGCCGAATTTTTGCCCGAAGTGAAGATTGTTGCCGTGTATGGTGGCGCTTCAATCGAACCGCAGATAAAGTCGCTGAAGGCAGGGGCGCATATCGTAGTAGGAACGCCAGGCCGCGTTATGGATTTGATTGAACGCAAAGCATTGAAAATAGGCAAGATAAAAACTTTGGTTCTCGACGAAGCCGACGAAATGCTCGATATGGGCTTCAAGGAGGATCTGGACAATATTCTATCATCAACACCCGACTTCAAGCAGACGCTTCTGTTTTCGGCAACTATGCCCGACGACATTCGCCGCATAGCCGAGGACTATATGATGCAGCCAATGGAAATTTCGGTTGGAAAGAGGAATTCCGGTGCCGAAAACGTTGACCACGTTTATTACCTTGTGAGTGCCAAGAATCGCTATCTTGCACTGAAACGTGTAGTTGACATCAATCCGAACATTTATGGCATCGTCTTCTGCCGCACTCGCAAGGAAACTCAGGAAGTTGCCGACAAACTTATACAAGACGGTTACAATGCCGACTCGCTGCACGGCGACCTTTCGCAGGCGCAACGCGATATGGTGATGGCGAAGTTCCGCTCCAAGCATTTGCAGATCCTTGTGGCTACCGACGTGGCGGCACGAGGAATCGATGTCAACGACCTAACGCATATCATCAACTACAACCTTCCCGACGAACGCGAAACTTATATCCATCGTAGCGGTCGTACTGGCCGTGCAGGCAAACGCGGAATGTGCATTACTATTGTTCATACGCGCGAGGAACACAAGATTCGTGAAATTGAAAAGTTGCTCAAGAAGGAGATTGTCCGCAAGAAAATTCCAGATGGAAAGGAAATCTGCATGATTCAACTTATGTCGATGATTGACAAGGTGATGGCAATTGAAACAATCGATGGCCAGATAAAGGAATTCCTTCCTGCAATAATGCTTAGGTTGCAGTCGCTTGACAGGGAAGAACTGATAAAGAGGTTTGTCTCTACAGAGTTCAACCGCTTCCTCAATTACTATAAGGGAGCCGCCGACATCAACATCTACGATAAGGACAAAAAAGGCAAAGGCCGCAAGCAGGACGAAAAGAAAGGTGGTTCGCGCAGGTCGGGTGATGACAAGTTCGACAAGCGCAGCCGCAAGATGAAATACACGAAATTTTTCATAACGGTGGGCGAGAAGGACGGTCTTACCAAGATGAAGCTGATGGATGTTATCAATTCGAGCGATCTGCTTGCTGGCGCCGAAGTTGGCAAGATTGAGATTCTCACAGGACATACTTTCTTCGAGGTCGATTCCGACTTGCAGGAAAAGGTCATCAGGGTATTCAAGAACCGCAGGTTCATGGGTAAGCGGCTGAAGATCGAAGTGAAGTCCGGAAAAGGGAAATAGAATTATCCGATATTGATATTGTTGATATTAAAGCAACCTCCAGAAGGTTGCTTTTTTTTGCAATGTTTGCACTTTGTGCCATGTGCTACACTCATGAATATAGCCTCCGAATTTTCTTGTTGAAAAAATGTTGAAAACTTGTTGATAATTAAATTTATTTCAATAGTTTTGCAGTGTATTATAGGCTATTATGGCTGAAGTGTAACTTGTTGAAAGAGTTAGAGAAAATATTCGTCGCAATGGCATTCGTGCTTGTGTTCTGTGTCGGCAATTTGTCGGCGCAATATGCAAAGCTTGTCGATGTCAAGAAGTATTCGAAGACCGAACTGTCGTTGTTCAACGCCAGCGTGGCTTATTTTGAGGCAGCTGACTACACAAACGCCTACATGGGATTTTCACAATTGCATAGCTGGTATGCCAACGACCCGATATTCAACTACTATTGCGGTGCTTCGATGGTTATGTTGCGAAACGAGTACGACAAGGCTATAAAATATCTTACCCTGGCTTATGATAACGATCTGAAGGAAGCCGATTATTACCTTGGTCTGGCATACAACCGCAAATATTTGTTTACCAAGTCAATAACCTTCTATAGCCGATACCGTGAATATCTTGTTGCTACAACCAAGGGACGTTCGCCTATGATTGCTCAGGTTGACGATTTGATTCGAAAGGCGCGAATGGCAAATAATCTTGGACAAGAATCCTACGTGCTGAAGGTTATGTCGAACAGCAAGGTGAAACGTGGAAATTTCCATTTTTCGTACGGACGCAAGCTTTTCAATGGAAGCATTGTTGTGAAACCAGACTTCTTTAGGCTGCGTAACGATAAGAATAACAAGGATATCGACCTAGTTTATGTTCTTGATACTATCGCATTGGTAAGTTCCTATGGCAACGATATGAAAACAGGCCTCGACTTGTACATTTCGTATAAGACAGAGGAAGGTTGGGCTCCGTTGCAACTTTTGCCAGGAAAGGTAAATACCGATTTCGACGAGGCTTTTCCTTTCTTATCGTCGGACGGAACCTTGTATTTCGCATCGAAAGGCCATAATAGCATCGGAGGTTACGATATTTTCAAGTCGGAGTACGATGCTTCGTCGGGACAGTGGGGTTTGCCCGAAAATCTTGGCTTCCCGATAAATACACCTTACGATGATTTTATGTTTGCCATCGAGTCTAATGGCAAGTCGGCATTCTTTGCGTCCGACAGGTCGTCGAAGGATGGTCAGGTTATGGTATGCCGTTATGTTGTTGAGCCTGTTGTCGAAAAGATTGTCATAAAGACGGAAGAGGATTTTGCAGAGCAGGCTGAATTGCAGGTTACACCTGGTGCCGAAGCGGAGTACGAAAGAATCTTGCAAGAACCAGCAGTTTCGCCTGAGGTAAAGGATAGTACTCCTGAGAAGGGAGAAATTAAACACGAAATTGATACCACCGATTTGTTTGTCTCGACCAAGACAATGCTCGACGAGAAAGTGGCGGCTGTGTCAAATTACGATGAATATTCGAAGAAATTGAATGCTTACGCAAAAATGACTTCCAATAAGATTAGAAATGCAAGAGCTAGTGGTGCAAATGCAGGAATGTCGCAGGCTGAAATTTCGAGGATGGCAAATTCTGTGGTAACATTTTATGATTTGGCACAGAAGTTTAATTTGGTGTACGCAACTGCGACGCCAACTCTGGAACGATGTGTCAAGGACATGGAAAATCTTGAGACCCTTGATCCCAGTAGTGGCGAATATAAGTTTAAATTGCATAATATAAGCGCATCTGTCGGAAAAATAAATGCAAAATCGCCCTTGGAGGTAATGATTGCCGAAAAGAAAAAAGAGCGCAAGCAGGCTGATGATGCACTGAAGAAATTAAGCCGAAATATGGTGAAAGACAGGAAAAATCTCCGCGATATCAACGATAAGCTTGAGTCGGTTATGCAGTTGATTCAGAAGGAGACTGATCCTAAATTGCGTGAGAGGTATGTTAACGAGCATAAGTCCTTGGAAAATTCGAAAGTCGATGCAATTAATGGCATGAAAAATATGCAGGTGGAAGCAAAACGCCTGAATATGATGATTGAAAAGGCCGACGAATCGATAAGGATGCTACAAGGTATCGAAGATCTTATTGCTAATATTGATTTGAGCGAACTAGAGGAAGAAGAAAATAGTGGCGTTGCTTCGGAAGACATTACCGAGTTGAAGGATTTCATCAGCGAAGAGGAAGAAAAGGTAGCCGCTGAGTTTGAAAAAGCTGTCGAGGAAGATGAAAGTTTGTATTCTGAATTGATTGATTATGAGTCTATTGAAACTCAGACCGAAAGTGATGTCAAACTTGTTACCGACGATGTGCTATTATTGGAAGATTATATGTCGTCGTCAACTTTGGCAGTCATGAAGAAAATGGCTGAGACGGATTCTCTTTACACTGAAAAATCGAGATTGGAGTCTCAATTCGATGTTGCCGAAACGGATGAAGAGAAAACCGAACTGTTGAACCGTATAAATGCTACCTATAAGCAAATTGCAGTAAATGAAAAGGAAATAGAGTCGAATTTGAGTTACGATGAAAATCCATCAGTGGCTAATGCAATTCAAGACTTTGGCGTAGTAAGCAAGACCAAGGTAGAAAGTGAAACTTGGTCGGATTTGTTGTCTTCGACACAGAATTTGATAGAAAAGTCAAAGGATTTGTCGGAACGGATGCCGGAACAGAAAAATTCGTCTGCAGGTGTCGATAAGGCGAAACTATTAGGAAAGGTTAAGTCTGATATTGATAATCAGATTGTTGAAAATGTTGCCGAGATGCATGATATTGTGACGGCGCAGCAGGCCAAAAAGGATATTGCCGACATGAACCGTGAAGTTTCGAAGATAAGATCGTCGGCGCAGGACAAGTCTGTATCGGCAGATGTGATGAAGGATATCAGTTCTGTTTCGAAAAAATTAGAGGCTTCGAAGAACGAAACTTCAAGTTCTAATCTTGATGAGGCAGAAAATATTCTTGATGGTACTATTGTGAAGCGCATTGCTATTCTAAACGAAGAATATGATGCAGAAAGTCGTGTATATAATGTTCTTAGCGAAAAATATAGCACATCAAAATCAAGTGATAGACAGCGACAGCAGGCCGATGTCGTTTATTATTCGGCATTGGAAGATAAGCAACAGGCAGATGCCGAGATGGATGATGTTGCTAGAATGAGATATTTGTCCGAAGCTAACAAAAAAATGAAATCGGCAAATTCTGCACTTATGCAAGCGATTTCTCCCGAAACAAAATCAGAAACTAGCACTAACGATGAGGTTACAGAATCAATTCTGAATTTGTACAATGAAATACAAGAACAAAAGAATGTTGCTGTAGCTTCGCATAATAGTAATTCAAATGAAGGTAAAAACGATGTCGCGAATAACAGAAATGCTAACGATTCGCAGAATGGTGTAGACGTAGGAACTGACAATGTTTCAAATGCAGCATCCACATCCCAGTCGCTCCAGCATTCCGTCACTTTGCAGACCGACCTAACGAAGCGTATTTCCACCAACAACGACGACATAACCACCATCGCCACCAATATGGCAACAGCCGACCGTGGCGAGAAGAAGCGTCTTGAGACCTTCCTCGGCGAAGTCACCGCCGAACGCAACGACAATGTCCGTACGCTTGGCGAGGAAAAGCAGCGCTTCTATGCCGAACTCGACAAGTCAAAGCACGACGATATTGCAAAAACCAGTGCATCAACAGACTACACCAACCGCTACGCTGACTACCGCCAGTCGCTGTACAGCCTGACGAACGCCGACCCGTCAGCCGCCGACAT
>CADARW010000107.1 GCA_902790405.1 uncultured Bacteroidia bacterium
ATCGAATTTGGCGTTGTGGCATCGCTGGGCATAATGACAGTGTTCCTGCTGTCGTTGCAGATAATACCTATTTTCTTCAGCCTCAGCAAGCCGCCTTCAGTAAAGGCAACAAAGCACATCGACAACAAGGTTATTACCGGCATTGTGTCCAAGATCGAGGATATAGTAACATACAAACGTCCACGGGTATATGTCGTTTTTGTAACGTTGGCAGTGGTAATGCTTGCAGGTCTTTTCCTTATCGACCGTGCAGGATATATTCTCGATGATATTCCCGACGATAGCCGTTTGTGTGTCGATACCAGGTTCCTCGAAGATAATTTCGGTGGAGTTTCGCCTATCGAGATTGTTGTAATTTCGAAGGACACCTTGCGCAACGACCTCGACTATGTCGATCAGATTGAGCGACTCGACTCCTTGCAGCATAGGTTGGCAAAATATCCGGAACTTTCGAGGTCTGTGTCGATTGCCGACGCTGTGAAGTTCCTTTACCAGTCGCTTAGGGCAGGTAACAGCTACGAACTGCCGCCTTCGCCCGATACATATTCAACAATTATCAAGCGAATGCCCGATATGAATGGTGCAGGTCTCGAAAAGTCGTTCATCGACAGCACTCGCACGGCTACACGTGTTAGCATGAATATCAAGGATGTGGGTTGCAACCGTATCGAAGCACTTTTGCCTTTGCTGAAAAAGGACATCGACGATGTGTTCCCTGCCGACAGGTACGAGACGATAATAACGGGTAACTCCATAATGAACTATACGGGAACAACGTATCTGACAAAGAATCTGTTTGTAAGCCTTGCGCTTGCAGTGCTTGTGATAGCCTTGTTTCTGTTCGTAATGTTCCGGTCTATCAAGGTGACCTTGCTTTCGCTAATACCTAATCTTATACCAATGATTGTTACCGCCGGCATTATGGGATACTTTGGCATTCCGATAAAGCCATCGACGGTATTGGTGTTTAGCATAGCGTTTGGTATTTCGGTCGACGATACGATACATTACCTTGCAAAATACAGTCAGGAACTGAAACATTCCGACGGAAACATAGGCGTTTCTGTTAGAAATGCACTGTCTGAAACAGGTATGAGCATGATATATACATCGATCATTCTGGTTTTAGGTTTCGGAATGTTTATAATTTCCGATTGGGGAGGTGCTCAGTCGATGGGAATACTGGTTTCGACGGCATTGTTTGTAGCAATGTTTTCCAATATAATCCTGTTGCCCTCGCTGCTTATGACGCTCGAACATCATTTCAACAAGAAGGTGTTTGGAGAACAGTTCCTGCAGATATATAACGAGGAGGATGAGATAGATCTCGATGAACTAAAGATGGAAGGGGAGGATGACTTGTATGAAAAATAGGCGAATGAAGCAGAAATATGAGAGGCATATATTGGTGACTGGTGGTGCGGGATTCATTGCCAGCGCTCTTGCAGAGCGACTTTCAGAGGATACTTCTAACCTAGTAGTTATTCTCGATAATCTTTCAACTGGTGATGTATGCAAGTTGCCGTCGCCAAGACCGAATTTGTTTTTCGTCGAGGGGGATGTGAACGACTACAGGACTGTGCTCGAGGTGATGACCACCTACGACATCGACTATGTTTTCCACTATGCGGCGGTTGTCGGTGTAAATCGTACCCAGATGCACCCTATACGTGTACTCGAGGACTTGCGCGGAATCGAGAATATTTGCAAGATAAGCAAGGACAAGGGTGTGAAGCGAGTTTTTTATGCGTCGTCGTCCGAAGTATATGGCGATCCGGTGGAGTTTCCGCAGAATGCGCACAATACGCCCCTCAACTCGCGTGTGCCATACGCAGTGGTGAAGAATGCCGGAGAGGTTTTCCTGAGGTCGTATCACAAGGAATATGGTCTCGACTACACCATTTTCCGCTTTTTCAATACGTACGGACCAAAACAGAGCAAGGATTTCGTCATCAGCAAGTTCATGAACATGGCGCTCAACAACAAGCCCATTTCTATTTATGGCGACGGTTCACAGAGCCGTACCTTCTGCTATATCGACGATAATATCGCTGCTACGGTGAAGATTGCCTACAACGACTTGTTTGTAAACGATGTGGTTAACATTGGCAATTCGCGTGAGACTTCGGTCCTCGAGTTGGCTAATATAATAATAGGTATAACCGGTTCCAAGTCGGAGATAGTTTATCTGCCTCCATTGCCCGAAGGCGACATGAAGCGTCGTTGCCCCGACAACTCCGATATGTTGAAAGTTCTTGGTCGTCCGCTTGTAAAGCTCGAGGATGGAATAAGGAATATACTCAAAGCAGTTAAGGGTTAAAAGGGTTTTGATAGGCTCCGCCGTTCCCCAACAATAGCCGCAATGTTATTGCCCCCTCGCCCTTAACGGCGTTAAAAACCTTAAGGGCGTTAAACTTGGGCAATAATATAACGTGCGGTATTTTACGACAATACGAACAACACGTGACAACATGGTTCGCGCGGTTTGCTGCGAACAAAAAATACAACCACGAACCTTTAGTTCGGCGTAGCCAATCGCACGAACCTTTAGCTCGGCGTAGCCAATTTGCACGAATGGGGATGTCATGCAAAAGTTTTTCGGCTTGCCGAAAAAAATATTGGCTACGCCGATCTAAAGATTCGTGTCAATTCGTGTTATTCGTGGTAAAAAAAATAGTGTTCCGTGCCCCGCGAGGAACCATAGTGGTGTGGATATCGTGAGATCGCTGATAGCAGTCTCCGCAACGCTCCCCGTACCGTATCGCGTGAATGTTTGCTTCGCAGATGCTTTTTGCGCCTTAGCATAGCAAACAAGTTTGTTCTGCCTTCGGCTATAAAAGCATTTCGACTAGCTTCCTCGATGACTGCGGGAGTGGACTGTCGGTGTTTTGTTGTCCCATGTTGTTTTTGTTGTCGTTTTATTCTTTCCGAGCCTGCGAGCACTATTCTTGTAAATTACCATCTTCTCTTATTGGGTAATTTTACCTATTATTTTGACGTTTGTTCTTGTTAGTCTTTGATTTTCAGTATTATAGTGTATTTGCTATGCTAAGTATTTCTTTGTCAGTGATTTAGTGAGGCTTTGTCTTCGATTTTTGGCGGTTCCTCAGACAAAATCAAGCTTCTTATATCTTGATTCCCTTTTTTTGTATAAACCATTTTGCGGTATTAGTAGGTAATATTACCTGTTGGTATACTATTCGAGAAATGGTGGCACTATCTTTTGCAAAAGAAATACTTTTGCGCTCGAAAAATAAGAAAAAGTTAGCCTATTTGTTAGTGTTTTATTTAGGTCCTTTTTCACGTATATATGTTGTATTATTGTAATGGGTAAAAGTCGTTTGTTTGGCGAATCAGCCGCTTGCAGAGAAAATGCAAGGATTTTGGGATGTGTGAAAACTAGTGTTAATTACGTGGCAAAGCAAGTGTTGTTTTTGGCAGCATTTGTTTTTTTATACGCGGGCGTGTGGGCGCAAGCGAAAGTTACGGTAGGAAGCGACATTTCCGCTACCGGCTCCATGGTTTTGGAGGTTAGTGGCGTGGACAACGCTTCGGTAAGCGCAACCCCCGTAGAGCGCACCTCACCCAACGGCAAACAGCTTTATTGCGCCTACGACATCGACATCACAAAGGACGGTCGCGAGTGGCAGCCCGAGCCGGAGCAGCCTGCAATGGTTACCTGCACCGTGCCGATGGCTCTGTCGTTACAATTTGGGTAAAGAAACTCGACCTCGACACCTATCAGGGCGATGGTAATTTCAACCGCATCGTTTACAATCCTGGCATTGGTACTCTTGCCGACGGTGTGAAATGTATGGGCTGGACCAATATTGCTTCGTACACTGTTGCTGATACTGCAAATTCCATTACGTTTGACGGTATTCGAACCTTTATTACCAATAAGCTTAACGAAGGTGTAACAGATGGAACTGAGATTAATTTCTATGCTATGCTCTTCAAGTCGTACACCGTGACGTATCTCGACAACCACGATGCCGTTGCTGGTTCCGACGTGCATTTGTTCCCTGCCGATGCTGCTACTTCTTCGTGGGATTATACAGTTAATGCAGCCTATACCCCAGAAGATAATGAAAGTAACTTCGAGGGATGGAAGGTGAATTCAGGTGGAAGCCATGTGGATGGCTATACAGGAGATGAGCAGAATTATCCCAATGCAACTCGCATAACGGTACATGGAAATGTGACATTTTCTGTTAATGTATCCAAGGGACACTGGCTTATTTACGACGAGAACGGAAAGGGTGCCACCTACAAGGCCGCCGACTTTGTTAGGTCTGGTCAACGTACGGTGGAACCAACACTGCCTATGACACGAAACGGTTATACATTCGTCGGATGGTGGACGGGAGCACCTGGCGCAGATGGGATTCCTACTGGGTCGCGATTTGAATTTGGAAGTACTCTTAACGACAATACACAACTTTATGCCAAGTGGAGTGCAAATACAACTGCAAACTATACCGTTATCATCTGGAAACAAAACATTGATGGGGATGGATACGATTTTGAGGAGGCAATATCTTTGTCTGGTACAGTGAACTCTACTATCAATACCGTAAGACAGCAAGGCTCGGGCAATACCGCCTATGTTACCGTTAACGGAAGCAACAAAAATTATCCAGGCTTCCATCTTGACCATTTTGACCAGAATGTGCAAATAAAGACCGAAGGCAATGCAGTGCTGAATGTGTATTATGACAGAAATGAATATACACTAAGTTTTCAAATAAAGAATGGTTCTAGTTGGACTATTATAAAAACCATCACGGCTTTATATCAGAAGAATATAGGAAGTAATTTCCCTATTGTGGGAACCAATGGAGTGACATATAATAATGGTGAGCGTTGGGACCCGCAGAGTACTTCAGGATCAAATGATGTTATTGTGTATTTGGATATAATGCCCAACAAAAATGAAACGTTTAGACTTGATGTAGCTAGCCGTCCTCTAAAAACAATGGAATATTATGTAGAAGCACTTCCAGATGATGCTTCAACTTTTAATGCCCCAAATACATTATATGATTATGATAATAGACGTATTACAGCTCCTATAAATACGGAATATATATTATATAAGACGATTAGTGCTCGATATAATGGTGCGACAAAAGACGATTTTATTGATCTTTTAGGGTATGAGAGGATAGGTTCTGATGGTCAGCGAGATAGAAGCGGATTTTATATATATAATCAAAATCAAAATGGGACAATTAGATTCTATTATTCCCGTAAAAAGTACCCCATCAATTTTATGGATGGTGCTTGTTACGATGGTAACGACAACCGTATTACTGAAGGAGTGCTTGACTTAGGTCAGTTGGAGGCGTCGTCAGATATTGCCTACGGTGCAGATATTAGTTCCTACGCAAACCATCAGCCATCTACTCGTGATGGGTTTGTGTTCGAAGGATGGTGTTCCGACGAAGTTTGTACGCAGCCATACGTATTCAATAAGATGCCCGAAGGTGGTATTACCGTTTATGCTAAGTGGCGTCAAATCCAGTACCGCGTATTCCTGCATCCAAATGCCGATCCTGTAGCTATAAACGACCTCGATTGGGGTTCGGAAGATCAGGCAATGAATTTCCGTATCAACTATGGGGGAACGATTAGTTCTCCTACTGGACGAAGCGAAAACTATGAATTTGTCGGCTGGTACACCAACGAAGCCTGCACTTCTCCTTTTAATAGTGATGCTATTCGGTTGGACAATAGTAACACAACACCATACGACAAAGTCCGCAATTTAACCGACCCGATGGACAAATGGGGCATATTGGGAGATAATCCTTATAATTCGGATAGAACAGGAAATAATGGGGGAGACCGTTTTTGGATTACTAGGAAGTACGACATTTACGGCAAGTGGCGTGCTATACTGAGTGGAGCCGATGGTATTAATATTGTATATGATGCCAATGGTGGAAATTCGGCACCTGACGATATCCGTTTGTATCAGGACAATGTAGATGCCATAGCTGGTCAAGCTTGTTCGCACTCCGATGACACCAAGGAATTTTCGCACTGGGTGATGCAACGTTGGAATGAAGAAAGAAGTGAATATATAGATCTCCCTAACTCGCGTATTTTACCTGGCGAAAAGTTTACCGTACTTAAGATTAATTCTAAAAAGGTAATTACTGAGTGGTACAATCCAAGCAACCTTTCAGATGTATTTGGTGGAGATGTAGATCCCATTAGTACGACAGCTCCCGATAATATACATACTGAATATCATGCCACCTATACGGTAAAGCTCCGTGCCGAGTATGTAGATGGTATACAAAAGCCAACTTACACCTTCATGCAGTGGTTCGACAACTATGGCGGTACCGCACGTGTAGATGGCGGCGACAGCGAACCTCACACCCTCGCTATCAACGATGCTGTTCTTCCTCCTGTCCCGACCCGCACGGGCTATAATTTCAAGGGATGGTACAAGCAGAGAGTAGCTTCGGGAGATGCTCCGGCTACTGTTGCCGAATGTACACCAAACTTCCTGTATTACAACAATGGTAGATATTACAAGGAAGCAGGATATACCAACCAGGTAACTCATGTCGCTGCCGACTTGTTCCAGCCTACCGACTATATGTACGCAATATGGGAGCCGATAGTTGACTTTACTATCCCCGCTAACACTTGCCAGGGCGATCCGATTACTCTGCCTCACATTACCGTCGATGGCGTCGACCTCGCAGGTACATGGTCAGCCGACGCTGGTACCGTTTCGGGAACAACCTATACTGCTACCGACGTAACTTCGGCAACGCTTACCTTTACTCCTGAGTCTTCTACTTGTGCAAGTGCAAATAGCTTCCCAGTTTCTTTCATAACTCCAAACCTTGCCACTGCATCCTCGTACGACTATATATGGAAAGGTAGCACTGCCGACTGGAATACCAATTCCAACTGGTACGTCTACGACAGAAGTAATAGCCGCTATTCGATTGCAACCGAACAGCCAACCGCTGGAAAGAATATATATATAGGTCAGTCGGAATGCGTAACAGCAAACTGGCCGTCGCTGTCAAACGAGGCATACGCCAAGAACATAACCATAGCAAGCACTGCAACTCTCACCATTCCCGAAGGCAAGACCTTGAATATTGCTGGTAACCTCGATATTGCCGCTGGTGCAACTTTCTCTGCTGATAACACCAACAGCAAGGTGGTTTTCAATGGTAGTTCGGACCAAAGAATCAACAGACCGGTTACATTCAGGGATGTGAAATTCGCACAGACAGGCGTTCACCAAATCACTATCCCCGAAATGATGACCGTCACCGGCAAGGCAACTTTCGAAAAGGGTATTGTCAATGCCAATGCAACTTTCAACAATGACGCAAGCGCTGAATTTGCCGATGGTGCACGCTACAACAGCTATGTTTCGGGAACCGTAACCAAGAAGGGTAATCCCGACTCGTTCACTTTCCCACTCGGCGACGATGGCGTGCTTGGCGCATTCACCACAAAGATTGAAAACAATACAGACAAGGGCGTTTCCATAAAGTTCAACCATAAGAGAGATGGCGAAGGCAACGGCTTCTCGATAGAAGACAATTATCCACGTTGGTGGAACATAAACGATATGTGCGCTGGGTCTAATGCTCTGCCTCGTTTCGACCATGTAAGCAACTACGAGTACTGGGAAGTGGTTGATATGAGCGAAGGAACATCGTTGAGTACAATTACACTTAAGGTAGATGCAAACGATCCGCTGGAACACTTCAACAGCAATTTTAGCGGACGCGATAATGAAAAAATATATGCGGCTGCACATTTCGATTGCTGGAAGAACATTGGTGGTCCTGCCGAAGCATTACAAAATAGTAACCAGACTATAACAGTAAGTGTATCATCGATTTCGCGCTCACGTGGCGGCAATTTCGACGGTATCATAACCCTCGGCTCAATCGATCACAACACCGTTCTTCCTATCGAACTCACCTCGTTCTCGGCAACCTGCGACGGACATAGCACCCTCGTTGAGTGGACAACCGCTTCCGAAAAGAACAACGACTACTTCTTGCTCGAACGTTCCGACGATGCAATCAACTTTGTTGAAATAGCACGCATAGCTGGCGCTGGAAATTCTATCGTTTCGCTCGACTACAGCTACACCGACTACGGCGTGCATGGCGGCGACAACTACTACCGCCTCGTTCAGGTCGACTACGACGGCACTCGCACCGCATCGGAGATTATCGTTGCCAACTGCAGCGATATGCCGACCGAGGAACCTGAGGTTGTTGCATACCCGAACCCGTTCGACAGCGACCTTACGGTAGAGCTTGAGAACTTCGGTGACCGTCCTGCTCGCATCGATGTTTACGATGTGCTTGGTCGCCTCGTCTACACCGAGGAGGTTGCTGCACCGCAGAACGATTACCAGACGGTATTGCACCTCGGCGGTTTGTCGGATGCAACCTATACGGTTCGTGTTGCAACCAGCGATTTCGTAATCAACCGTAAGGTTGTAAAACAGCAATAAACGCTCTAGCCAAAAATTAACACAAATAAATTAACATCCAGCGGATTGTCCCCCAGACTTTCCGCTGTTTTTTTGTTTGCTCGCGCTGTCACAGTTTTTTGCATTGCTTGCTTCGACAGGCTCACTTCGGCAGGCTCAGTGCAGCGCAGCATAAGCCGCGGCAAAAAATGCGCCAGCGCTTTACACCGCAGCTATCGCTGCTACAAACGTTCGACTCCTCAGGGGTCGTGGGTATCGCCCACCAATAGCCGTAATGTTATTTGCCCTCCTCGCCTTAAGGACCTTGAAAACCTTAAGGTCGTTAAATTTGGGCAGGGCAAAAACATGGTGTGAGGTATTGTGTTAATGAGGAGACTGCTATCTGCGATGACGTGGGGAGCACGGCGAAGGAAACGGTGCTATAAACAAAAAAGCCTTCGTAAAGAAGGCTTTCCTTGTTTTGTCGGGGTGGCCAGATTCGAACTGGCGACCCCCTGCTCCCAAAGCAGGTGCGCTAACCGGACTGCGCTACACCCCGCAAAAGCGAGTGCAAAGGTAATACTATTTTTTGTGCGGACAAATTTTTTTTTGCTTTTTTATCATAATGAAATAAAAGTTACTTTTGCAAAAAAAAATTTTTATGATACAGAGAATCCAAACATTGTTCCTGCTGCTTGCTTTGATATGCATGTCGGTGTTTTATTTTGTTCCGTTCGGTAGCCTTGAAATGCAGACCGAGACTGGTATTTCTGACATCCCGATGGGCTTGTACGGCATCGATTTCGGCGAAGAGCACTATTCAACTTTGCCATTGTTAATATTGTTGTCGGTTGTAGTGTTTATCCTGCTGGCAACGATTTTCTTGTACCGTCACAGGGTGCTGCAGATACGTATGTGCATATTCAATGCAATTCTGGCACTTGGATGTTCTGGACTTGCTTTTTTCTTCCTGTATCAGGCATCCGAGAAGTTTGTAACCAACTATTCGACGAGTGTTCTTGTTGTTCTGCCGATCGTCGCTGCGATATTCATCGCGTTGGCAATCAGAGGTATCGCCAAGGACGAAGCTCTTATAAGGTCGATTGATAGGATACGATAATCCGTATCAGCAGTTGTCGGAGGCATACCATTCGGCAAACGACGTGGATGTCTCGTAGAGTCGCAGGCTGAAAAGTTCTACACCATCGGGTAGCAGCGGCTTTATCAGTTCGGCGAAATGAGCGACAATGTTTTCGGCTGTAGGTTGAAAATCAACCACATGTATCCTGCGGAAAATTGGACTTCCGTTCGTAAAGTTATCGCTTTCGTCGCGGCTCACAATAAGGCTGTGGTCGAATTTATCGACTAAGTTTTCTTTTATTTTGTTTTTCAATACGCCGAAGTCCACCACCATGCCATATTTTGGCGAACTGGTGTCGGCTATTGGTTCACCTATTACGGTTACATGAAGCTTGTACGTATGTCCGTGTATGTTGCTGCATAGCCCGTCGTAGTTGTGAAGGGCATGGGCGGTGTCAAATTCAAATATTTTTGTTACTCTAATCTTTGTCATGCTTCTTGTCAATTATCCATTAGTATTCCAGACCTTTCTTATTAAACAGCATAAATCCGAGGTGGAACATGAAGTACCATTTCACGTTGTTGTCGTCCATATAGTTTACGCTGACGCCTAAAGGTCCGAAGCGAGTGTTGTATATAAGCGCGGTAGATGCCATGAAATAGAAGTAGGTAAATTTCTCGGCATATTGAGGTGTGTATATGTTTGCCGTGAGTTCCTCCTTGAGGATCTTCTGGAACGGCATGTAGAAGTACACTTCGGTTCGTACGTTGAAGCGTTCGGTTACGGTGATGATAGGTTTCACACCAATGGCGAAGAAATTGTTTGCCCTGTAGTTAGTGAGCAGCAATGTCTTGGAGTTCATTACAGGCGTGAATGCCGGAGCGTTGAGCACGCTCGACGAGTAGTTGCGCAGCAGAGGTCTGTTGCTTATGAACACCTGAGCAAAGGTTCCTATGGTTAGATACTTTGCAATAGGCGAATAGTTGTCGGCAATGAGGTTGACCTGGAACCATTTGTGTCGCATCCTATAAATGTCGGTAAGCGCGGTTGTAGAGCCTGGGTTGTTCATTTCGTTTTCGATGGCATGTCTTACGTCCACGACAAAATTGCGTCCAGCAGTCGGATACATCGCGTAGTTGAGTGTGTTATAGATATAAGCTGCGTGTACCGATGCATATTTCAGGCTGGTTATGTCGGCGGTGTCGGACGACTGGAACGACGATACCTGGAAGTATGAATATTTTTGTTCGCAGGTGGTAAATCCCAATTTGGCTACCGAATGTCTTGATATTGGTGTTATTGCGTCGATTCTCATATTGTTTTCGTAATCGACGATGTATGGTGGCTGGTATGACATTGAAAGTACGCGCGAGCTTCCCTTGAAGAAGTCGTACCGGTTCAGAGTGCCAGATAGTTCGATTGCAAATGGCTGGTAGGTTGGGACGTCGATTCGGCCGCCAATGGATGCCGAGGCGTAGAATTTGCCGAAGAAGAAGTTGCTGCGGATTAGTCCCGACACTTTCCCAAGCAT
>CADARW010000108.1 GCA_902790405.1 uncultured Bacteroidia bacterium
GTCCGTATAATCTGCTGAGCCTGAATATCTTTTGCACAAAAAATAAGTTCATCAACTTTATTTATAGCTACTATCTCATCCAACTGCGAAACGTCTCCTGCAAAAAACTTGTCGGCAACAGAATCGGGGCTTACATAAGCCACAATAGCAACCTTTGTCCTTGCCGACATCAGCTGACCTACAAGGGAACGACATTCGTCCTTGCTACCGACGACAGCCACCTTTTTGCGTTTAGGCAGATTCACCTTGAAAACAGAGAGTTTGGTGTAGTTAAGCAACAGCCTTACAAGAGGCACTACTATGAACGTCCACGCTGTTCCCATAAGAATCAGGGCGCGTGAAAAGCGCAAATATGTAGGAAGCAAAGCATACACGGCAAGAATCACCACAGCACCTATGCCGATTCCTTTGTATATATTCTTCATTTTCACAGGCTTGTCGTAACCACCAGAAAGCAACAACGATAACAGCCATACCGAAATGTACATTACCATGGCACCCACAAACACATCGTGAGGGTAAGCGCCTTCCTCTCCAAAAAGATAATTTCCCCACAACGGTGTGATTATCAAGAACCCAGCAAGTATAAGCAAGGCATCAAGCAGCGGTGTTATTGCATTGGCGACAAAACGTCCAGCAATGGCCATAGCCGCACGCAAATAGATTGCAAGATTTATGAAAAATATCATTGTTCCAGCACCTTTTCCCTTAGAGAAATGCTTGCGTGCGAAAATCTTCATGGCATTGTAGAACACAACAACATAGTTCACACTACCTTTTTTGGTGCTTTCGCCCTTATAATGTATGATTGTCGTCTTAGGATAATAATAATTGTTGTAGCCACCCAAAGTAATCCTGTACGACAAATCAATATCCTCACCGTACATGAAAAATGTTTCGTCGAGCAAACCTACTTTCTCTAAGGTTTTGGCACGCAAAAGCATAAAGGCTCCCGACAGCACATCGACTTTGTGAATTTGATCCTTGTCGAGATATGTAAGATGATATTTGCCGAACTTTTTCGACTTCGGGAAAAGTTTCGACAATCCGAAAATCTTGTAGAAAGCGACCTTAGGTGTCGGCAACCCGCGTTTCGATTCGGGCAGGAAACGTCCTTTTCCGTCAATCATCTTAACACCGAGACCACCTGCATCCGGATGAGCGTCCATAAAGTCGCATACCGACTTCAAAGTGTCTTCTTCGATTACCGTATCGGGATTAAGCAGGAGTACATATTCGCCAGTCGACTCACGAATCGCCTGATTGTTGGCGTATGAAAAGCCGTAGTTTTTCTTATTTTCGATAAGTTTTACCCACGGAAATTTCTCGCGCAGCATACCACACGAGCCATCAACAGAATTGTTATCAACGACAAACACCTCTGTTTCACAATGCTTAGCGGCAACAGACACCGAATTAAGGCACTGCTCAAGGAAATGCTTAACGTTGTAGTTTACTATTACGACCGACAATTTCATGGGAGTGCAAATGTAAGAAATATTTACGAATTATAATTTACGATTTTCGATTTGAAAAAAAATCAGGCGTAAAAATTATATGCAAATAATAAAAATCGTCTAAATTTGCATATTCAAATATATCTGCATATGATCCAAGTACAAAATTTCCGCATAAGACCAGCCGTAATTGGAGAAGAAAGCATAATTCTTGAGATGATAAAAAGGCTGGCAGAATACGAAAAATGCTCAAATGAAGTAATTGCCGACGAAGCAACAATATACAAATCAATTTTTGAAGAAAAAGCTGCAGATGTCATATTTGCAGAAGAAGATGGGCAAATTGTTGGTTTCGCTCTTTTCTTCCACAACTTCTCTACATTTGTCGGGCGCAAGGGCTTATACATTGAGGATCTGTTTGTTATACCCGAAAAACGAGGCCTTGGTTACGGAAAAGCATTATTGAAACACCTCGCAAAAATTGCCATAGAACGGAATTGCGGTCGCATGGAATGGATATGCCTCGATTGGAACAAACCTGCGTTAAATGTCTATCGCTCAATAGGCGCAATACCAATGGAAGAATGGACAGTGCAAAGGCTCGACGAAATTTCGCTAAAGAAATTCGCCGAAGCGAAATAACCAAGGCCAACACACTGACATACAAATAATTGTCAAAATTACAGATACTGCTTCAAATAAAGCAGACAACCTTTTTTGTACATACTCGTTATTGGATAAAGATTTAATGCACAATAATTTTGCTTTTTTTGTTTTTTGTTTCAAAAAATTATTGTATGTTTGCTCATTAATATAAGTGTAACTATACATTTCGGAAAATGAAGAAGTTAGCTAACATATTATTTGTTATAATTTGTTGTATTACAACAAATTACGCAAATGCCCAACAGCCAGTAAGACGTACATGCGACAGCAACGAACTGGAATTTACCGTCACGCATTCCGATGTAATGTGCGACGGAACGGAGTCCACCGCTGCTGTAAACATCGTTCACGGAGGAGGAGGCAACAACAACGTATTTTTCTTTGAATGGTCAACTGGTGCCATTTCGCAGGTAATTCCAGTTTATAGTTCGGGCACATATTCCGTAACCGTAACCGACACCTACAACAATTGTTCGCTATCGCAATCTTTCCAAATATTACCAGCACCATCGGTAAATGTAACCATCAGCAAGACCGACGTCACCTGTTTTGGTAGAAACGACGGCACAATGACCGCAAATGTAACTGGAGGTACCGCTCCTTTCACATACAACTGGTCAACTACCATGCATAGTCCAACTGTAACCAACCTTATACCAGGTACATATTCGGTAACAGTTTCCGACCAAAACGAGTGCACAGCAAGAGCTACCGCCTCGGTTGTAGAACCACCTAGATTCTTATACACAATTACTCCAAGCCAAGGAATATGCCACGGAGCCGAAGCTTCGATAGCGGTGAACGCAACGGGTGGCACAACACCATACACATATACATGGAATGACGGAACCGTTGGAATTTCGAACAGGTTAGTTTCGCCAAACGAAACAACATCATACACAGTTACGGTTACCGACGCAAACAACTGCACCAACAATCCGCAGACAACTACCGTAATAGTTAGCCAGCCTATAACAATGACGGCCGACAGCCACGACATTCTGTGCCACGGACAATGCTCAGGTTCTGCAACACTAGCTATAACTGGGGGCATTCCTCCTTTTACATATTCGTGGGAAAGCAGTACCGACTACATCGAAAACCTTTGTCCGGGAAGTTACTCTGTAAGCATTACAGACCTATACGAATGTACTGGTGGCACTTCGTTTGTCATCACCGAGCCAGACACCATGTACGTAGCAACACTTTCGGGTCCGGCCACATGCTTCGGATATACCGATGGTTTTGCTCAGGCCGACGTTGTCGGCGGAGTGCCTTTGGCAGGTGGAACATACAACTACCTTTGGGATGACGGACAAACCGAAGCGCACGTTTCGATTGGTGCAGGATACCACACCGTAACAGTAACCGATGCAAACGGATGTACACAAACCAGTACGACCTTCGTCGACCAGCCCGAAGCTATATACGTTACCGACCCGATGCCAAACGGAGGTACAATATGTATAGGCGAGACCTTCCACTCTTCTATCAATGCAACCGGCGGCGCTGGTCCATACGAATTTGTGTGGACAGGTCCAAACGGATTCATATGGTATGGGCACAATTTCACATCGTCGCCCACCGAAAGCATGACATACACGCTGAACGTAACCGATGTAAACGGATGTACTGTTGCTCCCAAAAGAATGACTGTCAACGTTAATCCTCCAATAGAAATAGTTTCGGTAACACAGGAAAAGGATGAAGTATGCAAAGGCGAACCTATAAGATTCAACGTTGAAATTAGCGGAGGAAACGGAGGTCCATACAGACTGACATCCGATCTATTTGGAATAATAAACACCCCATATAGCCTATATCCGCCCGAATCTGGCTTTTATAAGTTTACTGTAAGCGACGCTTGCGGTTCACCAACGGCAACCGACTCGGTTTACGCACTCGTCCACCAGTTGCCCGATGTCGGATTCTATTCCGACAAGTCATCGTCGTGCCCTCCAGGAACCTTTCAGTTCTACGAAATTTCGCCAGACAGCATAGAACAGACATATCTATGGGATTTTGGAGAAGAAAGAACATCAACAGCAAAGAATCCAAAACAGACATTTGAAGAAACAGGGGCATACAATGTTTCGCTTACTATAACATCATCCTACGGATGTGTCAATACCAAGACAAAAAACAACATGATAATAATACACGAGGTCCCAAGAGCCGAATTTGTCGTGGACCCAGATGTTACTAACTTACTCGACAACGAAGTCAAGTTCACAAACTATACCCAAGGCGCAACAACATGTCTCTGGGACTTTGGAGACGGTAACACTAGCATATGGACTGAAGATATCCAGATACACTCCTACATGAATGCAGGAGAATACACTGCTATGCTAATTGCTCGAAACGAACATCAATGCGTTGACACTGCATACAAGAAACTTAGGATTACCGACCTTTATACATTCTATGCACCAACAGCATTCACACCAAATGGTGATGGCGACAACGACTACTTCTATATAAGCGGAAATGGTATCGACAAGGACAACTTCCTTCTGATAATATACAACCGCTGGGGAGAAAGAATGTTCAAGACAACCAGATTCGACATGGAAACACCTCAGAGCATGGGATGGGATGGCACCAACGAAGGTGATGTAAAAAAAGGTGACAAGATCGCAACTGCAGGTGCTTACAACTGGGTTTGTAAATTCCTCGACTTCACTGGCAAACCCCACGAAGAAAAAGGAACTGTATTTTTGCTGAAGTAAAACAATACCATAGCAAAAATTACGTTTTATCTGCATGAATAGAATTTTGGCAATATTGATAATTGCGCTGATGGTAACATCGGCGTTTTTGTCTTCGTGTCGTAAGGATATCTTCACAAAGGATCCTGCTGACAAACTCCTATTCTCTACCGACACAGTTCAGTTCGATACGATTTTCACAGGAATCGGTAGCACAACAAAGTATCTTATAGTTAAGAATTCTAATAAAAACAAGTCAATAAACATCGATAGAATTTATCTCGGACGAGGAAGTTCTTCAAAATACAGGCTCAATATCGATGGAAACCATGCCGAAAAGAATTTCCGTCTCGAAAACTATACTCTCGCACCCGGCGACTCTATTTTCATTTTCGTGGAGGTGACAATAAACCCAGGAACCGACGATATGGTAGAACAAGATTCTATCATTTTCGAATCGAATGGGAACGTGCAGGATGTCGACCTTGTGGCATTCGGTCAGAATGTAACCCTCCTTAGCGGTCGAATGATAACCCAGGACACAACTTGGAATGCCGACAAGCCAGTGCTTATATACAACTCGGCAATGGTCGATACAATGGTTACCCTTACCGTAATGCCTGGAGCGAAGGTTTATTTCCACAACAAATCGAGCCTTTTTGTAAAAGGTACGCTAAAATCGCTTGGTGAAATCGACAACCGTGTAACTTTCACGGGTGACCGTCTCGAAGAATACTACCGCTACACACCAGGTCAATGGGGCTCATACCTTCAGGACGATGCAGGAAATACTCGCGGCATATATGGTGGAATTCACCTGCTCGCAGGCTCCCGTTACAATGAAATGAACAATACCGACATTACAAATGCTCTCATTGGCGTGCAGGTCGATTCGGTAGTAACTCCAGGCACACCAACATTGAAGATGAAGAATACCAACATCGAAAACGCCAAGATTGCCTGCCTTTATGCCCTTGGCGCTCATATTGAAGCCGAAAATTGTGTATTCGCAAATAGTTCGCAATATACGGTAGCCTGCTGGATAGGTGGACAATATTCGTTCGTTCACTGCACAATGGCAAACTACTCGGTAGGCGTGCGCCAAACGCCACAATTATCGCTCAACAACTACTACACCTACCGCGATGCAAACGGCAACACTCAGACTTCGTACCGCGACCTTATAGGAGCATATTTTGCAAACTGCATAATATACGGATACAACAAGAAAGAAGTCGGTTTCGATTTCGTTAGCGGAGCATCGGCAAATGTGCTTTTCGAAAACTGCCTGATTAAGTATGAAGACAATTCCGAACTTGTTCAGTCGGCACCGAGTTCCTTCGTCGACAACATATTCAACGAAGATCCGAAATTCTCGTCAACTGTAAAACCATACCTATATAATATATTAGAGGTATCGGCAGCAAGAGATAGGGCCAAAACATCGATTTCGGAAATATTTCCTATCGACCACGACGGCACCAACAGAATGACTTTTGATGGCAAGCCCGACATTGGCGCTTACGAATACGTTCCCGAAGAAACGGAATCAAAATTTTTCAGATGGAAATGAAGAAGTTAACCATAATCGCATCGATAGTTGCCGTTGCAATACTGCTTGCATTTTCGTGCAAGACAGGCAAGGACAGTACCGAAGACAAGTTCAACGAACAATTGGTGCGCGATTCGTATAGGATAATGTTCTTCAATACCGAAAACCTTTTCGATACAATAAACGACCCGGAGAAAAACGACGACGAGTTTACTCCGCAAGGCGCAAAGTTCTGGAATGCATATCGTTACAAGGACAAGCTCAGCAATCTTTCGAAAGTAATAATAGGTGCAGGCGGATGGGAATTGCCTCAGATAGTTGCACTTAGCGAAATCGAGAACCGCAAGGTTGTCGAAGACCTGATATATAGGACTCCGTTAAGCAAATCGGATTACCGCATAATACACAAGGAGTCGCCCGATGCCCGTGGCATTGACGTAGCTCTTATGTACCGCAAGAAGTTCTTTACCCCGATTTCCGAGAATTTCATTCCTGTGAAATACCCCTCGAACATAGGCAGTGGAACAACTCGCGACATTCTTTATGTAAAAGGCAGAACGAACCAGAACGACACCTTGCATGTATTTGTAAATCACTGGCCTTCGCGTTGGGGCGGACAAAAGGAGACCGAGCAGAAAAGAATGTTTGTGGCAGGACTCGTAAAGCATGCCACCGACTCGATATTCAAGACCGACAAGAATGCCAACATTGTTATCGTAGGCGACCTCAACGACTATCCAACCGACAAGAGCTTGATGGAAGTTCTGAAAACCCAGACCGAATACGATAAGGTAAGCAGCGACAAGCTTTATAACCTGTCGTTCTACCTACAGGAAATAAAGAAGCAAGGCACACACAAGTATCACGGTCAGTGGGGAATCCTCGACCAGATAATAGTCTCGGGAGCGCTGCTCGACACGGCAAACACCATTCATACTACCATCGACGATGCCCACATCTACAATCCCGACTTCATGCTCGTTCCCGATGAAGGCTACACAGGCAAACAAGTTTTTCGCACCTACGTAGGCTACAAGTACCAAGGCGGATACAGCGACCACCTGCCAGTAATAATTCGGATTCCATGAAGAGATGTGTTGTTCAATAATAATTAAATATATCATTGTTTTTCGTCCCACAACGCCCATTCCAATCGTCCCACCAGAAAAATTTCACCCCACGGGGAAGAATTTCACCCCTAAAATCAAGCAAACGCCCACCAATAGCAAGGCTTTGCCACATTTTTAATCCCAACTCAGAAACAAGCCGTTCCTTTGCGGCAATTTTTTTGAAAAGGAAGAAGAGATGAATATTTTGAGAAAAGCATGGTGCAGGACTTACCAGTGCGCATTTCACATTGCACAGCCGCTCCTGCCTTACAAAGACCCTGTCGTTAAGCAAAGCATTAACGACATACCCGAGATTCTACGCAAAAACAATATCAACAATGTAATTTTCGTTACCGACCAGGGACTGGTCAAGGCTGGCATGGCAAAGCGTATCGAAGATGTGCTGTCTAGTGCTGGAATCAATTTCACGACATACGCCGACACCGTACCAAACCCAACCATCGATAATGTTGAGGCCGTAAGGAAACTCTACTTGGAAAAAGGAGCGCAAGGTTTTGTATCGCTGGGCGGAGGTTCGGCGATGGACTGCGCCAAAGGTGCCGCCGCACGAATTGCACGTCCAAACAAGCCAATTCCCAAGATGCGCGGAATACTGAAAGTACACAAGAAGTTGCCGACAATAATCGCGATCCCAACCACAGCAGGAACTGGCAGCGAGGCAACCGTCACGACCGTAATTACCGACAGCAAAAAGAATTACAAGTATCCAATCAGCGACTTCTGCTTAATTCCACCGTATGCAATCCACGACTATACGCTCACGACAGGACTGCCGCAGAAAATGACCTCTACAACTGGTATGGACGCGCTCACTCACGCCGTTGAAGCATACATTGGAGGTTCGCTAAACAAAACCTCGGCGGCCAATGCAGAAAAAGCGACACAGCTGATACACAAATATTTATATCGTGCTTATACCGATGGTAACGATGCCGAGGCCCGTCAGAATATGCTCGAAGCTTCGTTTCGTGCTGGATTGGCCTTCTCGATGAGCTATGTGGGTTATATCCATGCAGTTGCACATTCGCTCGGCGGAAAATATGGAACACCGCACGGACTTGCCAACTCGGTACTTATGCCCATAATATTACGCGAATACGGCGACTGTGTTTACAAAAAGCTAGCCCGATTGGCTCGCAAGTCGGGTGTTATCGACGAAGGTCGTAGCGACGAGGAAACCGCAAAACTTTTCATAGCCTGGATTCAGGAGATGAACGACAAGATGGGCATTCCTCGCACTCTCAGCGACATACGCGACGAGGACATTCCCGAAATGTCCGCCTACGCCGATGCCGAAGCAAACCCCACCTACCCTGTGCCAAGGCTTATGGACAAGAAGGAATTGGAAAAATTGTATCATCTTGGAAAAACAGGAAATGCCAATAATTAAGCTAACTTTGCAAACAAAACATAAGCTATGAATATAGAACAAATAGTTGAAGCACAGAGAAGATACTTCTCAACAGGCAAAACATTCGACATAAAATATAGGCTCGAAGCGCTCGACAAGTTGAAAGCATCGATAAAGAAACACGAAACCGAACTGCTCGACGCAATAAAGCAGGACTTGGGCAAGTCGGCATCCGAATCGTTCATGTGCGAAGTAGGCCTTACTCTATCCGAAATAACGCACTTCAGGAAACACCTGCGTTCGTGGGCACGGACAAAGCGCAAATGTACGCCGCTCACCAACTTCCACGCCAAGAGCATGATTGTGCAGGAACCCTACGGAGTGGTGCTGATAATGTCGCCGTGGAACTATCCTGTACTGCTGACGCTCGAACCGCTCATCGGAGCAATTGCGGCAGGAAACTGCGCCGTCGTGAAACCGTCGGCATACTCGCCCGAAACATCAAAGGTTATGCACCAACTTATTTCCGAAACGTTTAGTCCTGAATATGTTACAGTCGTAACTGGCGGTCGTGCCGAAAATGCCGATCTTCTGGAACAGAAGTTCGACTACATATTCTTCACAGGTGGAGTAACAGTCGGAAAACTAGTGATGGAAAAGGCTTCGAAGCACCTCACGCCCGTCACACTCGAGCTCGGAGGGAAATCGCCATGCATAATCGACCACACCGCCAACTTGCGCATAGCAGCACGACGGATAACTTTCGGCAAGTTCCTCAACTGCGGACAGACGTGCATTGCTCCCGACTATGTCCTGGTCGAAAAGTCGGTACACGACGAATTTGTAAGTCTGCTGAAAGAAGAAACCACAAAAATGTACGGCGAGGACATCCTAGCCAACAAGGACTACGGCAAGATGGTGAACCAGAAGCATTTCGACAGAGTTTCGGGTTTGATAACAAAGGAAAAAGTCGTTTATGGCGGACGATTGAAACAAGAGACTTTGCAGATTGAGCCTACTATCCTCGACAATGTTACACCCGACGATGCCGTGATGCAGGAAGAAATTTTCGGTCCTGTATTGCCAATAATTACTGTTGCCGACACAAACGAAGCAGCCGATTTCATCAGGAATAGACCTAAGCCATTGGCATTGTACCTTTTCACCAGCGACAGAAAGGTGGAAAAACATTTCCTGCGCGAAGTACCATTCGGAGGCGGCTGCGTAAACGACACCATCATCCACATTGCTACCAACAATCTGCCATTTGGCGGCGTTGGCAACAGCGGAATGGGCAGTTACCATGGCAAGAAGACTTTCGAGACCTTCAGCCATGCCAAGTCGGTGGTAAAGAAATACACCTGGCTCGACATCTCGATGCGCTACCAACCGTATGCAAGCTGGAAAGACAAGCTAATAAGGATGTTTTTGAAATAAATATTCGCTACTTCACCGTAGCAGCAATCCGGAATCCAACCCATGGCTCAGGCATACTGATTTCCTTGCCTGCCCAGTTGTTACCAAGTGCTGTGCCGTCCGATGTCATTTCGGAAACATTGCCTTGTGCTTCTTTCCATCGTTATACTTGGCGTTCAACCACTTGCAAAACTCTTCAGCCGACTTCTTATCGATGTTTACCGTCGGATGATTAATGTATGCAGGATGTGCATGATACAAAGTTACAAACGGTTCGTTGTAGGCATATTTTGTGTGCCATTTTGTTGTGTCGGGATAACATTTTGCATACAAATCGGTTTTCCCACTTCTTTTAAGGTCTGAAAGGAACATTCCGTATAGTTTGTTGCTTACTTCGTATTTCGAAACATATACCGATTCAGATATTTTTACCAACGATTTTTCAATGTCCTTAACTTTGACATTCTGTACCTTCTGTGCCGAAACTGCAATGGCAGACATGGCGAACAATAAAATTAATACACGTCTCATATTTCTATAAATTATTAGGTTTCGATACAATAACGGATAAATTGTATGGATATTGTATTGCAATGTCAATATTTTGCAGTTTCATTAAGAATTCTACCGAAACGCGGACTCTCTTACTTAGCACAACAACCAGAAAAATTCCAATTAAAACGCAATGTTCATAATAAAAAAATTATTTTTGCGCCTCATTTTTGCTAATATGAAACGTAATTATTCAAAATCGTGCAGCATTGCGCTTATCGCTGCAATTTACATTCTCGCCACTATTGCTGGCGTAGTCTTGTTTGTAAAACTTAATAGTGTGCTTAATTCGCCAATATGGTCGCTTTTCTGCGCCGATGTACTGACAACAATAATCGTTTGGCTTTTCGGACTGCTGTATGAAAACGTATCGGTTTACGACCCGTACTGGAGTGTTTTTCCGCCAGTTGCATTCCTATTGTGGTGCTTCTTCACCAATACATGGTCGCTGCCGGTGATTCTTATTCTCGTTGCATCGTGGTACTGGGGCATTCGCCTTACGCGCAACTGGGTAATAACCTTTCACGGAATTGCTCACGAGGATTGGCGCTACACGAAATACCGTGAGTCACAGCATCCTATAATTTTTCACCTCATAAATTTCTTCGGACTGAACATGGTTCCAACGCTTGTTGTATTTGCAGCCATGTTGCCGGGACTGATGCTGTACGAAACTGCAGAAACAGCCAATGTTATAACATGGATTGGACTTGTCGTGTGTCTTGCATCGGCCACCATCCAGCTTATAGCCGACAAGCAGATTCACGATTTCCGCGACGCTCATCCAGGTCAATACTGCACGGTAGGCCTGTGGAAGCACGGCCGTCATCCGAATTATTTCGGTGAGGTGCAGTTCTGGTGGGGAATATGGATAATGTATGCTTCACTAAACGGGTTCAACTGGTTTATTCTCTGTCCGATAGCAATGACGGCACTATTCCTCGGAATTAGCATCCCTCTAATGGAAAAACGTCAGCTACAGAACAAACCAGGCTACGCCGAGTATAGGAAGAAAACAAGGATACTTATTTAAGCATTTCCAGCCAGCCACCCAGTCGAAAACGCTATCTGCAAGTTGTAACCGCCAGTATTGGCATCAACATCAAGGACTTCGCCAGCGAAAAAGAGACCTTTTACCAGTTTCGACTCCATTGTCTTCTGGTTGATTTCGTCAACCGACACGCCACCACTTGTTAT
>CADARW010000109.1 GCA_902790405.1 uncultured Bacteroidia bacterium
CTCCTCGTGGACCGCATCAACCGCCAATATTGTCGCGCAAAGTATTCCGACGTTGGCTTCCTCGCCAAAGCGGGCCTGGACTTCTATAGCCTGCAGGCTGTGCTCTGGAATGAAATCTTTGTTCCTGGCGAGACATCGCCAAAGAATTCGCTCGGCCGCTTCCGCGCATCTGCAAGTGGAGGGCATGTGCTCCTTTCACTTACAGACACCCCCACTCTCGAATACGACTTCCTCGCCTTGCGCGACAGCAAGAAGATAGACCGCCTCAGCGTGCGCCGACACGGACACGCCGACAGCGACGAGTTCGTATGCGTCTATGACAACTTCACTAAAGCTCCTGGTGGGCACCTCTTCCCTCAGTCGATGCGACTGAGTTTCTCAGGTTCTGGGCGCAACACCTCGCTTTCCCTTTCGCTCTCGCGCTTGGGCGACGACAGCAAATGGCAGACGCGAACGCAACTCTCAGAGAAATACTCACAGCGCAGTGCTGAAGACTTGCTGCGAATGCTTTCGAACCTTTGAACACACAATAACGATGAAAAAATATATTCCCTCTTTAGCTTCACTGCTTCTCACACTGTTCTTCATCGCCGTGCCGTCTCACGCTCAGCGCGGACAGATAGCACGTCTACGTCAGGAGAGTGCAACTCTGGAGCGACAGCTAAAGGAGACGGAGCGTCTCATCAACACTACACGCCGCGATGTTGCGACACAGATGAGCAACCTCAACATCCTCAATGAGCGATGCTGTGAGAAGCATATCGCCTTCGCGTACATTGATAGCGTTGACACCGTTCTGGCGCGGACGCGAATATTCCTCAAGCAAGGTCTTCTTGAAGACACCGTTGCGAGTACACATCACAACGTAGGTCCTATTTATGTAGTCAACATCCTTCAGCGACTTGACATTCAGGTAAGCCTTTACTTCATCATCCTTGTCAATGTTGATAATGTTTTGAATATGACGGCCTTTCGAGGTCTTTGTTCCTTCTGGAATTTCGTAAACCTTGAGCCAGTAGCACTTTCCGAGCTTTGTAAATAATAATAAGGTATTGTGCATTGTGGCGACGAACATGTGTTCCACAAAGTCCTCGTCACGCGTTGCCGTTCCCTTGGAACCAACACCACCCCTATTCTGCGACTTGAATTCCGACAACGAAGTACGCTTCATGTATCCGAGGTGTGAAATTGTGATAACAACCTCTTCGTTTGCGTAGAAATCTTCAGGATTCATATCTTCGGAAGCGTAAACAACCTCGGTCTTGCGCTCGTCACCGTACTTTTCCTTAATTTCGAGAAGTTCATCCTTGATTACCTGCATTCTCATCTCGACGCTAGCAAGCAATTCCTTCAAGTATTCGATGCGCTTCATAAGTTCCTCGTACTCGGCTCTCAACTTTTCCTGTTCGAGACCAGTCAACTGGCGGAGACGCATTTCGACGATTGCCGAAGCCTGGATTTCTGATAGCGAGAAACGCTGCATCAATCTTTCCTTTGCTTCGGTAGGATTGTCCGACGACTTGATAATCTGGATAACCTCGTCGATATTGTCGCTTGCAATAATCAAACCCTGAACGATGTGAGCACGTTCTTCTGCCTTGCGGAGTTCGAATTCGGTACGACGTGTAACAACATCGAGACGATGTTCTACGAAGTAGTGAATCAAGTCCTTGAGGTTGAGCACCATTGGGCGTCCCTTTACAAGAGCGATATTGTTGATACTGAACGACGACTGCAACTCGGTGTATTTGAACAACTTGTTGAGTACAACATTTGCAACTGCATCGCGCTTGATGTCGATAACGATACGCATACCAACACGGCGGTCGGATTCGTCGTTGACATTCGAAATACCTTCTATCTTCTTGTCGGTAACAAGGTTAGCAATATGTTTGATAAGTTCGGCCTTGTTGACCATATAAGGAATTTCGGTAACTACGATGCGTTCGTGACCGCGTTCCGAAGTCTCGATTTCGGTCTTCGAGCGGATGACAACGCGTCCGTGTCCAGTTGCGTAAGCCTCGCGAACACCGTCGATACCATATATAATACCGCCAGTCGGAAAATCGGGAGCCTGGATTATCTTGCCGAGCTCATCAACTTCTATTTCCGGATTGTCAATATATGCAACTGTTGCATCGATTGTCTGCGCAAGGTTATGCGGAGCCATGTTGGTTGCCATACCTACGGCGATACCATTTGCTCCGTTGACAATCAGGTTAGGTATTTTGGTCGGCAATACGCTAGGTTCCTGCAGCGAATCGTCGAAGTTGTTTACGAAATCTACAGTCTCCTTGTCCATATCGGCCATCATTTCGTCCGAAATCTTCGACAGACGGGCCTCGGTGTAACGCATAGCAGCGGGGCTGTCGCCGTCAACCGAACCGAAGTTACCCTGACCATCGACGAAAGTATATCTCATTACCCAGTTCTGGGCAAGTCTTACCATTGCAAAATAAACTGACGAGTCACCGTGAGGATGGTACTTACCCATAACTTCACCGACAATTCTCGCCGATTTCTTGTGAGGTTTGCCAGGAGCAAGCCCCAAACCTTCCATTCCAAAAAGGATTCTTCTCTGAACGGGTTTCAATCCGTCTCTAACATCCGGCAATGCACGCGAAACTATTACAGACATTGAATAGTCGATGTACGCCGATTTCATTTCATCTTCGACACTAATCGAAATTATCTTTGCTCTTCCTTCTTCTTCAAGCATTTTTTATCGTAATTTTATTTCTAATAGTCTTATAATCAAATCCTTGTGTTTTACACAAAATTGTTGTAAAAATAGAAAATTCTGCTCACATATACAAGCATTGGCCAGCATTTTTTTAACAAAATTTGTTTATAAAATTATAAAGCTGAGACAGTGTTCACAGACACAGAACAATAGTCAAAAGCAACAAAAATCAGTCCAAGTTATTAACAAGTTATACAAGATATTAACAATCTAGCATTTTTTTACATTTTATGCTTGTACGTATAAAATGATTTTATATCTTTGCTCAAAATATCTATTAATATCAAACACAAATTTTTAAAAAATGAACAAAGTAGAATTAATTGAAAAGATGGCTGCTAAGGCAGGCATGACAAAAGCTGATGCAAGAAGAGCTCTTGACGCTTTCATGAACACAACAGAAGAATGCCTTAAGAAAGGTGATTCATTGACTCTTATCGGTTTCGGTTCTTTTGGTGTAACCAAGAGAGCTGCTAGAAAAGGCCACAATCCTCGCAAACCGAAAGAAATCATCAACATTCCTGCAAGAAAGGTTGTAAGATTCTCTGCTGGTGCTACATTGAAGAAGGCTGTAAACAAGAAGTAATCTTCTACAAAAAGAAAAAAGGGGGACAAACGTTCCCCTTTTTTGTATTTATATATACAACGAAATGGAATCTCAGAAAATAATCGACTTACTAACCGCATACGTCACCCAAGAAAGGTTAACAACACTAAACAAGGTTCTCGACGAAAGAACCAACTACATATCGGTAGTTCTCGAAGACATTTTCCAAACACACAATGCTTCGGCTGTGCTTCGCAGTTGCGACTGCTTTGGAATACAAAACGTAAATTTCATCGAAAACAGATACAGCTACATGGAAAACAAAGATGTGGCCATGGGTTCGTCGCAATGGCTGAGCATCAGACGGTTCAACCAAAAGGAAAACAACACTCTAGATGCCATAAAGGCTGTACGCGACGCCGGTTACAGGATTGTCGCCACCACTCCACACACAAACGACGTGCTTATAAAGGACTTAGACCTATCGAAAGGAAAAATTGCATTGTTCTTTGGCTCGGAAAAACCTGGACTATCGGACATTGTAATGAACAACGCCGACGAATTTGTCCGTATTCCAATGTACGGATTCACTGAGAGTTTCAACATTTCGGTATCGGCAGCACTTTGTCTGTACGAACTAACCACAAAACTCAGAAATTCAGACATCGACTGGCATCTGTCGCCTGCCGAACGCACAGAACTGCTCGCACAATGGATGAAACTGAGCGCAAGAAACGCCGAGGGACTCATCCGCGAATATGAAAAAAGAGGAAAGTTAGGATAGGTTATTTTTTTGATGATTCGAGGATTTGCTTGCGCGAGCTAAAGGTTGAAGATTTGAATGTTCACCAGTTCATGGATTTGTAGCGGCGCAATGCTTTGCGTCGGTGTTCAAAAGTTCAAAGTTTAACGTTTATGGTTCAAAGTTCAATATTTGAAGATTTGAAAATTTGAAGATTTGCTTGCGCGAGCTAAAGGTTGAGGATTTGAATGAGGCTATGGCTTACTTGATTTTCACAAATTTTGAATTTCTTACTCCATTTGCATCTGCAACCGATACGCTGTATGCCCCGTCGGCATACCCCGACACTTCAATTGCTCTTACATTCCATCCCGAAAATACAAGCCTACCCATTTCGTCAAGGATTTGAACTTCATAATCACCTTCAACACCAGCTATTTCCAAGATATCGGAAACAGGATTCGGATATAGCGTCAAAGAACTATCGAAACGATTCTCTCCAACAGCATCTCCTTGATTACCATACAGATAATTATACTTAGCAACTGCTGCATCAACAGCATCGGTCAGACGCGAATACGAATCGGCAGCAAACATGGCAATTCCAACCCTAACCGTATCGCCGGCTGCTATTGTCAACGGTCCTGCTCCTGTATATTGCACCATGTCGCCAATTATACTGCTTATCGAATTGTTGGTAGCCATATAAAACTTCTCCAGATCCGAAAATCCGTCCGAAATATCTATTGCACCATCGCCTCCTGCCCTATTTGCCAAAGTGTAATTGAACGGCTGTCGAGATCCCAGCAATTTCATTCCTGCATAAAGCGAATTGTTGCCTTCGTATGCACAATATGCAAAATTACGGGTTGCATCGTATCTGCTCCTATTTTCTGCCGGCTCATACAAATCCCAATCGGCAAAAAGTCCGAAGTAATAGTCAGCGACAAGCTGAAGTCCCTTATTTACAATTGAATATTCGGCTATAATATAATTATCGGCATCGGCATATACGTCGAGTAAAATTTCCAAGTTGTGCGAATTGTAGTCGGAAGTATCTGTCATTTTTGCCGCCACATGCGTAATTGCCAACGTATCATCAACATAATGCGGATATTCAATTACCGAAAAGTCGGACATCTGACGCACCGCACTATAGACCTCATTGCCAGAGATTCCAGAAATAATACCACAATCGTAAAACAATTCGTAGTAATCGTCGAGATAGAAGCCATGACCTACTTCGGTATTCAGGTCAACATATCCAAGTCGGCCGTTTCCTGCAACCGACATGCTAAGATTATCGGTTGTCACATCGACAAAGCCACCGTTTACAGGCACATCGATTATCTGCTCGTCGGCAAATTCGTCGGAGACAAAGTTAATCTTCAACTTGACTGTAAGTTCCTGAGGTGCATCGGGCAAAACTTCGAGCCTTATTGCATTGCCTCTCGCTACCGACAAGCTGTCGTTTTGCATCGGAGCCATATAGCCGAACGAAATTTCATCGTCAACAACCTGAACATAAGGGCTTTCAGTAGAAACTTGCACTCTAAGATTGTCCCTTGCATTCAGATAATTGGTAATTTTTCCTTCAACAACGACTTCTGAATCAAGCCTATCGAACCGCATATCGTGGAAACGTGTGGAATATAGGCTGTCTTCCGAAATTGTCAGTGCGCGGTATAGGTTCAGACGTCCCTTACCTATCAAACCTGCGTAATTGGCATTGAAATAAACCGGATACGAAACGTCCAGATATGTCGTATCGTAAACATAGTGACCGAAATAGACATCGTTGTGAGTTGTATCGTAAGCATAGCCGCCCACGTAAACCTGGTTGTGTACGGTGTCGTACTCGTAAGCCTGCAGCAAGTCGGACCAAGTACTGTCGACCGAAATGCTGTCGTACGAATACAACTGGTCGTCCCAGATGCTATCAACCGTAATCACATCAATATACTCTACAAAAGTACTATCGACCTGCATTAGTGAATCGGGCACAATATAACTTAGAGTATCGATATTGTCGGCTGACACACGCAATATTTCACCTATTTGCAAGGCATTGTACGACGGATAGTAGGACCTAACAATTCCTGCACTCCCGGCAACTATCGGGCAAGCGAACGAAGTTCCGCCCCACATTGTTGCATAGCCGTTTTCGCTAGTCGAAACATACATGGTCCCTGGTGCCGACACATCAACGGTTGTCGAATACGACGAGTTGTTCCACTTGGCATCGTTGCGGTCGGTTGCAGCTACCGAAATAACATTTTCGTACGATGCCGGATAAAATCTCACTTCGATGCCATTGTTGCCAGCAGCAGCAACCACAAGAACATCGTAGTTAATAGCTGCATAGTTTACCACATCCTGTCCCATCTGCTGGTACGAAGTGCTTCCCCAACTACAGTTCACCACATCGAAACGATGATTTGCTGCATAAACTATCGACTGGTATACATTTACGAGCGAACCTTCGTCGTTCATAATCCTCAGCGGCACAAACTTGCACTTGTAGCCAGCCCCCGAAACACCAATTCCGTTTCCTGTTACAGCAGCTGCAATTCCAGATACGTATGCGCCATGCTCGTTGTTGTTGCATCCGTGCGGAATCTGGGCATTATTGTTGTCGTAGGCAAAATTCCAACCTTTGTAGTTGTCAACATAGCCATCGTTATCATTGTCGATACCATCGGGTATATCATCGTAGTTGACCTTGACATTGTCTTGCAGATCGGCATGCGTAAGCCCTGTTCCCGTATCGGAAATGCCGATTACAATGGAAGTATCACCTTTGCAAATGTCCCAGGCCTCGTACGAACGCACATTACGTGTCCAGTACTGATAGGCGCCATCAGCATTTGCATTTTCGGGACGAGCCAACGGATCGTCAGGGACATCGAGCAACGAAACCTTATACAACGGCTCGGCATATTCCACATCACCATTCTTACTGATAAACGAAACAACCTGATTTACATCTACATCATTATCAAAGACAAGCCGGTAGATAGTGGTAATGTCCGACAGTCGGCGGCCATAATTGTCATATTCCTTGACAGGACGCACCGCATCGGGGAATTCAAGCTTGTAGCCGAAATCACCGAAACGTTCGCGCAAAGTAGTAACGTATGCCGACTTGAAAAAGGTATCAACCTTATTGGCATTTACTTTAACAATTACCGTATTTTGCTCGTAATTAGCATTTTGTGCCACCACAGAGGAACATATAATCAAAATTGCAACAGCAATCGACAAAACTCTTTTCATACTCAAAAATTTTGCGAAAGATAATAAAAAAATTTCTAGTTTCAAAATTTCTGGTTTCCAGTAGCCAAAATGCAATGGAATATAGGAATCTACTCAACGGCAGAAATTCGCATATACATCAATAAACAAAAAAAGCGGCTGAAAATCAACCGCTTTTTCTTGTATC
>CADARW010000110.1 GCA_902790405.1 uncultured Bacteroidia bacterium
CACACCCAAAGCCGATAGCCTTCAATCTCGAAGTCAACGCGGAACTCTCCTTTTAGGTTTCGTGCCGGCTGAAGCGCGTAGTTGGTCGCATCTTCCTTGTAGCTCAATATGTTGTATCTGCTAAACTCCGCAGGATTGCTCTGGTTGTAGTATGCTAACTGTATGATGTCTATGTAGTTGGCATCGGGGTAGAGATAGTTCATTGTTGGCATTTTGGTTGTGCGTCCGATTCCGCCCGAAAACGATATGCTCCATTGCTTTTCGCCGAAGTGAGGCAGTGTCCATTGTAGGTTTATGCGTGGGTCGAGGTAGAATTTTCCATGCATTGCGTATTCCTTTGACAATCCGAGAATTGAGGTTGAACGCGCACCTATCCGCGCTTCGAGCAGATGTCTGCCGATTCGGGCGGTTATGTAGTCCTGAACATAAAGCGACAGCGTGTGCGAAGCGGGAATTTCGTTGTACTGGCGCGGACGGCTGCCCCAGCCCTTGGTCGATAGCGGGTGCGAAAGGTCGTATATCTGCCCTTTGCCAAAATTTTTCGACATATTCCATTCCGCACCGAATTTCAGAGCGTTCACTATGTGCTGGCTGTTGAACTCGAAGTCGGTAGTCGTTTTTGCAAAGGCTGTGAACGGCTTGCCATCGACCTTGTAGTTGGCAACATATTCGCTGAAAAGCAGATAGGCATCGTATTCACCTGGTTCGTTGCTGCTTGGCGCTATGCCTGCCCGCGATGGTGCCACAAGCACACGGCGTTCAAGGTTGTCGAACTCCTGCGTCAACTGCATATTGACGATAGTTTTCTGGTAATGACCGTTCGCGTTGGGCAAAATGCTGATGCCATTGCCGACTGCCAGCTTGTGGTAAGTCGATTTGAAGGTGTTTATGCCCGAATAGCTGAGGTTTTCGTCGGTCTTGTAGTTGTCGAACGAACCTGTATATTCCGCCGACGGTGTGATTTTAAGCGTTACCTTTTCTTTGTTTAGTGTGCTTGTCAGTCGTGCCGAGATGTTTGCTCGCTTGTATTCTTCGAGCGGATTGCGAATGTCGGCGTAGGCGTTCAGCAGAACGCCGTCGATGTTCAGAATGTGCGATTTGCTTGAATCGAGAGCAAAACCTTTTCCCAACGACAGAAGCTGGCTCTTGTCGTCGGCCTTGAAGCGGGCATTCATCTTTGTTGGCTTCCTTATCTTCTTGATGTTCACCACGCCGCTCGTTAGATTGCCGTATTCGACCGACGGTATTCCGCGCATAACTTCTATGCTTTCGATGTCGTCGGTGCTGATGGTTCGCATATCGACACCGCGGTTGGTCATATCCATACCGTCGAATCCGCCGTTCTGCATATACTGCATGTTGGCATCAGTGTTTATAGGTGCACCATCGACGACGAACAGTGTGCCGAGCGAATTGGTCGAGTACTGTGAGCTGTTCGTTTTTTGTCCGCTGGAGCCGAGCGAACCGGTTTCGCGCAGGGATATGGAATTGCCCTGGGTGAGCGATGGTGTCTGCGAGATGCCGCCCGGCAGAAGTTCCATAAGGTCGCCTATGCTAGTAGGTTGCAAGTGGCTCATTGCGTCGCGCCCGATGGTCGATACCGAACCGATTTTCTTCGATTCGGAGGCTGTGACAACGACTTCGCCGAGCTGATAGTTCTTTTTTTGCAGGTAGAATGTCAGTGCGAGGTCATTTTCCAGCCGTATGCTTGTTTGCTGTGTTTCGTATTGTATGTGCGAAATGTATATGGTGTATTCGCCGCTGCCGAGCATCAGTTTTGCAGTGCCGTTGTCGTCGCTTACCGCGCCAGTCGATTTGCCGTTGCTGTCCGAAGCGTATATGTATGCATCGGCGACAGGCTCCTTGCTTGCTTTGTCGAATAGCTTTATTGTCAGGGTGTTGCTTGCAAGACAACTTGCAAACAACGTGACAAGGCACAATATGGCGACCGCTTTTTTCATCGTTTGCAAAGGTACGATGTCACGGTGCTGTCAGTCAATCACAACAAATGGGGATTTGGGGTGGCAAAAACTACGACAAATGGGGATAGGAGCGTATGTGTGCGCTAGGGTAAATTTGCATTGTCGTTTCAAAACGGAGAAAGTTTTATGGATTTGATTAATAATTAAAATGTTATATTTATGAATTGTAAAGTTTTATCATTGTTTTTGTTTTTTATTGGGTTGTCGTTTGCCGTCGGTGCGCAGACACAGGAAATAAGTTTTGACTGGTATTCGGCTGCTGTTGCCGAGGCAAACGCGCAGAACAAGGCCCAGACCACCGTATATGGCACAAAGGTGGATGATGCAGGGTATGTTTATACATTGGCAAGTATGGGCTCAGATGCCGACACAACTGGCAATGTGGCTGCCACGCAGGGACATTTACTGGGCGAGGATATGACGGGTGCTCCATATTCGGGAACAAGCTACAACAGCAACATAATGCTGGTAAAGCACGATTTCAGCGGAAATGCCTTGTGGAAAATATACTCCAAGAACGGCGATGTTGATGTGTCGTCGAGCGACTACACGCCAACTGCCGACGGCGGCGCATTCCTCGCACTGAAAGCCCGTCACACAAGCGCAAATTTCTACGGAAACGACATTTTGTTGCAACTGGTTGGCAACAATGGTACCGAGACAACAATTTCGTTTTCATTTCCCGATGCCGAGTATCATAATGTGTATCAGCCAGTTTTCGTAAAGGTTGATGCCGACGGAAACATTAGCAGTGCAGTCCGTGCTACAGTCGATTGGAATCCAGTTGACAATCCTGCATCAAGTTATACTTGGGGCATTTCGGATGGATTTTCGCTTTACGGAGCAGCACAGGATGCTAACGGAAATTTCTTCGTTACGGGCAACCTCAGACGCACTATGCACATTGGCGAGAATGAGATTCTGGCACACAATGTCGCCGACTGGGATGGCGGCTCAGGATTTGCAGGCTCGGCATTTGTGTTGAAACTCAACAGCGACCTTACCTATAATAGTCATATCGTTACGGGCGGCTCGTCGGTTGGCGAAACAGCAAAGCAAATGAAATACAAGGACGGAAAATTGTATATTGCTGGTTATCTGAAAGGTAGCAATGCTGTTGTATCGCTTGGCGATTCGCAGGTTACACCCGATGACAAGTACAGTTTCTGGACAGCAAGGGTTAATGCTTCCGATTTGTCGGTCGATTATTTGTCGCTGGTACAAGGCGCACAGGTCAACAGCAAGAACTTTATGCAGTTAAATGCACTCGAAATCGCTCCCGACAATTCAAGTTTCTTTGTCGCAGGTGGCATTCAGGGCGGTTTCAAGATTGGACAGGATACTGTGTCGGCACAGGGAACTATGTATGCAGGCTTCGTTTTCCGTTGCAATTCCGCTACAGGTGTTGCCGACAAGGGTTTTGTAAAGCAGACTAGCGGAATATCAAATAGTTTCGGACTTGCCGTGAATGCCGACAGCGTTTTCGTTTACGGCTACAACTGGGCAACTACGCCAAAATCGCTCTACTTCGATTCGTTCAACCGCAATCTTGAAACTTCTGCATCACACATTTTAGGCGAATCAACTGGTTCGATAACTGCAAATTCGTGCGCTGTAAAGGGCGATTCGCTCTTGATTGCAGCACGCGTACAGGCAAACAAGGCTTTGGATTTTGCTTTTGCCGAAACCGCAACTTCCTACACATCAACATATTCGTGGCAGGGCGTTGTTGCAAAATACACTTTCCCGGGATATGAATTTACAGCAGCTCCAGCACCGCAAACCTACACCATTACTCTTAATGTCGGTGAAAACGGCACGGTTACTACTGAACCAGAATCTTTGACAGACTTGCTTGCCGACACGGAAGTCGTTTTCACAATTTCTCCAGCGGAAGGCTACGAACTTGACGAATTCAAAGTTGACGGCGAAGCAGTTGCCGTTGAAAACAACACCTATACGCTTACCGTTACGGCAGATGCAACGGTTGATGTCACCTTCAAACTTGCCACTTCCATTTTGTCTGACGAAGCAAGGAACATCGAAATCTATTCATACGAAAGCGAACTTGTGATTTCTGGTGCAGAAGGATTGAATGTAATGGTATATAATATGTTAGGTCAGGTTGTGGAATCGTTTGCCGTTGTAAGCGATGTAGAAAGACACAATTTGCCGCATGGAATGTACATAGTGAAAGTTGGTGATAATGATACAGAAAAGATACTCGTTCGTTAAGATTTTTTGTTAAATTTCCTATGTCGGGGCAGATGTTGTTCATATTCTTTTATGTTTCGTGCCCCGACTTTTTTCGTTGAATGTAAAAAAATAAAAATATGAAGAGATTTTTTGAGATTTTAGCAGTAATATCTGTAATTTTTGCACTTTTCTCGTGCAATGGAAAGAAAACAGACGAGGCGGAACAAGAAGTTCAGCAACCAAAGACGATGCAGGTTGATGATGCGCTTGCAAAGATTGATGCAATGGTCGGCGATACCGTGGAGGTTGAGGGCGTGTGTATGCATTTATGCCGTCACAGCGGACGCAAGATGTTCCTTATGGGCAGCGACGATACGCAGATTTTGCGTGTTGAAAGTGTAGAACTTGGCGAGCCTTTCAAGCAGGAATGTCTTGGGCATATTGTTTATGTAAAGGGCATTGTCCGTGAAGAGCGCATTGACGAGGACTACCTTAACGAATGGGAGAAGGAACTCGCAGGAATGGAGCAGCACGGCGAAGGTGCCGAAGGTTGCGGAGCCGAAAAGCAGTCGCGTCAGGAAACAGCCAATACCCCCGAAGCCCGCATTGCAGATTTCCGTGCAAAGATTGCCGAACGCAAAGCAAAGGAAGGCAAGGCGTATTTGTCGTTCTATCATATAGATGCGGTGGAATATGAGATAAAGGGCTAGAAGGCTAAAAGGCTCACGGTCTAACAGTCCCGCAGTCTCACAGGCTTACAGCCAAAAAGTCTGTTTGCCTGTAGGTCTGTTAGCCTGTTCGCCCAGAAACCTAGAAACGTGAAACATTGAAACGCCGCAGGCATTGAACGGCGCAGCCCTCAACGAAGTTAAACGGCGTCAGCCATAGAAACCTAGAAACCTGAAACATTTTATGATTGATTGCATTAACCTAACCCATTACTACGGCAAAAGGTGCATATACGAAAACCTTAGCTTTACCGTACCGCAAGGTCGCATACTCGGACTTTTGGGCAAGAACGGAACCGGCAAGACCACGACCATCAACATTCTAAGCGGTTTTCTGAAGCCCCGTAGCGGAGAATGTCGTATTTTCGGGCAGAACATAATTGGTATGAATCCCGAACTTCGCCGCGACATCGGTCTGCTCTTCGAAGGACATATCCAGTACAGCTTTATGACTATCCGCCAGATAGAACGCTTTTATGCCCGATTCTATCCGCAATGGGACAAGAATGTGTATTATGACCTGATGTCGATGCTGAAAGTCGCACCGAACCAGCGCATTTCGCGTATGTCGTGCGGACAGAGGTCGCAGGTGGCACTCGGGCTTCTGATGGCACAGAATCCCAAGTTGCTGATACTTGACGACTTTTCGCTCGGACTTGACCCCGGCTACCGTCGCCTGTTCATCGACTACCTTCGCGACTTTGTGAAATCGTCGGGAAAGACGGTTTTCCTGACTTCACACATCATACAGGATATGGAGAGACTCATCGACGACTGCATAATGATGGACTATGGCAAGATTATCTTGCAGATGCCAGTTGACGAATTGCTTGGCAAATATCGTCAGTACAATTTCAGGTTGGCGGAAAACAGCACCTTGCCCGAAATGGCTGATGTCTATCATCCTACGGTAATCCGCGGCAATGTCGAACTTGGCTCGTTCCTGGATGCCGACGAACTGAAATCGCGGTTGGTGGCAAATGGTGTTGCTTTCGAGGATTTTTCATCACAAAAGGTAAATTTGGAGGATGCATTTATTGGGTTGACGGGGAAATATTAAACAATGGATAATGGACAATTAACAATGGATAATTGATAATGGATAATTGATAATCTGTGGCGACGCGGCGCGCCACGTCGCTACTAATCAAATCATCAAATAACAAATCTCGCTATGCTTTACAAGGAATGGATAAAAACTCGTTGGTTTTATGCGGTTGCATTGCTGACAACTTTTGCACTTTGCGGATATGTGCTTTTGAACATCAACAGGCTGGTGTCGCTGAAAGGTGCCGCCCATCTGTGGGAGGTTGCGATGTTTCGCGATGCAATTTTCATTGATATGCTGCGGTATGTTCCGCTGTTGGTAGGAATTGTGGCTGCTGTGGTTCAGTTTGTACCCGAACTGGTGCATAAGCGGCTGAAACTCACAATGCACCTGCCACGCGGATATGTGCGCTCGGTGATGGAGATGCTTCTGTTTGGCTTCGGATGCCTTGCATTGCTGTTCTGCGGTAATCTGGTTATGCTTCTGCTGGGCTTGCAGACTTTTTTTGCCGACGAAATTGTTTGGCACATTGTTCTTTCCGCCTTGCCGTGGTATCTGGCAGGTTTGTCGGCGTACATACTTGTTGCGTGGATTTGCCTCGAACCAGTTTGGCGCAGACGGATTCTCAACATCTTGATTTCCATTGCCTGCCTGCGAGTTTTCTATATGTCGCCAGCACCCGAAGCATACAATAGGCTGTTGCCGTGGCTGATGATGCTTGTCGTAGTGAGTTTGGCATTGCCACTTTTGTCGGTTGTTCGTTTTAAGGAAGGAAAGGAGTAGTTATGAATAAGATTGAGAAACTTTTGGTTATTGTCGGACGCACATTTTTCGTCTGCGTATGCGCTTTTCTTGTCGTGTGGATTCATACTTGGGCGTTCCATTTCGCAGCCGACACTTCAGACAAACCGCCATTCACCTTGTATAGCGCCGGCATTGATGAATTTGCAATGTTCAAGAACGAGGATTCGGGAAAACATTACTACGATGCGCACGCCAACGAATACACCGAGGCACAGTTTTACGAAATGCTACCTACATTCTACTGCAAGCAGTTGATTGTGAATGAGAAATTGCCCGACACCCTGTATGGTCGTCCAGTGAGTGCAAAATTCATACAGAACGAGAATTTTACATTCAAGACAGCCCCAGCTGCTGTGAACAAGAGGGAAATCGCACTTTATCCGCTGATGGAATCGATGTCGGGACGTGTCGATTTGGAAATGCCGACCGATGTGTTCCGCATTACGGAAAATGCCATCGAATTTGTCGATATGGCAACAAATTCTGTTAACGAGGCAAAATCCGACTTGTTCACTAAAATGTTTGTGCAGAAAGGTTTTGTCTTTCCTGCGCACATTATTTCGGGGAATCCAACCACAAAGAAGGAATACGACAACGGCTATCTTATTACCGATTCAAACGACAAGCTTTTCCACCTGAAAATGCAGCGTGGAAGACCTTATTTGCGGCCTATCGAGTTGCCTGAAGACATTGTTCCCAAGCACATT
>CADARW010000111.1 GCA_902790405.1 uncultured Bacteroidia bacterium
TTTTCTTCGGACACATCTTTTATTTCCCTTCCAATCATCATTACCCACTTGTCGAATACCGATTTTAGATTGCCTGGCGTAATTTGAGTTCGAATGATTTTGCCTGTTTTGATAGCATTTTTAACAGTTTGAATGAACTCATCCTCGTGGGTTTCTATCCTAAATGAAACAAAATGCGTTCCAATAAATCCCGAAACAGCATCCAACGCTTCTTGAGTGTAGTTGCTGGCGGATTTCCCCCATTTAATAGTTTTTTGAGCAAGAAAAGGAAGTACATCTTCCGTTTTCATAATGGCAGCCTTTGCACAATCAATTACACAGAGAAAAGGTGGCACATATTCTCCTTTATTAAGTGCGTCTTGAACATAATGCAACAATTGTGTGTACATTGCATAAATTGACTCCTTTGTCCCTCCTTTTGCTTCAAACCAGATTTCTTTTGTTTGAATATCAATAAGATTGCGAGAAACGCCCTTTAAACCAAGAACTTTTATATATTCATCTTTTACATCCTCTTCGCTTTTGCAGGCTTGCAGTTTTTGATATAGACTTTGTGGCATAATTAAATGAAATTAAGACTTTAGTTCGCAAATTTACACAAAACCACTTTCTTTTGGAAATATTTTTATCAACAATCCAGACAAAATTCAGAAAGATAAATTGCAACGGAAAGTCAATAATACGCAACACCTATTCCCCATCCGTCAATTTTGGCTTCTCATCATCGCTTGCCTCTATGCTTTTTATATAGTCGCTGGCACGCTCAGGCGAAACTAGCGAGCGTCCAAGACGGCGTTCCATTGTTTCACGCGCTTCTTTTGCGACCTCGCCGCCTTCCTTGGCAATACGGCTACTCTCGGCCATTGTCTGCGGATTCGACTGGCGTGAATACTCGGTTGTTGCAACTTCGGCAAGCGTATTAAGTGCAAGCTCAATGTTGGTCATATTGTCGCGCAGATTTTCTTTGGTAAGTCCCTTGTATTTCTTGTATTCGCCAGTTGTAAAACCGCTCCACGCCTTTGTAAGCACATTGGTAAGTATGGCGAAATCACGCTGTTCTGTAATTCCTGAGCGTTTCCACTCGTCGGTCAGCTCCTTACGCATCTGTATGGATTTCATGCGTTCGTTTATCCAACGCTCGCTGTAACCTTGCCTACGATAATCCTCGACAGCCATCTGGAAAGTCTGTTCGGGGTCTATCATCTGGTCAATACGCTGTGCGCCAACTTCAGCAAGCCACTGCTTTATAGGTTCCGCCTTCTTGGACGGAACAGACTGGATAATACGGAAAATTCCTTCTAAATCAGCAGCTTGCGTCTTTCTACGCTTACCATCTGGAGCAAGCATTTCAACAGGGGGACAAATTGTCCCCCACTTGGATTTCAGTTCAGGGTCACGACGCAACATCTTTTTGATGTAATCACGAGGATTCACCGTATCAGTTAAAACTTGTATTATGTCCGCTACCGAAAAATAGAACTTTTCCTCCTCTTCGTTCCATACAACGCGGACATTCTTCCCTTCAAAAACCTTTACTACAGATTCGTTTGGCATAAAAATCAATGTTTACTCTGCAAATTTACACAAAACCACATTCTTTCGGAAATATTTTTATCAACAAATTAGATGAAATCCGGAAAGCAAACCCCTTCTATTCTTCCACCAACCTCGGCACATAGTTTTCAATCTCCACCTGCAACATTTCAAACAATGCCGAATCTGCTGTTATTGTGCCGGTTACGATTGCAGCTCGGGTATTTATCGGCTTTTTCTGGTCGAAGATGAAATTGCCTATGCTGTAATAGATTGGAATACCATTGTAAGTCTCCACCGTCTGCAGACAATGCGGATGATGCCCCACTATGCAGTCGGCTCCAGCAGCAACCAACCTATGAGCATCACGAACTTGATAGTGCGATGGCGTAGATACATGCTCCACTCCCCAATGCAACATTACGAACACAAAGCACTTTGAATCAAGGCGTTTCAAGCTGTCAATCTGCGATTCGATTGTGGCGATGCTACTCTCCGAAACACAAGGCACACTATCAAGATATTCCCAGTTTTCGGACGGAACGCGCAACGATGTAATAAGATACACCTTGCGTGGTGTCTCGGCAAGCAATTGTGGCTCAATGGATTCGGCAATAGTCGTTCCGTAGCCGAGCGGTATCATTCCGTGCTTGCGGATTTGACTTTCGGTGTCAGCAAGTCCGCGCCGACCTTGGTCCATAGAATGGTTGTTTGCCAAATTGAGATGGGTTATTCCGTGCTCGTAAAGAGTTTGTAACCAATCAGGTTCGCCACGGAATATAAAGCGTTTGTTTATAGGAGAAACTATGCTTGTTGCAGGACATTCGAGGTTGCCGACTACAAAATTGTTTGCTGCGAACACAGAATCAATCTCGGGACGGAAAAGCGAATCAACGCTATGCTTTTCAATAAACTTGCGCACACCCCTGTCGAGAAGAATATCGCCAGTGAAAGCTATGCGCAAAGTGTCGTAATGCGGAATATTTTCCTCCGATTTCCTGCTTGAAGTATTACTGCAACTATTAAAACTGATAGCACTAACAAACAAGAAAATAGAAAAGAAGGCACGAATAATCATGCCTTCAATTTTTATATTTTTACGAAAGGATTTCATTAGCATCCCGAGCTATAGAATATAATCTCGTTGCTCTTTGGCAATTTGCCCGGAGCAACAATTTCCTTAATCCACTCCGGAACACCATAACGAGGATCCTTCTCAAGCATATCCTGCCATTCCTCGTCGGTAAGTCTCGGATTGCCCAACGGAACATCAAACTCTCTGTACGACAACACAGCACCTCGAGTCAGCCAAAGTTTTCCTTCAATCTCTACGATTACATAAATCGTATTGACATTTCCCGTAGCAACATACATAATCGACTTGTCGGGATTGTTGCCAGAGTTTGCTGTGTAAACATCGGCAACAACTGCCACCTTGCGGTCGGCGCCCTTTATTTCGTACCAATCGTAAATTGGATTTTCGGCACCAGCATTAAGCATATCAAGCGTCAGCCATTCGTAGCTGCTGCCGATATATTCAATCTGGTTGTATTCCTGTTCTGTCAACTTCTTGCCTGCCAATTCCTTCTCGCTAACCGTCTTGAGGAACTGAGCCTTTTCGCGCATGCTTTCAGTGATACTCTTTGCCTTCGCTGTGAGCATTCCGTTGTCCTTCAACATCTTCTCTGTCATATCGAGCAATTCGATTGCCTTGTTCCAATATGCCAGATTTGGTTCAACATAGCCAACGACAACAGGTTCTGGCAAATCCTCGCCACCTCCGCATTCAGCTCCCATAGGTTGTTCTCCGTATAGTATGCAGTCGTGTTTTAGCTCAGCCCACGAAGCAAGCGCAGCATTGATGTTCTTCTTTGCCCACTGGTAAGTCTTCATAAAGTAAGGATGACGCGAATCCTTCTCCAGCAAGGTGTTGAGCGATTGCATCCACTTGTTGTACATCGAAGCATCCCAGTTGACCTTCTTCATTGTCTTCTTAACATTTTCGAACTCAGTGACATAATCAGACCAATTCTTATCTTCCTGATATTCATCTATCAAAATCTTGTATGCATCATCGCTACCGAAAGCAGCAAGAACATCAAGACCTTTGGGTAATGCACGCTGCGTAGGTTTGCTAGTAACATCAACAAGTTCCTGAAGTATCTCATTATCGGCAAGATACCTTTGCGGCATCAGATTAATCTTATCCTTGCACGAAACAAGTTGCTTTGGCGAAATGCGGTTCTGCTGGTCAGCAATCTTCTTTATCACAGCGCGGAACTTCTTCATTTCGGAACTATTACCCAAAATCTTATCTGCAGTCTGGTTCGACTTTGCCATTTCCTCCGAAAGTTGCATAATCGACACATTGTCAGGCTCTCCAACAATGAAAGTTATAGGCTCGACTATGCCCTTGTACCTTTTCTGCAAGTCGGCACTCTTCCTGATTACATCGGCATTAAGAACTGCCCTGCCGAACTGAATATCATCATCAAGACAAAACGAAACATACTGGAACCACATCATCGACTTGAAGTAACGCTTGAAGGCATCGTCGCGGGTGTAGTGACCACGCGGACGGAACAAACTATATGGGAACATAACATCTTCCCATCCTAGAAATTCAGAAAAATTGTCGGATGCCTTATTTACACTGCCGATTTCAACATCAAAGTCCTCCTTGTATTTGGCAGAAACTTCATAATTCTTGTTGTCTGTCAACAGGCTAAGTCCTACAGCATAGAAAGTTGCATTGTATTCGGCAGCATCCTTTATTACAGGGTCGGAAGTGCTTTTTGCAATCTTCAGCATTTCGGAATGCATGGTGGTGGCAAAACTTTTCAGTTCGCCCATCAGCTTGGTCTGCTCAAGGTCGCGAAGCAGGAAGTCGAAATACATGTGATACAACTGCAAATACATATCAGTAGTCACAAAGCTCGGAAAATCAGAGTAGTCGTTCTTCTCGTAAATATGGAACAACTGGTCGTCCATACCTTCCACAATTGCAAAACCGTTCCTCGAAATCATATCCTTGAGAGCATTTTCGGCGCTATCGAGCTGATACATATTGACAACATTATTATAATTAGTCAGATAGCCTTCGAGCGGATTGTAATTTGATTTCTGCAACTCCTCTTCGCGAGCCTTGATTCTTTCGATAAACTTATTCTGCTCATCGGTATATTTCACATTCACTGGGTCACCATAAGCCTTCTCAATTGCAATATCAAAGTACCATGACGTGGCGCCATAGACATGCCTCAAAAAAGCGTCGGTAAAGCAATATCCCTGCTGAGCGGCAAAGATGTTACGCAAAATACGCAAGTCGGCAAGGTTAAGCTGAGAAATATCCATGTCCAGGTCAACCTTATCCTTCATGTTCTCAATATCGACATGGCAGCCACAAATATAAGTCGGCAAGTCGCAGTCGAACGACAATTTCGCTCCATTTGGATTCTCCGCATTCGCAGTTTCTTCCGCTTTTACATCTTCGCCATCCTTGTTTTCCTTCGACTTGCATCCGAAAAGTAACATCGAAGCAGCCATCATTACGCATAATGCGTTGATACAAAATCTCTTCATATTATTTATCATTTAAAATTTCCATTGAGTTGTCAAATTCAAAATCACGGCAAATATACCTAATAAATTTCACACCGAAAGAACTCCACCGATATTCGGCGACCAAAAATTTTCCATTTTTCTCCTCCTCCACGCTACGGAGCCTAGTCTCGCCGTCGACCTGCACTACGCGGAAATCGACAACCGGCTGTCCCAACCTCGATCCCATCCATAGCGGACGCACCTTGCCGCCAATATTGCGGAACATAAACACGCGGCGTCGCACCACAGGGTCGAAACGAGTAGGCTTCTCCACTCCCACCACGGCATCCACAATGCTGTCGCCGTCCATATCGCCTGTGCAAAAACGATAGACGGGAAAACGCAGTTCCCACACATCGCGACTGCTGTCGGTTTCGAGAACCAGATTATATAAGGTGTCGTTTTTCTTCTCAAGCGAAAAGCCGCCATTGTCGCCGTCGGTAGTCCGACACGACACCAGCAATACAGCCAAAAGAACTATTAACAGTCTAATTCTCATACATTACAAGCAAATCGGACACAAAGATAAGCCTTTTTTGCCAAGATTGGAAACCAATTTTAAAATGAGGAATGCAACACTTTGATAATAAAGCAACAAGAAACAAAATGAAACTTTTTTCAAAAAAAAATGAAAAATATATTGCAGAGTTCAAAAAAAGCAGTACTTTTGCATCGCTTTTCACGAAGCAATCAGCTGGTGTGGTAGTTCAGCTGGTTAGAATACCGGCCTGTCACGCCGGGGGTCGAGGGTTCGAGTCCCTTCCACACCGCAGAGAAGACAGATTAACAGTCTGTCTTTTTTGTTTTTATACCCGAAATAACAAATGTCGCCACAAGGCAATCCAAAATTGTAAATTTCCTTTATTTTTGCAAAAAATTTACAACGCACACACAATGAGAAAAATTGCAGTTATACTTTCGGGTTGCGGAACTCGCGACGGCAGTGAAATACACGAGTCAACACTTTCGTTATTGGCTCTCGACATGAACGGATGCAAGTACCAGTGCTTTGCTCCCGACAGAAATCAAACAGAAACCGTAAACCACTTCACGCAAAAGCAGGAAGGTGAAAAAAGGAACATGCTTGCCGAAGCTGCTCGTATTGCACGTTGCGACATAAAGCCGCTTAGCGCAATCAACGCAGCCGACTACGATGCATTGTGGATTCCTGGCGGACTTGGCGCAGCCAAGAACCTCTGCTCCTATTTCTACGAAGGCGAAAACATGAAGGTCGATTCCGAAGTCGAGGCTGCAATCAAGGCTTTCAACAAGTCTGGAAAGCCGATAGTGGCACTCTGCATTGCTCCTGTCATCGTCGCCAAGGTTCTTGGAGCCAACGTAACATCGGGTAAGGATGCCGGTACAGCCGCAAAAATCGAAGCTATGGGCGGAAAAAACACCGTTTGCAACTTCGATGAAATTGCCTACGATGCCGAAAAACGCGTAATTACCGCTCCTTGCTATATGCTCGATGCATCAATCTCGCAGATTTGGCTGGGCATAAAGAAGGCAGCCGACAAGCTCGTTGAATTGATATAAGGTGAACAAGGAAATACTAAGGCTTGCACTGCCTAACATAATCACCAACATCACTGTTCCTCTGCTCGGAATGGTCGATTTGGCTATTGTCGGTCACATCGGCAACGAGACCTATATAGGTGCAATTGCCTTAGGCACAACAATTTTCAATCTGATATACTGGAACTTCGGGTTCCTGCGCATGGGCACTAGCGGACTTGCAGCACAAGCCTACGGCGCAGGCGACAACAAGGAAGCCATGCGCATACTAGTTCGCGGACTTACCATCGCCATCTGTGCAGCGGCACTCCTTATCGCCCTGCAATATCCAATCGCATTGCTCTCCGATGCCATATTGAACTGTAGCGACGAAACGCTAAATCTCACATTGTCATATTTTTATGTGCGTATTTGGGCGGCACCTGCTACACTCGGACTCTACGCCATAAAAGGCTGGTTCATAGGAATGCAAAATTCGAAAACACCTATGACAGTGGCAATTGTGCTTAATATCGTAAACATATTCGCAAGTCTTGCCTTTGTCATCTGGCTAAAGATGGACATAGTTGGCGTGGCCCTTGGAACTGTAATCGCACAATACTCCGGTCTGGTTTT
>CADARW010000112.1 GCA_902790405.1 uncultured Bacteroidia bacterium
CAACGTGTTATATACGAAGGACTTGGTGGCGGAAATTCATTGCGTGGAATTATGCGTAACAGAATTCTGGCTAATGGTTTTGCCTACGCAAATGTTGAACTCAGGACAAAAATTGTAAACTTCGACATCGGCAAGCAACATTTCTACATCGGACTGAACCCATTCTTCGACTTGGGCGTTGTTACCCAGCCATACAAACTCGACGAAACCGAAGTAAGAACAGCCATAACAGCCAACAACATTGCAAACGGCCGTACCGACAAGTATGAGGACTACTTCAACCTGTCGAAAAAGGAAACCTATATGCCACACTCGGCTGCAGGCATTGGACTGAAAGTCGCCATGAACGAAAACTTCATACTTTCGGTTGACTGGGCTACCGCTTTAAACAAGCAGGACAATGGCAAAATGATGAACTTCTACGTTAAGATGGGATACTTGTTCTAGTCCTTTACCGTCATTTCGGAAGCTATGAGTCTCACGGCGATACCCCAAAGTGAGCCGATGAGAATCGAGCTGTCCGTAATATTTCATTGTAAACGATTATTGTCGATATTAATAAATTTGTGTACTATTTATACCCTATCGGGTATAAATACATTGATTTTGCATAATAAACGTTCGTGCTATTAAAAAGGGAACTATATACAAGTTGACTAAATTTTGTGCTATTAAACTGTCATTCCGCAAGTTAGAACAATAACGCGATACGGAACGGGGAGCGCAATATTGTTCAACTGTGCGGAATCTCCTATAGAAACGTTTTCAATTGGAGATTCCGCATAAACGAACTCACAAGCAACGTTCCTTATGCTGTTCGTTCTGTTTTACGGAATGACTCAGAGGGCATAGGACAAAAGCACATTGCGTCAACATATAGCTACCATTAAAAATCATTCAATCTTCCTATACACAAAATCGACATCGCCGTACCTCAAAACCATCATTTTGCGTGAAAGTTCGGCAATTTTGAAGGTCTGGCTACCCATTTTAAGATAGTTGCAATCTATAAAATTCCACTCCCCTATTAATGAGTCGTTTTCCCTCACTTTTGTATAATGGCCATCGGTGTCGAAATTGTAAATTTCTGGGGAAATGCTCATTTCGATATTCACCGAATAGTTGATATAGCTATTGATTTCCCACGTATTCCCTGTTATTAGCTTTATTTTTCTATTTATCGAACAGGAATTTTCGCACGACTGCACGAAAAGCAAAGCAAGCGACATCAATATGATTACAAGAAGTTTTCGCATCTAGTCCACGCGCGAATTTATTGAAACTACATGCTTCTCCACAATCTTCTTGCCTTCGAGGTTGAAAAGCTCGACATATACGATGTAAATTCCTGCCGGGCAAAGCCTATTCTGTGCATCGAAGCCGTCCCACACGATATTGCCGGTAGAGCCGAGGCTGCGGTTGTTGACAAGTGTCTGCACAAGCCTGCCGTTGGTCGAGTACACCGCAATAGTGCCGCTGTAGCCAGCCACATCGAGGCTGTAGGTTATGACAAGCTGGTCGTCGTAGCCGTCGTTGTCGGGAGAGAAGACATCGCTGCTCAAGGTTATCTGCGACTCAATCTCGCCAATCTCGTGGAACTGCGAATTTACATATCCAGGCGTTGCAAAACCTGCGTCCTGCGCTGCCGAATGCCAGTTGCTTTCGTCCGACGACGGCACATCGTAGTTTATCCTTTCGAGCGAAACGCCGTCCTGCGAACTCAACAGCCTATAATGCTGGGACTTGTTGTAGCTAACAATGTCTATGGTATCGAAGGCGCGACCTGTGATTATGATTGTCCCCTTGTCGTCGGGCATCGAAGGCATCTTGGCAACCTTGTAGAGGTTTTCGGAATGCTCTATGGTATAGTGGTTGTAAAGGTCGGCAATGTCGGTACTGAAAGCGCAATATTCCTGCGGAAGTATCAGTCGGCTGATGTTTGTAATCTGGTACGAATCCTTTACGGAACCGTCGTCGTTGGTGTTCGAAATCCACAAATCCTTCAGGTCGATGACCTTGTCGGAACGGTTGTAAAGTTCTACAAAGTCGCTGCCACCAGAATAAGGATTGAACAGCAATTCGTTTATTGCCAAGTCGTTATATTCAGCCTGTACGCCAATTCCAAACCTAATCTGCGTATTAACCTCGACATTGTTTCCACTACAGTCGGTAATATTTTCGCCGATGTTGAGCATATAGACCTTGCCACGCTGTATTTCGGCGTTGAACTTCATTTTTACAACAGTAAGCTGAGGCTCAATAATTTTCACAAATGTCGGATTACCAAATTCTTCGACACTGAAATTCTGCGTACTAATCATTTCAGGCAAAACCACTTCGCTGAAATACACGACCACTGTATCGTTTACCACTTCGGCATCGGTCGGATATGGCAAAATCCTGTCGGGATTGGTTGCGTTCACCGAGTTCTGTGTTCCGGGAGTACCACCGCGACGGTCGAGAGTAGAACGCCAGTTGGCTGCACCTTCGCACGGATTGTCGAGGTCAACCATTTCGAGCGAATATCCGCCCTGTGCCTTGAAGTTGTCGTCGTGCCACGACGACGAGAAAGTAAGCGTGTGTATTATATTGTCGTTCTTGTCATATAGCGAAATCGTTGTTCCGCCTTGCGCAAACGACGGCATACCATCAACACCAACGACATTCTCAAAATCTTCGAAAAGGAAGGCATTATCGGCAGAGGTAAGCACCAGATACGACTTGGCATTTACGATTACCGCCGGCAAAGCCTTGGTCGTTGAGCCAAGCGCGATTTTCCACCCCGACAAACTTACGGCATTGTCGCTACGGTTGTAAATCTCCACATACTTAGCATCGGGCAAACCGACCACAGGCGATGGCTTTGACATTATCTCGCTGACTACTATTGTGTTGAATGCAACTGGAACAGTCGAGAACTGAAACGTCTGCCTTTCCATCACATTTCCGCAAAGGTCGGCTATGTTTTCCACCGTAAGGTTGTAGATGCGATTCTGCTCGAACGATACTCCGAACATAAGCACCAGCAAGTTGGGATTATTGGCGTCCATTCCTGCATAAACGGGGTTGCCGTAGTCGTTGTCGAGCAAAAAGTTGTCGAGCGAAAGCGTTGTTGTATCAATGGTTTCGGAAAAAGTAAGATGCAGTTCGTTTGCCGAATTTATGCTCAAGTCCATGATGGAAGGAGCTGTTTCGTCAACATTTGGACCGAAAATCGAGTTCTGTACTCCGGGAGTACCGCCGTTTTCGTTTTCGGAAGCCCGCCAGTTGGTCGATTGCTCACAGCGGTTGTTCGGGTCGATGCGTTCGAGCGACCATCCACCGTCCTTCTTGCCAGCATTCCTGTACCATGCCGACGAGTATGTAATCTTGTCAACCTCCGACATAAACTCGTTGTACAGCGTGATGGTTGTACCGCCGTTTGTCAACGCTGTCGCCGAAAGGCTTAGGGGCAGAATATTTGTAATGTCGTAGAAAAGCGTATCGTTGCCTGTGCGACAAATCACCACATACTCCGACGGATACAGCGTATATGCATCGAGTGTTTTTGAAGTCGTGCCGATTTTCAAAGTCCAGCCTTCGAGGTTTATTGCATCGGGCGAATTGTTGTAAAGTTCAATGTATTCGCTTTCGGGCAATCCGACGACTGGTGTTGGGTCGGCCATAATCTCGTTGATAACCACCGAGCCAGTTCCAGCTTCGACGAAAGTCATCTGCGTAGTGGAAGTTGCTAAAGTATTTCCTTCGCTATCTGAGATTCCGCCGTATGTCAATGTGTAGGTGGTACCGCTTGTGAAACTGCCTCCGAATGTTAGAACAATTTTTCGTGCATCGCCTTCCTGCAAAGTTGCAGAAGTTGCCTGGCCTATGCCGTTGTCCATACTGAAATTGGTAGCGGAAACACTTTCCTCGTCTATTTCCTCATCGAACGAAAGCAGAATGCTGTTTTCGCTGGTGAAGCGTGCCGAAACCAATGTAGGTGCCTGCAAATCAATAGTATATGTTCCTGAAACAGAAATATCGTCAAAATAGAAACCTGTGGAACGTGTCTTGGAATACTTGCAGTGAACGCCAAAATAACTTGATGAAGCAACTGTCATATCAGTAACCTCGCCCTCAAGAGAATATTCGCCAGCAGAATTTACATCAATATAAAGTTTCCATTCACCTTCAGAGGAGCGTGTCACTTTGACTTTTATTGTATTTGACGAACCAAGCGAAAGCGTGTCGATACCATTTATTATCTTTGTCGAAGACGAACCATTTTTCTTGTATAGGCAAACATTGTCGGGAGTAGATGCTCCGCAAACACGTACAAAATACCCTGCTGTACAAGAACTTACACTAGCATTATCGGAAACAAGGTAAACATCGCAATAATTTGATGTAGAAGGATCAAAATCATATTTTACTGTAAACTTCCATTCTGCATTGTCGATTGCTCTTGATGCAGTAGAAAGCATGGCGGTTGAATTTGTCGTTGCAGCGGTATCGTACAACTGTAATTCCATATCATTGTTCACACGAAACTTAGTGGTTTCGCCCGTCCACTGTGGATTTGCAGTGAAATCGCCATCCGAAAAATCGTCGGTAAATCCGCCGTTGACCTGAGCGTTAGCCAGCGATACCGAGAAAAGTAAAATCGCAAATGCAAATATCTTGAAATACATTAGTCTAACATTTAACAAATTGCAAAAGTAACCAAAATTTCTATTCATAAGCCTTTTTCTTCCAAATGTTGGTTTTTTATCAGTCAAACAAAAATATTATTGCTCTCAAACATAAAATCCCTATATTTGCAACATGACATTAAGTTTATTAAAAATGGAAGTTTTAGCCCATGAAGCAAGACACAATTCTGCCGCTGCATTTTCTCATTCTGAAAATTATGATTATAAGCAAAAAGGATTACAGAGTTATAGAAAGGGATGGGTATGTCCAACCGATAAAAACACTATCGGAATAATTAATGATGATGATAATAGAAAACACATGACAATAAAATAATGAAACTTATATTCGCAATATTAATACATTTTTGTATTGTTTTTTCTGTCGTAGCACAAGAGTACCCCGCTAAATATTATGGAGGAAACGAAAATTTAGAAGGACCTTTTAAATACGAAATGGGACAAGTATTTGGAGCCTGGGAAACATATTACCTATATTTTGACAAAACGACTAATAATACCAAAGGCTATTTTTTATATACATGGGACACCGATGCAGGGAAAGCCTACGGGAAAGGCCAGTTTGAAAAATATAAGCATAGGGGGAAATATATTCTGAAGTATGATGACCGTTTAAACGATACGGTTATATACGAATATAACAGCGAATTGTCCTCTGATACTTTATACATATACACATACAACAATTACGGATATTATTCTGATAGAGAATTTATTATTACGCTGGAATATGTCGATACAACAACCAATGACCAAAAACCTATAGATATGGTAATGCATTCTTTCCAAAGTAAGGACAATAAAACAACAGGATGCTATTTCCCCATAGCAAAGCGCCGCATAAGGAATATCAGGTCTAATTTTTTTATTATTAATGAATATGATATAAATATACAAACTGATCATCTCGACAGCATAAATGTCGTCAAAATAATTGGAAGAGAGCGTTATAATGAAATAATACAGACAGGATATTGCGAAATGCTAAAAGTCAGAAAAGATTATATAATCGATAAAGAAAGAATGATTGAATATGAATCCAACAGATATAAGCCAGACAAAGGAGCACGCCAAAATCGCCGTTCTTATAGAAGATATTACTATGGCTGGTTAACGAGAAAAAAATATAAGGAACATAAGAAGAAATTTAGTGAATACGAATTAGGACATAATTCTGCCGCTGCATTTTCTCATTCTGAATCTAAAGATGGTGATTACGAGTATGATCAAATTGGTTTGCAGAGCAATGAAGAAGGAAATGTATATCCAACCTATGATAATACTATAGGAATAATACAGGATGAAGATAATATAAAACATATGAATGTGATAAAATGAAATGGGTATTTTTCATATTATTTGTTTCGACGAGTATAAGTGCTGCCACTCAAGATTTTTCTAAAGCAATCGGATTGGTTAATAAAAAATGGTTGAGATCATTTGAATATGAATTGAGTGAAGGTTTTTCTACTTCTATATATAATTTCTTTATTGATACGAGTTCAAATCAACGAAAACTCGTATTTATCAAAGAATGGAGTTCTGATTGCGGTTTATCATACGGGAAAGGTATATGCGAGGTAAAAGGGAATCGTTATTTTTTGAAATACGATAAAGAACTTAAGGATACTATTATATACTTACATGATAGTACTCTTTCTGAAGACTCTCTCTATATATACTATTACAATAATTACGGAAACTACGCATCAGAACCGCCTTTAGGCATTATGCTATACTTATATCAAAAAGATAGTTTGAATAACAATTTAGATATGCATTCTGCAAATCTTTGCGGCTTACCTATAAAATATTCCCAGAATCCACAAGGGACAGAAACAACATTCGTAATGTATTACTCTGTATCCAAAAAAATAATAAAAAATAAAAAAATAAAAATTGAGAATGAAATAGAATTAAACCTATCCGACACAATAAATTCAGTTAATATTGTCGGACATATCCGTAATCTATCAGTACATAAATCAAACAAAGGAGAAATCCTAGAAATAAAAGACGGGAAACTGGTTAAGATAATACCATACGAAAATAAGGAGTAACTAATGATAAAACAAACAATGCGAATGGAAATAATTGCCCATGAAGCAGGACATAATTCTGCTAAAGCATTTGTACACAAAGGGACATTGTTTGGTGATTATGAATATCATCAACCTGGACTGCAGAGTAATATGAGGGGTCAGGTTTATCCGACGGAAGAAAATACAATAGGAATTATTAACGATGCCGAAAACAGGCAAAATATGAGGATTGTGAAATGAGAAAGTTGTTTGCATTGCTGGTTATTGCAGTTATTACTACATTTGATATGAATGCACAAAAAGTGTATGAAAATTTGAATGACATTAATTGCTACTGTTTTTGCAGAAAAAATAATATTTTTAAATATAAACACATGGGGGAGGGTAGCTTTTCTCGAATATATGCTAGCGGCACATACAAGAAAAAACAAAATTATTACCTGTTAAAATATGATATTTTTAGGGATACAATTGTATGTGAATATGACAGTAAGCTATCAGATGACACATTATATATTTCTTTAAGGGATTATTTCGGCATGGCATTTGGAATTGAAAGAATTGAATATTCTCCAATTTTTTTGGAATTCAATGTGTTCGACTCAATAAAAAATACTTATAAAAGAGTTTATACGGAATATAGAATATTTGAAAATGACACATTATACAAAAAAGAACGCAAAGCTTTTGGTGGAAATTTAATTGAAATTACTGGTATTAATCTTAATGCATTTGATATTGTAATTCCTGATAGTATTAATAAAATTGTCATTGTAGGATATAAGCGTGATATGCTACGCGACCAATATCAATTTTTACCTAAGATTTTGAAAAAAATAAGCAAAACGCAGTTGCAAGATTTTCAAACTGGAGAAATTTTTGAGTATAAAAAGAATGTTACTTTTGTTTATGATAAAAAATAAAAACGATAGTCTTACTCCTATGTAAATAATTGCCCACGAAGCAGGACATAATTCTGCTAAAGCATTTGAAATTTAGCAAACAATAATCATTAAAAATACATCCCCACCACCATCACATCATCTGTCTGCTCCAAGTCGCCACGCCACAAGTCAAGCTTTGCAGACAAAAATTCCTTTGCCTTATCGGGCTCCATCTGCGAACATTCCTGCAAAAGGGCGCGGAAACGCGAATATTTCAGCTTGCCTTCGGCACCAAACTGATCGGGATAGCCATCGGAGGAGAGGAAGACAACATCCCCAGACTTTACATTTATAATTTCTTCTGTGAATTCCTCATCGACAGCACTTCCCATTATTGCATTTGCCGACTTGTACTCA